>NZ_JBHTBJ010000021.1:0-127033 GCF_042664765.1 Paractinoplanes rhizophilus | reverse complement strand
CTCTATCTTGGACTGCGGAACATATCGACGCACCGCGGCGGTGATTCAGGGACCGGAACGCACGGTTGGAAGGTGGCATTGAACACTCTGGTTCGCCTCTTCCCAAACCGGCTGACCTTCTGATAGTCTTCGCTTAAGCGGCACATCCTCCGATTTACACAAAAATCGTGACAGGCTCCAACGGCTCCGCGTTCGTCGACGCCTGGCTGCTGCGGGCCTGCGCAAAGCTCGGCATCCGGCTGGTCCACTCCACGCCGGGTCGCCCGCAGGGCCGCGGGAAGATCGAGCGATTCTTCCGCACGGTCCGCGACCAGTTCCTCGTCGAGATCACCGGCCAGAACACCGCCGCCGCCAGCAGCAACACCGCGGGCGGGCGGCACGAAGTCGGCGATCTGGGCGAGTTGAACCGGCTGTTCACCGCCTGGGTCGAGCAGGTCTACCACCGTCGGCCGCACGGCGAGACCGGTCTGCCGCCGCTCGCACGGTGGCAGACCGGCGGCCCGTTCCCGCTGCCCACCCCCGACGCGCTCGCCGAAGCGTTCCTCTGGGCAGAGCAGCGCACCGTCAGCAAGACCGCGCTGGTGTCGTTGCAAGGCAACAGCTACCAGGTCGACCCCGCCCTGGCCGGACGCCGCGTCGAGCTGGTGTTCGACCCGTTCGACCTCACCCGCATCGAGGTCCGCCTCGCCGGCACTCCGGTCGGGGCGGCGCTGCCACACCGGATCACCCGGCACGCCCACGTCAAGGCACGCCCCGAGACCCCGCCCACGCCGCCGGCGGCGACCGGGATCAACTACGCGCTGCTGCTCGACGACGCCCACCACACCGAACTCGCCCAACGCGTCAACTACGCCGCCCTCACCACAACCAGCCCCGCCGGGGAACTGCCCGGCCAGCTCGACCTCCTCGCCGACGCCGGCGACCCGGCCAGCGCCGGTCAGGTGACGCCGTGATCGACCGGTTGCAGGGATTCTTCGGGTTCACCCGCACCCCGTTCGGCCGTGACCTCGCCCCCGGCATGCTGCACCGCCACGCCAGTCACGGCGAGGCCGTCGCCCGGATCGGCTGGTGCATCGCCGAGCACCGCATCGGGGTGATCACCGGCGAGGTCGGCGCCGGCAAGACCGTCGCCGTCCGCGCCGCGCTCGCCGGCCTGGACCCGACCAGACACACGATCATCTACCTGCCGAACCCGACAGTCGGGGTCCGCGGCATCCACCACCAGATCGTCGCTGCCCTCGGGCACCGCCCGCTGACCCACCACGCCACCCTGGTCCCGCAGACCGTCGAGGCCCTCGCGATCGAGCAGGCCGAACGCGGCCGCACCCCCGTCCTGGTCATCGACGAGGCCCACCTGCTCGATCACGCCCAGCTGGAATCGATCCGGATGCTGACCAACCACGACATGGACTCCACCAGCCCGTTCGCCTGCCTCCTGGTCGGTCAACCAACCCTGCGACGCCGGATCAAACTCGGCGTCCTCGCCGCACTCGACCAGCGGATAGCGCTGCGCTACGCCATGCCACCCATGACCCCCGAGGAGACCAGCAGCTACCTGCGCCACCACACCACTCTCGCCGGCAGATCCGACACCCTGTTCTCCGACGACGCCGCCGCGCTGATCCACCAAACCAGCCGCGGCTACCCCCGCGCGGTCAACAACCTCGCCGTCCAAGCCCTCGTCGCAGCCTTCGCCGCGGACAAAAGCATCGTCGACGAATCCTCCACCCGCACCGCCGTCGCCGAGGTCACCACCGACTAACTAACCACCCACCCACCCGGCGCAATGACCAGCACCGCGCCACCACGACGACCAGGCCCCGTCCGGCACCCCGCCGACGGGGCCTGATCACACCGCCCACATCGTCACCCTCAATGACGCCGCCATCGTCATCCTCAACGGCGGCCAACACCGAGCAGATCACCGTCCTGGACACGCGTATCGAGGAGTTGGTCGCCCCTTTCTGCCACCAGGTGGAGCAGTTGGCTGAGATCCCCGGCATCGCCTCGATCGGCGCCGCCGAACTCATCGCGGAGATCGGGGTCGACATGACCCGCTTCCCGACCGCTGCCCACCTGGTGTCCTGGGCCAAGTTCGCGCCCGCCGTGCACGAGTCGGCCGGCACGAAGAAACAGAAGAAACGCCCGAAGGGCAACCCCTGGCTGGCGGCCACCCTCGGCAACGCCGCCGGTGCCCAGACCCGCGCCCGGACCTTCCTGGGCGCCCGCTACCGGCGCATCGCCCGACGCCGCGGCAAGGGCAAAGCCATGGTCGCCGTCGGCAACAGCATCCTGACCATCGCCTGGCACCTGCTGTCCGACCCCGACAGCCGCTTCCACGACCTCGGCGCCGACTACTACGAGACCCGGATCAACGCCGAACGCCGAGCCCGCAACCTCGCCTCCGCGCTCCAAGCCGTCACCGGCCAGAAGATCATCATCCAAGGCGGCAAAGCCATCATCGTCGAACCCGAGGCGGCCTGAACCCACAACCGCACCGTCACCCCACACCCGGCTCCGCTGCGCTGCGCCGGGTGCCTTCGGCCTGCCTACTCACCGTTGAATTTTCGGGTCAGCATCGGCGGAGCGCGGGCCGACCACGACCGACATGTCAGCTGGGTCTTGTGCTGAACCGGCGGGCCAGGCTCCGGCCCTCTCGTTCACTCCGGCCGCGACGGAACCGGCACCGGGCGGAGCAGCCAGGCGGCCCCGGCTTCCCCTGGGTCTCCCGGGGCGATCCGGTATTGCCGCAACGCGTGCAGAAGATCGACTCCCCGCAGTTCCGCGAGCTCGGCCGGAAGCTCGACGTCATGCACGGACTGATCGTGCTCCGGCCGGATCCGCACCTCGACCCGGACAGGTTGCTCGTCGGCATCCTCCCGGCCGGTTCGCCGCGAGCCCGGGAGCGTCGTTATTACCTCCTGCTCGCCGCCGGCCACCACCGCGACGACGTCTCCGCCCGCGTCCTGCACCAAGGTCACTCGCATCGAGACTCCTCACGTCAGAAGTCGACGTCGACTTCGGTGGCCAGTGGGCCGCGGTTGGTGATGCTGAGAATGTAGAAGTAGCGACCGGTCGTCGAGTCCAGCATCTTGCCGTGGAAATCGCAGACCAGTTGCGCGTCCGCAGTGCGGGGATGCGCCAACACGTACGACCCGCCCCAGTCCCCGGCGGGATTGAACGGCGTCGCGAAGGACAGCGCCGGCCGGATGGTCTGACCGGGTGCCAGCGTTCCCACGAAGTACCTGCCCATGGTCTACCCCCACGTAACGGTCACGTCAGCTTCCAGGTGATCGACGGCACGTCCATCGAGAATTGCGAGTCGGAGTTGCTGAAATAGAACAGCCCTTCGCCGCCGGTCGCGTCGTAGCCGCCGCACCAGATCCAGAGCGCGTAGAAATGGTTGCTGTCGACGTCGAACTGGGCGCTCAGCGGGAATCCCGAACTGGTCGCCTCGTCCGACGTGCCGTACCACCACGAGTCGTCGTTCCACAGGTACGTCTTTTCGTCTATCGGAGCGGTCTCGAAGTCGCCGCCGAGTGTGTAACGGCCCACGTAGATGCCGATGAAGCCGTCCGAATGAGTGCTGCAATGCCAGCAGAACGTCGTCCAGGCAAGCCGGAACGAGGGATTCGCCGAGACCTCCAGCCGGCCGTTCGCGACGGGCGGCCGGAAGAACACGCCGACGGCCGCTCGGGCGCTGGCGCCGGACGGCCCGCCGGAGGCTTGCTTCTGGTACTCGCAGAATCCGGTGGTCCGGTCCGCGGTGACCTTGCTGACCACAGCGCCGGCCGAGGTTCTGTTCGAGGTCCAGCCGTAGTCGTACGGCGGGGCGACCGTCGCCCCGATCGAGCCCGTGAAGATCCGCGAAACCTCTCGCCGCCGCTCGGGCCGGGGCAGGCTCGGCTCGAACCGGGGCGCACTATCCCGCAGCCGCCGCACCGCCTCGCCGACTTCCTCGGCGTTGCCAGCACCGCCCATCAGCGCCGTGCGGAAGTCGTCGACCGGGGCCTGCATCCGGGCGGTCCGGGCGGCGTCTGCCGCGAACTCGGCATCCAGCCGTTCCTCCATCGAACGCATGCCGGCCAGAACGGTTTCCTCTGCCGCGATTCGGCCGCCATAAAGGGAATGTACGGTGACCTGCTCGTCCAGCCCCGCCAAGGCTCCTCCCATCGATGTACGTCCCGTCGATGCTGTCACGGCTGGGCAGACTTCTCCGGCCTCCGTCGGTGATCCGACCAACGGAACCTGGGGACTGATGAGGCTCCCCCTCGGATCGCCCACTCGAGTGACTTGACCTGGTCTTTCACCTCCCGCTGGTCGCATCCTGCGATGGACGCGGCTTCGAACAGCAGCCAGCGCCGTACCTCAGGTCCTTGCCGGAGAGCCGGCCGGGGCTGCGCTTGCCGTCCGAGGAATGCACGGTGATGTCGAGGCCGACGAACCGGACCGTCCAGCAGGCTCAGAGGTATGGCCGGACCGCGTCGGCGACCTGGGTGCAGCGGAGGTACGGGACGACTTTGTGGAACTCGAACACGCCGATCGGCGCCTCCAGGTCCTCGTCGATGCCGTCGAAGGAGCGGGCCAGCCAGCGCGGGACCGCGACGAGGTCACCGGGGTCGGCGATGTTGACCCAGCGCTGCACGCCCGGGGGACGGCTGCCGCGCCCGTCAACCGGGGCGGGGTCGAGCCGGGGGAAGATGGCCGGGGGAAGGCCGAGCGGCGAGCCCAGGGTCAGGAGGAGGTCGACCTTCAGGTCCGGGTTCTGCCAGAGCGCCTCGTAGGCGACCACCGAGCCCATCGAGTGCGCGATCAGCACCGACGGACGTTCCCGCCGCACCGCGTCGGCGACCCGTTCCCGGGCGGCCTGGCGCGGAGCCGGATCGCGACCGTCGAAGTAGACCTTGATCTCCTTGAGGAAGACCGTCACGAACGCGGCGGTCAGCCGCTCGTCGAGATGACCCCGGCGGGCCATCCCGCTGATGATCTGCCGCACCGGTTTCAGCGCCCGGCCCTGGCCGGTCTCGACCCGCGGGTTCAGGGCCGCGTCCCACTCGCGCAGCCACTCCTGCTCCACGTGGTCGAGGGTCTCCGGATCCGGTGCGCCCTGCCCATAGGCGACCCGCAGGCACGAGGCGTAGTAGACGGCCCGGATGCCGGCCTTGGTCACGTCACCCAATGAGTGCGCGAGCCCGCCGCTCCAGATCTCGCTGTAGTGCCGCACCGCCTCCTCGTCGGTCCTTCCGGCGAGGTGGTTCCAGACTCCGTGCACACCGACGATTCCCGGCATCGTTCCTCCTCAGTTCGGCCGTGTCAGTTCGAGGACGAGGACCTCCGCGCCCGCCTCGACGACCACCCAGGCGCTGTCCCCCGGTCCCGGGCGGACCGTCAGGTGCCGGATCGGGCCGGGGGTCTCGACCCGGTCGATCTCCTGGCGGGTGCGCAGGTTGACCAGGCACAGCGCGCCGTTGCGGTAGCCCACGACGACCACCTCGGGGTCGCCGGGCAGCGGCGCCAGCCCGACCGGCGGGCTGTCCTGGATCGTGATCCGGTACGGGGCTTTCTCCTCCGCCTCGTGCACCAGCAGGGCGCCGGACCCCTCCGCCGTCACGACGACGACCCGCCCGTCGACCACGGTGACCACCGGTGCGGGGGCGGCGGGCGTACGGTCGGCCGATACCGGCAGACCCGTCGCGGGCATGGGCACGGCGGCGCCGGTCCGCGCGTCCACGTACGAGGTACGCCCGCCCGGGGCGGTCCGCCGTAGGAGCAGCAGCGGGCCGGCGCGCAACCAGTCCAGGTGCGGATCGTCGTGGTCGTCGGCGGTCTCGGCCACCGCCACCGCGTCCCGGTCCAGGTGGGCGATCCGCGTGCTTCCCCTCCCGGCGACGGCCACGAACAGGCCCGCATTCTCGGCGGCGACCGCGAAGGACGGCCGGGTACGTGCGGGCGCCCCGCCGCGGCCCGGCACGGCGACCAGCGCTCTGATCCGCGGCTTTCCGGCCAGTTCCACCGTTGAGCGGTGACCGGAGTCCAGGTCGACGAGGGTCACTCGGTGTCCTTCACTCGCCACGAGCGTCGCGGATCCGCTCGGCCCGGAGACACAGTCCAGGTGCTCGATCCGCCCGACCGTGTTCGCGATCGGCCGCGGCGGAACGTCGTTCTCGAGCGGGTTCCAGCCGATCAGATCCTCGCCGGCCGCCATCGCGACCAGCGGATCGTCGCCCTGCCGGACGGTGCGAAGGTGGCTGGTCCGGCGGGGCAGCGGGACCATCGCGACCTCCTGGCCGTCGGCGATCCGGTAGGTGTGGGCCGTGGACCAGCCGTCCACCACCACCAGGTACGTCCGCCCGTCGGCGACGACCACCGTGGCGGCCTGGCCGGGCCGGGGCGGCAGGACCCGCCGTCCCGACTCCAAGGCCCACACGTCGACCCAGTTGTCGCCGCCCAGCGTCACCGCGAGCACCCGGGAACCGTCGTCGGCCAGGATCAGCTCCCACAACGGGCGCCCGCAGTCCAGCGGCTCGGCGTAGGTGTCCCCCTTGGCGGTCCAGCACTCGATCATGTGCCGGTCGGTGACCGCAGCGATCACCAGATCGTCCCGCCACCGGACAACGGCCACCTGGTTCGCCACCCGGTTGCGCGCGGCACCGGAACCGGCCTTCGCGCCGCCCGGCGCCGACGTGACCTGCACACTCCGCCCGGCCACGCTGACCAGGAGCCGCTCGGTGCCGGAGCCGCCGGCCGACAGGGCGGTCACGCCGCGCTGGTGGCCGGCCACCGCGCCGGGCACCAGCTGGCCGGACCCGGCGTCGTAGGCGACGACTTCCCCGTCCTCGACGGTGACCAGGATGAGCTTGTCCAGGCCGGGTGGGTGTCCGGTGGCCGGCCGGGACGTGCCGGCCAACCAACGGGGGCGCCAGGACAGGGCAGGCTCACCGGGCAGCTCGGCGAAGCCGCGGGCGAGGTCATGGGCGCCGTGCCGGGCGGCCACGACGGCGAGCTCGAACCGGGCGTTCTCCCGGGCGCCGATCAGGTCGAGCTCCCGCGCCCGGCGCGCCACCGCGAGGGCCGCCACGGCGGTCTCGTCCGGCGGCAGTCGGCCGTCGCCCTGGGCGTCCAGGAGCTGGCCGGCGTTCTCGATGAGGAAGGCGGCGTTCCCGAGCAGCTCGCGGTGCCGGCCGGCCGCGACCGCATGGTCGAGCACGCGCCGGCGGGCGTAGGCAGTGGTGTACCGCCAGGCCGGCGCGCGGCCGGGCTCGCCGACCGCGCGGTAGATCCCCTCCAGAACGGCCGGCGCGTCGGCGTCGGCGCGGAGCGCGCGGACCAGCGCGGGATGGCGCAGCCTGTAGACCCGGCCGTCGGCGCTTTGCGAGATCGTCAGATAGCGGCGCAGCTCGTGCAGCACGGCGGCGACGCGCTCGGGGGTGAGCGGGTCCACCCCAGAGGACGTTCCGGCGGCCAGCGCGATCGCCACGCACCGGAGGACGCCGATCGGTATGCCGTCCCCCTCGGCACACGCCAGGGCGGTCGCTACCGGCCGTGCCCAGGAGCCGGTCGGGCCCGCCAGCTCCAGCGCCCAGACGACGGTCATCGCCCGGGACAGCTGGGTGCCGAGCAGCGTCGGGCCGGACCCGCTCGCGGCCGCTCGGCCGTGGACCGCGGCCGCCAGGTAGGCACCGAACCGGTCCGTCGCCGTAACGTCCACGGCCAGGGAATCGGCAGCCAAGGAGTCAGCAGCCGGGGAATCGGCGGCCAGGGCCTCCGCGGCGGCGCGTGCGAACGCCGTCCACTGCGGGCCGGTGCGACCCTCCCGCTCGCCCAGGAGTTCGAGGAAGGCGAGCAGATCGGCCGGGTCGACCGCGTCGAGGTCGGTGGTGACCATCGTGGCCGGGAACGGACCACGGAGGGCGTGGGCGCCGATCAGCATGCGGCAGGCCGGTCCTCCCGAAGTGTTGCGGCCCGACGCCAAGGGTCGCAGGAGCCGCGCTTCCACAGCGGGCGGGTCGACCGCCTGGTCGAGTCCGTCGAGGACCAGGGTGACCGGGCGGGCGCGGCCCAGGACGGCGTTGACGAGCGTCTCGGAGTGTCCGCCGACGGGGTGCCCGACCAACTGTCGCCCGATCGCGTCCACCGCCTGCGGCAGGTCCGCGCCGGCCAGGTTGACCGCTACGAGCTCCGCCGTCCCGGGCACGGCGACGCCCGGGTCCACGCCGAGCTCGGCGCGCAGCTCGGGGTGTGCGTGGCGGACAACGTGGGCAAGCAGGGTGGAGACGCCCGCGCCGGGGGCGCCGGTGACCAGGTGAACCGGCGCGGCGGTCGGATCGGCCAGCCAGGCCGCGAGGCGCGCGAGCTCGGCGACGCGGCCGGTGAACAGGCCCTCCACCTCGGAAACGGTTCCCGGGATGACACTGCCCGAAAGGAGGAAGGACCGTAGGTCGGACGATATCGGGGAACGGTCGCCGGAGGAGCTCCACGAATCGGGCTGCACGACTCCGCGAACCGGGAAAAATGGCAACCAGCGGTTCGCGCCGAGCGAGACCGGGGTGGTCACGACATCCTGCGGATCGGCGAGGTCGTTCTTTTCCAATTCGTTGATGTTCTTGACGAGCTCGCGGGTCAGCACGTCCAGCGGGAGAATTCCGTCGGGGTCGTACGGGTCGAACTCCGCCAGTGCCGCGGCCACGCCGAAAACATCGGTCAATGCCTCGGTGAATCGGGCGTTGTACGCCTTCTGGTGGTCGGCGGCGGCGCAGATCGCGTAGGCCCGGCCGTCCGGCGTGCCGCCGGTGCGCCACTGCCCGGCGACGGCCCGGCCGGCGAAGCAGAGGTCGAGCAGGAACAACGCGTACGGGCGGTCCCGATGCGAGGTGAAACGGCCGGTCGACGCCTCGGCCCGGTCGAGCCACCGGCCCGCATCGGCGTTGAAGTCCCGGACCCCGTCCTCGCCGAGCACGTAGTAGCCGCCGTTGTGGCCGTCCGGCTCGCCGTGGCTGAGAACGTGGACGAGCACCACGTCGTCGGCGCCGTGCTCGTCGAGCAGCTTCTCGACCGCGGCGGCTATGCCGGCGCTGGTGCGGTCGGCCGGCTCGCGGACCTCGTAGCCGAACCGGGTGAGCTGCTCGCGCAGCCGGCGCACCCGGCCGGCGAACGGCAGGGAACCGAGCGCGAACAGGTCGGGCTCGCCGTGCTCGTCCCGCCGCTCGGCGAACTCCTCGACGTGGACGAGCAGCGCCGTCCGGCGACCGCCGCCCGGCCCGCTCATCGACTGTCCGCTCATCGGCGCAATGATCGGGCCGATCCCATGCGGAATAGTTCCACCGTTCGGACAGTATGGGAAACCGTCCGTCCTAACTCGACCAGGCGATTGACCTCTATGAGTGAATTTCTGTAGGGTCCCGCAGGTCGGCACCGAAGTCTACCGTCGCCAGCACGGCAATTGCCAACATCGAAGGCATTCACTAACAGGTGAAAATGAATGATCAATGAGCGCTCATCGCACCCTCCGTACGGGCCGACAATTGTCGGGTGGTTGTCATTGATCGTCGCTGTTCTCCTGGCCGCGAAATTCCGGGGAACGCAATTCACCGGCTGGCATTGGTGCGGCTGGGCGCTCGGTGGCGTCCTGACCATCGCGTGCGTGGCCTGGTACCGGGTGGTCGACCAGCGGCGCCGTCAGCGGCCTGACTACTCCCGGCCGCCGCGCAGCGGCCAGGGCGTCGTCGCTGCCGCGGTTCTCGGCGTCGTCGCCGGCCTTGTGCACGCGTACCAGGTGGCACTGTGGTACGTCGGATGAGGGCGGTCCGCCTGCTGATCGTGGGCTTTCTGGCCGCGGCCGCCGCCGGCCTGGGCGTCCCGGGGCCGGGCGTCGCCGGGGCCCCGGCCGGGCTGGCCAGCCTCGCGTCGTGCCTGCAGAGCCGCCCGGTCCTGCACGTGCTCATGGTCTTCGACACCTCGGGCAGCATCAAGACGACGGACCCGGAGGGCGAGCGCCTGACCGCGGCCGACATCGCCCTGGATCAGCTCGGCCACCTCAGCCACCCCGACCAGCCCGGGAAGGTCCCCATCGACGTCTCGGTCCGGTGGGCCGTGTTCAACACCGGCTTCCAGCCGCTCGGCGACTGGCACCGGCCCGACCGGGCGTCGCGCGCCACCGACCGCGCGGCCCTCGGGGCCGCGCCGCTCACGGGCGACACGGACTACGTCACCGCCCTCCGGGAGTCGCGCGGGTTGCTGGCCGAGCGCGCCGCGCAGGACAACGGGGAGACCCCACCGTGCCAGATGTTGGTGTGGTTCACCGACGGCAAGTACGAGCCCGTCGACAGCCACCGGCGCGACTTCGACGACCGGGTGCGTGCGGGCAAGCATGAGCTGTGCGACGGCGGCGGCGTCATGGACCAACTGCGGCAGGACGGGGTCAATGTGATCACCGTCGGGCTGATCAAAGGAAAGGACCAGCCCGACGAGGTGTTCCTCCGCCAGATCAGCGGGGTCGAGAAGGGATGCGGCAGGCCGGCGGCCGACGCGGAGGGTGAATACCTGCGCGCGACCAACGCGAAGGACCTGGCCAAGATCTTCTTCGGGATCGGCGATCCCCCCGCGAATCCGCCGATCCCCTGCGCGCCCGTGCGGCTCGGCTGCACGTTCGAGCTGGAACCGGGCCTGCGCAGCTTCGCCCTCCTGATCGAGCCGGGCACGCCTGGCACCCAGGTCAAGCTCGAGCCACCGTCCGGCGCCGCCGCGCCGTTGCCGGGTCCCGGCTGGGAGAACCCGGTCGAGGTCGGCGGCGCGCAGCTCACCTGGCAGTGGTACGGCGACGACGGGACCCCGCTGGTCATCGTCCGGGGCACGCTGCCACCCGACGACCCGTCGTGGGCCGGTCGGTGGACGGTACGGCTGCACGGCGCCGGCGCGAACCGGGTCACCGGCTCGATCTACCTGTTCAGCGGTCAGGTGCCGCGGATCGAGAACGCCGCTCACTTCGTACGCAATCGGCCTTGGGTCTTTGAAGTGACGACCCGGAACCCCGATGCGCGGCTTCCGGGAGGCCCGCCGGGCGGACCACCGCCGGTCCTCGTCGTGAGCGTCGTCTCCCCCTCCGACGGCAAGAGCGCCGTCGTGGCGCGGGACGTGAAGCGCGAGGCGGACGACCGGTGGGCCGTGACTTTCCAAGCGCCCGATCAGTGGCACGGCAGCCGGGTCGAGGTACATCTCAAGCTCGACGTGCGGACCAGTGCGGGATATGAGATCGGGCCGCCGGAGATCGTCGTGCCGGTCTCGGTGACCTCCAGCGTGACGGTCGCGCGGCCCGTTTTCGCGGCCCTGCACGGATCCGGCGACCGCAAGGCCACGCTGGCGATCACCGCCGACGACGCCGAGCGGTGCGTGTGGGTCGACGGCGGTGGACTCGACCTGGCGACGGGGGCGGATGTCGGGCCGGTCGCCGTGCGGGCCAAGGGATCCGGCCACGACCGGGACAGCTGCCTGCGGATAGCCGCCGGCCAGACCGGGACGATCGGTCTGACGGCGAGCTTCACCCAGAAGCGCGGATGGACCGGGCTGGCCAAGGGCGACCTGACCGTACGGAGTGCTGGCTCCTCCGGCCCCGACGACGAGCTGCTGGTGCCCGTCCGGCTCAACGTCGGGCCCGGCATCACGAGGAAACCGCCGGTCTACGTCGCGGTCGGCTGCATGCTGGCGCTCAGCGCGTTGCCGCTCGCCCTGTTCGCCCTCTTCAACCGGCTGGTGCTGACCCGGGTGGACGGCCGGCAACGGCAGGCGGCCCCCTACAAGCTGTATGCGAGCTGGCGGCCCGGGACCGATCGCGTCGACCTCCGCGAGGACGGCCGGCCCTGGCGGCCGACCGGCGAGGACTTCCGGCCGGTGCGGACGAGCCGGCGATCCTTCCGGGTCGGCTCGATCGTTTTCCGCGCCCGCGTGCCGTGGCGGCACCCGTTCCATGTCCCGGAGACCGGGCCGGTGGCCGGCCCCGACGGCCGCCGCGTCGAGACCCGCCCGGTCGGCGTTCCCGGCGAGCCGGACTTCAACTGCGTGGCCGTCGCCGGCCGGCCCGCCGAGTCGATGGCCGCGGACGCGGAGGTCCCCGTCGACGTCGCCGTCGTGCTGGACGTCCACGACCGGCTCACGCCGCAGCGCACCGCCCAGATCGTGGAGCAGGCGACCGACGCCGTGCGGAACCTGCTCCCCCGGCAACGCCCCGAATCCGATCCCGAGTCCGACTCCCGGACCTAGACCACTGGAGCGATCATGGTCCAACGCTTTCTGTTCATCGGTGTCGGTGGTTCCGGCGGTGACACCCTGCGCTACCTGTACCAGGAGTTGCTCACGAGGCTGAACCGGATCGGCATCGCCGAGATGCCGACGGGATGGCAGTTCCTGCACATCGACGCGGCGGTGGTCAGCGAGGAGTCGCCCGAGCTGCCCGCCCTGCCGATCTCGTCGTACCGCTCGCTGGTCGCCCCGAACCTCACCTACGGCACGGTGACCCGGGCGATCGATCGGCTCAACGACCCGGCCGCGCTCGAGCACGCATGGCTGCCCGAGGCCCACGAGGTGCATGTCGCGGTGCAGCACGGCGCCGGCCAGTTCCGGGCAATCGGCCGCGCCCTCACCCTGTACGCGAAGGTGCGGATCCGCGACGCCGTCGCGGCCGCGGTGAGCCGCCTGGAGGGCAACGAGGCCGAGCAGAGCCTCACCCGCGTCCAGGAGGCGATGCGGGGCGAGGCGGTCAGCGCCGCCAACGTCGCCCCGCCCGCGGTGGTCGTGGTGTCCTCGCTGGCCGGCGGCACCGGGGCCGGCGCCTTCCTGGACGTCTGCGACGTGCTGCACGACCTGGGACGGCCCTGGGCGGCGGACTCCGCGGCAGTGCTCTACGCGCCGGACGTGTTCCACAGCCTGAGCCAGGACAAGCGCCAGGGTGTCCAGGCGAACGCCCTGGCCGCCATCTCCGAGCTGGCGGCCGCCCACTGGAACACGATGGCCGACGGCGAGCGCGCCGACGGGCAGCTCCTGCGCCGGCCGGGCGAGCCTGCCCGGCGCGGACCGGCCCGGTCGTTCGTCATCGGGTCGGGCAACGAGGTGCTGCCCTTCGAGGAGCAGAAGGAGGTGTTCGCGGCCGTCGCCCGGACCCTGACCGCGTGGGCGATGAGCCCCTCGATCCAGCAGCAGTACCTCGCCTACGTCTGGGGCAACTGGCAGCAGGCCGCCACCGGCGCCGACCCGATGGGCCTGGTTCCCGGCAATGTGGAGGCGCCGTTCTCCTCCCTCGGCTACTCCAGCGTCGGCCTCGGCCGCGAGCAGTTCCACGTGTACGCGGCGCAGTGCATCGGCCGGCTGGCGGCCGAGCGGCTGCTGCACGGCGCGGGCGGCGCCGCCGCCGACGACCCGGCGCACATCGACCGGGACACACGCATCCAGCGCCGGTGGCCGAGCTTCCTGATGGCCCTGCAGCTGGACAGCCCGGGCGAGCGGACCGCGGGCGCCTTCCTGGAGCGGCTCGCCCCGCCGCGGCGCGGCGCCGTGCGCCAGGAGTGCGACTCGATCCAGCAGCAGTACCGGGACAAGATGTACTCGCTGCCCGAGTGGCGGAGCATTCTGCGGGCCCGGATCGACGAGCGGCGGGAGCGCTTCGTCAAGGACCAGGAGGAGCAGACCGTCGAGAACGCACACCAGTGGACGGCCGACATCCAGAAGCGGCTGCTGCGCGAGGTCGAGGAGATCCTGCTGACCGACGGCCTGCCGGTGGCGCTGGGGCTCGTCGAGCGGGTCGGGCGGCTGATCGACGACGACCTGATCCTCCGCCTCGAGGGCGAGGCCCTCCAGGATGCCGCGCGGGCCGAGCGGTACGGCGACGAGATCAACGAAGCCCTGGGCGAGGAGGCGCGCGGCATGTTCCGGCGCCGCTCGAACACATTCCCGGTCTCCAGCCTGCGGGTGGAGACCGCGCTCACCGCCGGCGCGGAGGCGGCGTTCGGCCGGGCCAGCGACGCGCAGGCCCGCCGGACGGCCGCTGAGTTGCTCGGCGACCTGCGCCGCTACCTGCTCAAACCGTTCGAGCGGGCCCTCGCGGACGGCCTGGCGATGCTGCGCCGGGACGCTCAGAGCGTCCCGGGCGGCAAGGTGTCGATGGTCGGCCAATGGCCGTCGGAGCCGTCGTACGCCGTGCCGGCCGTCCTGCACCCGCGCCCGAACCAGTTCCTCATCGACCCCGTCACGAGCTACCCGGCCGAGCTCGCCCGGCTGCTGCAGGACACGGCGGCCGGCGAGGAGGATCCCTTCTACTTCGCGGTGAAGCAGGTGATCCTGGGCAGCGGCCCGCTGGTGTCGGGCCGGGCGGGCGCCGAGACCTCCCGGGCGCTGATCGTCGCGTCCCGGAACTGGCAGCCCGAGCTGGCCCGGGTCTGGAGCGATAACCGCCAGATGGAGCAGACCGCGGTCTTCGAGGTGCGCATCACCGGCGAGGACCTGCTGCAGCGCGCCCGGCGCTGGTGCGGCGACGACCAGATCGCCATCGGCGCCTACATCCACCAGTCGCTCCAGGACGCGCTGGGCCGGAACACCCCGTCGCTCGACGAGCGCCAGCGGCTGTCCCGCTTCGATTCCGCGTTCACGGCGGCGATCCGCGCGTCGGCCCCGCTGGTCCGGCTGGATCCCGGCTTCCAGGCGCTGGCCGGCGGCGAGAACGCCCCGGCGCAGCAGCCGCTGATCACCGCCATCCCGCTGGTCGAGGGTACCGAGGCGTACCGCACCGCGCTCGGCGTGCTGACCAACGTCGGCAACTTCCCGGCGGAGCTGGCCGCGCGCCGGTTCGACGAGGCGGGGCCCGCGGAGATCGAGATGACCACCTTCCTCGACCGCCCGTACCACCACGCCGCGTTCGAGTCGCTGACCCGGCCGATCCTGGAGGACTGGGAGGCGCACCGGCGGATCGGCCGGGAGGCGGTCTTCTCGCACTGGCGCCGCGCCCGGCCGCTGCCCGAGGCGGTCCCGGTCGACCCCGGCACCCGGCTGCGCATCGTCCGCGGCTTCTTCATCGCCTATGTCGACGAAATGATCGACGTGGATGCCCAGGGGCGGCGGGTCACCATCAAGTACGGCGACAAACTCGCGTTCCCCGAGCCGCTCCTCGGTCCGCCGGTGACGCCGCTCAACCCGTTCGACTGTCTCGCCGCGCTGCTGGAGTCGATGTCGCTGGCGCTCGTCGCCGCCACCAACAACGACGAGCCGCTCATGGCCTACCGGGTCCTGGCCCTGCTGGGCGACAACGCCAGCGCCGCGTCGAGCACGGCGTACCAGGATTTCCGGGCCCTGCTCACCGAGGCCGAGGAGAACTACCCGCTGGAGGGTCCGATGCGCCGCAAGCGCGCCTGGGAGATCCGCCGCGACATCCACCGCGCGCTCGAGGGCCTCATCCGCGGCGCGAGCGAGGACCGATGAGCACGCCGCCCGACGCCGATGTCGCCGTCATCCTCGCTGTTACCCCCGGCCACGGGGACATCGTCCGTGTGGTCGAGAGCTGGACGGCCGCCGGCCTGCTGCGGACCTCGCTGCTGATCACCGACGAGGTGCTGAGCGGCCCGGTGCCGGCCGCCGACGCGCTCCAGGTACGCCGGATCTCGCCGTCCGAGACCGTGTCGGATTCGCTGCTGGCCAGCATCGGCACCCGCAAGCTGCGGCTGGTGCGGTTCGTGGCGGTCCGGCCCGTGTCGGCCGAGCCTCTGCCGGAGGCCGGCGGCGACAAGCTCAACGAGCTCGTCGAGGTGATCGAACGGAGCCTGTCCGACTGGACCCGGCTGATCCGGCTCAACATCGTCGTCCCGCGTGGCGGCGTCGCGCTGCCCGTACCCGCGTTGCTGGAACCCCGGTGGGACGTCAACGTCGTCGTCTCGGCGGAGGACCGGCCCAGCGACGACGCCATGGATCACGGCGTGAGCCGGGCGGCCACGTTCCCACCGCACGCGGCGCTCGCCTGCGCGACCGCGGGCGGGCTCTGGGTGCATCAGCCCGCCGCGCCGTTCGACACCGCCGACGCGACCCGGGTCGCGGGCAACCATCGCCGGATCGTGGTGGCCCGCAACGCGGTGCGGCTGGTCGACAACCGCGACCTCAGCGACCGGGTGATCAACAAGATCGTCCGCGCCGACACCACGGCGCTGCTCCCTCCCGACCTCGTCGACCGAGGCGACCGTCTGGTTCGCAGTTCCGCGCGGATGGTCGAGTCGGTGGCGACGGCGTTCCGGCAGAACGTCGACGAGCGTCCGTTCGACTACCACCCGGTGCCCGAGCCGGCCGGCCGGGAGCTGCAGCGGCGCCGGCGGACTGGATCGGCCGTCTCCCGCGCCATCCGGCAGCTGGTGCGGCGCCGGGCCGAGGCGATCGTCGCGCCGGCCCGCGACCTGACCGAGCCGGTCGTCGAGTGGCTGACGAAATCGCGGCCCGACATCACCGACGAGCGCGACTCATGGAACCTCACCAGGATCCCGCCCACGCCGTGGCGGGTCCACGAGATCGCCCTCTCGGCGCCGGACCTGCTGCCCAAGCGAGCGCCGGCGCCGGCTTCCGCCTGGCGGCCGCTGCGGCAGATGTGCTTCGGCCTGATCGACGCCGGCGAGCAACCCGACGAGGTCCAGGCGGTCGTCGGGGGCCGGCGGCCGGTGGTGTCGAACGCGCGCTGGATCGTGCCCTCCCCGGTCGAATCCTTCCAGTTCACGCCGGAGGAGTCCGAAGCCCTCATCGCGGTCGGCTGGCCCTGTGGCACCGTGCGCGCCACCGACCTGAACGCCGCCCGGCATGTTCGCCAGCGGCTGGCCCGGGCGGTCAAGGAAGCCGAGGCGGGGAAGGACGGGGAGCTGCCGGAGACCGTCCAGAGCCGGATCGCCGTGCTGCGGGGCTGTCAGGCCAAGTTCGTCAAGTGGGACGACCGGGAACGGGCCAAGTCGCTCATCGGCCACCTGAGCGAACACGTCAGCGAGCAGCTGGCGATCACCCGTAAGGACCTCGACCGGCGCGCCGCGGAATACAAACGGACCAACGACGAGCGGCGGCGCCTCCATAGCGAGCTGAACAAGTCTTTCGCCGACGTGCGGAAGAACCGGTGGGTGGGCCCGTCGGCCGGAGTGTTGTCCGCCGCCGCCGTCGCATCGGTCGTCCTGCTTCCGCTGCCCATCGCCGGCGTGGTGGCGCTGCTGGCGCTGATCGCCGTCGGCTGGTGGGGCGGGCGGATGGCCGGTTACCTCGCCCGGGAGATCCGCCTGGAGAACGAGCTCGCCGGCGTCGAGGACCAGCGCCGGGCCATCGTCGCGGCGGTGGAGCGCTGGCCCACCGAGGCCGACCGGCTCGCCTCGGTCTACGACGTCCTGACCGACTGGGGCGAGATCATCGGTTGGATGGTGCACAAGCCGTTCGGCCGGGGTGAGGAGCCGACGGCCGGGCTCCGGCTCGACACCGAGCACCTGCCGCAGGCCTTCCAGTTCAGCATCGCGGACGAGGACACAACGGTCGACCGGCTGATCCAGCGCACTCTGAAGGACACCTTCGGCAAGGGCTGGGTGATGAAGCTCTACGCGGCGGTCAAGGATCGCGTCATGGGCGGCACGCCCGGCGCGGAGAGCACCGAGGACAACCCCGACTACGCGCCGGCGCTCGTCAGTTCGGAGGACGACCCGAACGCGACCGGACCGGTCAAACATCCCGCGACGCCGACCGCGGAGCCGTTCGGGGAGTACGCCGACGTCTACGAGGACTCCGGGGTCTTCAACGCCCGGACCCGGCTGATCGGGCACTTCCGGGACAGCCGCTGCGGCGCGGAGGCACGCCGGCTGACGAGTTCCCTCATCCGCGAGGGGATCCGGCGGGTGCCGGTCGAGGACCTGGCCGAAAAGGTGACGGTCCGCCGGGGCGGCCAGGAGACGGAGGTGGTGGCGATGACCGACTTCCTGGAGAGCGTGCTGCCGCGGCCGAACGGCGACCTGCTTTGCCCCCAGCTGGCCGCGTCCACGTTCACCCTGCAGGGCAAGATGCGCGAACGGGGCACCGTGGAACAGGTCCAGCTCTGGAAGCCCCAGCCGGTAACGGTCGCCGGGGGCGCGAGTCCCGATCCCCGCGTGGTCGTCATCCCGGACACCAGCACGGCGGCCGACACCGGACCGGGCGGGCATCTGCTTCAGGTGACCCGGCTCGACCTGTCGCCGGACTGCGAGCCCGAGGACATCGTGCTCTTTGCACCTCCGGACGACACACCGAATGTCTAGACACCTTCCGGGTTGGGGGTCTGGGCGACCGGCGACACCGCAGCCGCCTGGGGCCGCCCTGGACACCGCGTCGGCGCATCCGACAGTCAACGATGACGGGCACAACGCGGCCAGCTCCCTGCAACGCACTGTCAGACCGGACCGCGCCACCCCGGGCGCTCAGCGGACGTTCGGTCCGTCAGCCACCGGCGTCGAGGTGACGAAGCCTGGTAGGTACCGAACGCCACCGGTCCGGCAGGCAGCCGGAGAATCCAGCCCCGAGGCCGTGGAGCCGCCGGGAGGCCGTGGCCATCGCCGCGAGCATCGGCATCCTTCCGTCGCGCGAGTGAGGCCGTAGGGTGGCTCAGCCACCGGCGGCGCTCAGCCTCGCGACGGACCACCGGGCCGGCCTCCCGGCCTCGACGAGGCGCCCCTCTTCTAGCCGTGTGATCGGTGTGGTCGGCAAAGCGCCACAGAGGACTCAGCGCAGGAGCGAACGGCCCGTGGGAGCCAGCCGCAGCTGTTCCGGCGCTGCGATCAGCGGCTTGGTGAGGGCCGGCGGAACGTCGTCGAGCACGCGCAGCTGTGCCGGGTCGCGGAAACGCGCGAGCCACACAAAGATATGCTCGCCGGTGCGGACGGGAAGCCTGGGGAACGTGTTTTCGGCGTACTCGGTCTGGAATGTTGCTATGACCTCGGCGCCGGCGCCGGTGAGCGCCGGCCGCGCGATGCGGTCGAAGAGCTCCGCGTACGACGAGTCGAACGGGCGCTCGCCGTAGCAGATGGAGGCGACCACGAGCGACCGCGGAGGCGGGGCGCCGACGGGCGGCCGCGGAGTGGCCGGCACGGCAAAGGCCGTCGTGGGTCGCAGCAGGAGGACGTCGTCGCTGTCGATCATCGTGGCGTTGGCGGCGGGGCCGTGCGCCCGCCACACCGGCCCGGAGTAGAAGGCGGTCAGCGCCTCGGCCCGGCGGGGCATGTCGGCGAAGCCACGCAGCCACACGAACCGGTCCGGGCGGTCGAGGTCGCGGAACTGGCCGATGACCGTCATGCCGGTGGCCTCCTGCGTCTCGACCAGTTCCCGGTCGAACAGGTCGATCAGGTCGTCGCGCCGGCCGGGGCGCAGCGTGTACTGCCGGAGTTCGACGATCATCGACCGGACACCTCCAGCGTCTCACGCAACACGTCGGCGATCGACGTGCGCTCCAACTCGCCGCGCACCGCCCGCTCGGCCCCGTCGTAGACCCCGCCCAGAGCCGGGCGGATCCCGCGGCCGACCGGGCACTCGAGGTTGGGCTCGGTGTGGTGCAGCCCGAACAATGGCTCCGACTCGACGGCCTCGTACACGTCCAGCACGGTGATCTCCTCCGGCGCCCGGGCCAGGCTCCAGCCGGCCCCGGCGCCATGACGCACCACAACCAGCCCGGCCCGGCGCAGGTCGCCGAGGCTGCGCCGCACCACCACCGGGTTCGTCTTGACACTCGCCGCGACCTCGTCGGAGGTCAGCACCGCACGCCCGCGCCGCTCGGCCAGCGCCAGCCACGCCAGCACGTGCACCCCGATCGTCAACCGGCTGTTCGCGGCCATCGGCACCTCCTTCGCTGTAACAGCTTCTGTTACAACGAAGAATCACGTCAACCCCCGGGACGTCAAAGGAACTGGCGGAACGGCGTGCTCGTTCCGTGATCGACTGTGCGAAGGTCGAGCCGGGGCCGGCGGGCGCGTGGCGCCGGACTAGCCGCACTTGACCTGGTTCCGACCCGATTCCTTGGCCCGGTACAGCGCCTGGTCCGCCCGCACGAGCAGGCTCTCGAGGTCGTCGTCGGGCTTGATCTCGGCCACACCGATGCTGACCGTGACGGTGATCGGGCCGCGCGGGGCCGGCACGACGAGGGCCTCGACGCCCGCGCGCAGCCGTTCGGCGGCCTCCACCGGATCGCCGGGCATGTCCGGCATGACCAGGGCGAACTCCTCGCCCCCGTACCGGCCCAGCACATCCGGCCCGCGGGTGCCGGCGCGCAGCACGCCGGACACGGCGCGGATTACGTCGTCGCCGGTGGCGTGCCCGTACCGGTCGTTGATGCTCTTGAAGTTATCGATGTCGATCATCAGCGCGGCGACGGCCCGGTGACTGCGCCTGGCGCTGTCCAGCTCGCGGGTGGCCAGCTCGGTGAAGTGCCGCCGGTTGTACATCTGGGTCAGCCCGTCCACCGTGGCCAGCTCCTGCACCTGGGCGAACAGCCGGGCGTTGTCGTACGCGGTGGCGCCCTGACCGGCGAGCGCCGAGGCGATGTCCAGCTGTGCCTGGCTGAATTCCGCCGCGGTCCGGGATCCGGCCAGCAACACGCCGCTGCCGTGTCCGCGGATGGTCAGCGGCACGGTCAACCAGCTCCGGCCGTCGCCGAGCAGCTCGGCCACGGCGGGTGGCGCCTCGTCAGCGGTGCCGGTGCGCAGGCTCGGGCCGGCGAGCTCCGCCAGGTCCAGGCGGGCGGGGTCCGTCTCGCCGCCGTCGATCAGCGCCGCCCCGGTGCCGTCGTCGTAGGCCAGGCACACGCGGTCGGCGCCGATGGCGCGGCCGACGATGTCGCGCAGGCGGCGGAGCACCTCGTCGGGGTCGAGCACGGCGGTCAGCTGGTTCATCGCCTCGCGGAGGACTTCCGCCGTGTCCCGCTGCTGGCGGGCGGTGTGCACGGCCACCTCGAGCTGTGCGGCGCGGGCGGTCGCCAGCGACCCGGCGATGTGGCTGGCGACCGCGGTCAGGATGGCCACGTCGTCGTCGGTGAAGACACCCTTGGCGACCCGGCTGTCGAGGTAGACCACGCCGAGCAGGCGCCCGTCCAGTTCCAGCGGCGCGATCATGATGCTGCGCAGCCCGTACGCGAGGGTGCTCTCGGAGCCGAGGGCGGCGCCCTCATCGGTGCCGGTGACGATGAGCGGCCGGCGGTCGGTCGCGACGCGCTCGACCAGGGTGCCGGAGTAGCCGCTCAGCTGGCTCAGGTCGTTGCCGGCGCCGCGGCCGACGGCGGGACGCAGCGTGCCGTCCTCGTCATTGAGGAACAGGATCGCCCGCTCGGCGCCCACCAGTCGCAGCGTCTCGTCCAGCGCGACGCGGGCGAGTTGCTGTGGTTCCAGCACCGTGGCGGCGGCGGCGCTCACTTGCTGCAGCGCCTCGAGCCGGCGACGGTACGGGTCGGCGGCGCTGCCGCCCGACCGGGCGTAGGTGCGGCTGCGTGCGGTGGCCTCGTCGCCGACCTTGAACTCGTCGCGCACCCAGCGGGCCCGCCGCGTCCAACCGTGCTTGCGGGCGAGCAGCAGCGCCACCTCGGCCTGCTGGTCGGCGGGACCGGCCCGGTCCAGACCGTGCAAGGCGCGGGCGCGTACCCGGGCGGCTTCGTAGTGGACCAGCGGCGCGTCGAGCGTCACGAGCAGGTCGCCGGCCCGGTTCAGCAGGGTCAGGGCGCGCTGGTGCTCGCCGTGCAGCTGCCGGAGGCCGGCGTGCAGCACCCGGTGGTGGGCGCGGAGCAGCGGGTCGTTGGCGATCTTTCCGAGCATGCCGATCGTGGCGGCGGCCGCCGCGAGCCGGTCCCGACGGTCCGGGCCGGTGGCCCGGCGGGCCTGGGTCAGCCGTCCGTACGCCTCGTAGGCGAAGGTCATGCGGTACTCGGCGAACAGCGCCCGGGGCGAGACCCGGATCCCGTGGAACGCGCTGACCGCGGCCTCGAACGCCGTGCCGAGATCGTCCTGTTCCACCGCGGTCTGCACGGCGCCGAGCGCGAACGGCATCGCGCGGCCGACATCGACCGGCTCGGCGGCGCGGGCGGCCAGCGTGACCGGGGCGCCGGAGGACCGGCCAAGCATCGCCGCGATCATGTCGCCGAGCACGCCGACGGCCGGGAAGGTGTCCGTGGCCGCGGCGGAGACCCGGCCGGCCACGCGCTGGTGCCAGTCGTGCGCTTGCGCCGCGTGGCCGGCCGCGAGCAGTTCCCGGCACCGGGACAGCAGGATGTTGGTGTAGAAGTCGAGCTCCAGCCACCGGCGGTGGGACTCGGACACCTCGGTCCACTGCTCGATGTCGGCCTCGCCGCCCATGACCCGGGAGAACTGCTCCATCCAGGCGGTGTAGGCGTACACCTTGGGGTCGCCGAGCGCCGTCGCGATGTCGAATGCGCGCGCGAAGATGCGGTCGCGCCGCTTCCGCAGGCGCATGGCGCCGGCGATGCCGCCGACGCCGGCGAGCTGGGTCGCGTACTCCTGGGTCGGACCGAGGCGGTACGTGGTCGGCACCGGTCGCATGTGGAATGCGATCGCCAGTGGGGTCTGGAGGTTGAGAACGGCGGCGGAATAGCCGGCGCGGCAGAGCTGGGTGTGCAGCCGCAGCCGTTCGGCCGGCTCGCCCTCGACGGGCCGATCCGACGGTGCGGGACTGCCCGTGACCAGCCAGCGCAGCGTGGTGCGGGCAGTGGCCAGGCCGAACAGTACCGGGTTTCCCGGAATGGGTGTGCCCAGCTCCGCGAGGCCCTGCCGCACCCGGTCGAGGGATCCGGTCAGGTCCCAGCCGCTGCGCAGCACATGGGCGAGCTGAAGCAGCAGGGCGGCGCGGCGCAGCGGCTGCGGCTCGTCCGCCAGTCCCGCATCGAGCTGTTCCCGGGCGTCGGCAAGGCGTCCGGTGCTCCAATACGCGACGCCCAGAGCCTCCCGGAAGGCGCTGTCCGGCACGATACCGGCCAGGTCGGCAGCCGCAGCCGCCGACTCGAGGAAGGAGGCCGCATCGGCTGGGGCGTTCTCCTCCAGTGCGAGCTGCCCTGCCGCCCGGCAGGCCGTGTACGCACGCTCCGGAGTCCGGGTCAGCACGCCGTTGGCGTAGTGGTGCGCGATGGCGTAGAGATCGGCGGCCTCGGTGCGATCGCCCTGCTCCAGTACCAGGGCGATGCGCTGGTGATGTTCACGCAGGTCGGCCGGCGAGAGTGCGGACAGCAGCGCTTCCCGGAGCCGGTCGTGGACGAACGCCAGCCGCGATCCGCTGGAGTACAACAGGCCCCGGTCGATGGCTTCGGTCAATGCCGCGGTGGGATCCGATCCGACAACGCCGGCGACCGGTCCGGCGTCGAACACCGTGCCGAGCACCGCGGCGACGGTCAACGCCTCGCGGCTTCGGGCGCCGAGCCCGCCGATGCGGGTCAGCACCAGGTCGAGCACGTCGCTGGGCAGGCGCAGAGCCCGCAGCCGGCGGTTGTCCACCCGCCAGGTCCCCCACCGCGGGTACAGCGCACCGGCCTCGATCAGCGCGTTCATGTATTCGAGCGTGGTGAAAGGGTTACCGTGGCCGCGCGCCGCGATCTCGGCGCTCACCCCCGGGTCCACCGTGGGACCGGCGAGGTACGAGCCGACCAGCCGGGCGGTCGCCGGCTGGTCGAGCGGCCCGAGAGCCACCTCGAGGTCCAGCCGGGCGCCGGCATCGGCCCGGAATCCGGCCACCGCTTCGGCACACGCCTCGTCGTCGCGGGCGGTCGCCAGCAGCAGCAGCGGCACCTCCCGCAGCTCGTCGACGACCCGGCGGAGCACGGACCGGCTCATCGCGTCCATCCACTGCACGTCATCGAGCACCAGCAGCAGACCGCCGGACTCCCGGGCCAGGCCGGCCAGGAAGGACGCCACCGCTCCGGCGAACTCGTCGTGGCGGTCCCCGGCGACCAGTTGCGGCGCGTCCAGGACCGCCGCGAGGGCAGCCGACAGCGGGCGCAGCAACGACGCGCCGGCGCCCGCCGCCGTACGCAGCCGGCGTACCGCCTCCGCGCGAGGCTGCGCGGGTAGAGCGGTGACGGCACGCAGATGCCCGGCGATGGCAGCCCGTAGCGGGGCCAGCGGCAACGCCGAGTCGAGGTCGCACTTGCCGGTCAACACGAGCGCTCCGTCGGCCCGCGCGATGTCGGCCACCGCCCGGGCCAGGGTGCTCTTGCCGCCGCCTGCCGCGCCGATGATGAGCGCCGCGCCGCCGCTGCCCGAGCGCGCCCGGCGCCATCGCCCGGCCAAGCGTCCCTGCTCGTCGTCGCGGCCCACCAAGGAGGTGACCGCGGATGGCGCCGGCCAACCCACGGACGCATCGAGCGGGACCAGACCGGACAGCGACGTGTACACCTCGCCGGCCGTCTGGACCCGGTCGTCCGGATCCTTGGCCAGCAACCGGCCGATCAGCTCGGCCAATTGCGGGGAAAGCCCGGGCCGCAGCTCGCGTGGTTCCGGGGCCGGCATGGCGGCGTGCATGGCCAGCAGCTCGCCGACATCGTCGGCCCGGAACGGCAACGCTCCCGTGGCGGCTTGGAACAGCACGACGCCGAGCGCATAGAGATCGGCGCGGGCGTCCACGGGCCGGGCCAGCATGCCGGTCTGCTCGGGCGCCGAGTAGTCGAACGTGCCGACGGCCGCGGTCTCCGCGGACGCCGCTCGTCCCGCCGCCGCGAGCCCGAAGTCGATGAGCCGGGCCCGTCCCGAGGGCGTGACGATGATGTTCGCCGGCTTGATGTCGCGATGCACCAGACCGGCGCGGTGGGCCGCGCCGAGGGCCGCGGCCACGTCGGCGGCCAGTCGCGCCAGCGTCGCCTCCTCGAGCCCGCCGGGCTCCAGGCGCGCCGACAACGGCTGGCCCTCGATGTACTCCATCACCAGGTACGGGTGCCCGGATGCCGATCCCACGTCGAACACTTGGGGCACCCCGGGATGATCCACCCGGGCCAGCAGCGCCGCCTCGCGGGCGAAGAGGGCCGACGCCTCGTCCGAGCCCCGTGCCGGCAGCAGCTTCAGCGCGTAGTCAACGCCGGCGCGGCGGATCCGGTACACCGCCGTCTGCGCACCGCGGCCGAGCTCGGCGATCACCTCGACGTCATCGCCCAGCCCGAGATCTGACGCGCTCAGCCCGAGCGCACGGTCGCCCGCGCCTCGGGGCGGCTCCGGCCGCAGGTAGGTCCTACTCACTCTGACCTGTTTCGGCGGGCCGGGCACCATCTTGAGGGAAGTCGCCGGGAATGCGGTGGACTAGGAGCGGTAGATCGTACCCAGCGGGTCCCGCTCGCGAACGGACTTCATCGCCTGACTCCAGCAAACGAGCTGGTCGAGCAGGGCGGTGACGGCGGGCTCGTGATCAGCGGCCGGGTGGAAGCTGCTGTAGTTCTCGAAATCCGTGAACAGCGACAGTGCGACCTGGGCCCGCACCGTCGCCACCTGCAGCTCGGCCATCATCAGGCGCAGCTGTTCGACCGCCCGGATTCCGCCGGCGCTGCCGTAGCTCACGAAACCGGCAGCCTTGTTGTTCCACTCGGCGTACACGTGGTCCAAGGCGTTCTTCAACGCCGCGGAAGTCGAATGGTTGTACTCGGGAGTCACGAAGACGTACCCGTCGAACTCGGCCACCTTGGCGGCCCATCGCCTGGTGTGCTCGTGGCTGTACTGACCCATTGAGGGCGGTACCGGCTCGTCGAGCATCGGAAGGTCGAAGTCGGCGATGTCGAGCAGCTCGAATTCCGCGTCGCTCCGCTTGCCGGCAAGGTCGTACACCCATCTGGCCACGGCTTCTCCGTTGCGGCCGGGTCGCGTGCTGCCCAGCACGACGGCGATCTTGACCATGGTCACCCATCCCCCGCGTAATCGGCTGCACTCAGCGTCCCATCCCGGGCGGCGACGTGTGCGGCATTCGCGGGATGGCGAGGCCAGAAGGTCCAAGTGACGCGTGGTCGCCGCCGGCCTGGGCCTGGCGTGACGGTCCGGCGGAACCAGGTCCCGCAGCACAGGCCACTTGCTCCGCCCTGCTCGGGACGAGCACGATCGGATCCGTGCGGAGCGGGCTGGGTTATGGTGCGCACCTGCCGCTGATCGACTTCGACGGCCACGGCTGGCGCCCGGACAGCGTCACGTCGTATGCCCGCGCCGCCCGCCGGCTCGGGTACGGCTCGCTCGCGGTCAACGACCACATCGTGTTTCAGCGGCCATGGTTGGACGGCATCGTCGCGCTGGCCAGCGTCGTCGAGCACAGCGGCGACATGCAACTCGTCACGACGGTGGCGCTTCCCGTCGTCCGCGGCCCGGCGGTCCTGGCGAAGACCGCGGCGGCGCTGGACGTCCTCTCCGGCGGGCGGCTGGTGCTGGGGGTGGGTCCGGGGTCGTCACCGCGCGATTACGCTCTCGCGGGCCTGCGGTTCGACGAGCGGTGGGCGCGTTTCGACGAGGCGGTCCCGGTCCTGCGGGCATATCTGAACGGTGCGGCCGCGCCTTCGGCGGAGGTGTTGCGGCCGCTTCCCGGCCGCGCGCCCGGGCCACAGATCTGGATCGCCAGCTGGGGTTCGGACGCCGGTCTGGCGCGTGTCGCGCGGCTCGGCGATGGCTGGCTGGCGTCCGGATACAACGCCACACCGGCCCGGGTGGCCGGCGCCCGCGCGAAGCTTGCCGCCGCGCTGGCACGCGACGGCAGACGACTGGACGACTTTCCGTGCGCGGTCGCGACACTTTGGACGTACGTCACGGAGGACCGCCACGCCGCCGCGACGCATCTGAACGGCTTGGCGGAGATGCTGGCGCGACCGGTGGATCAGCTGGCAAATCGGGTGTTGATCGGCGGAGCCGAGCAATGCGCGGCGCTGCTTCGCGCGTACGCGGACGCCGGCATCGACCGCGTCTTCATCTGGCCGGTCGCCGACGCGGAGGATCAGCTGGCGCGGTTCATGCGGGACGTCGTCCCGCTGGTGTGATCCGGGCTTCGAACCCCCGGGCGGCCTCTCGCAGGATCTCCGTCATCGCCCGGACGGCCGACGACGGGAATCGGTCCGCCCGGTGGGCCACGCTGATCCGCCGGACCGGGGCGGTGCCGCGCAGCTGGCGCACTTCGACGCCCGGCACCGTCGCGGCGACGGCCAGCCCCGGGATCACCGCGACTCCCAGGCCCGCGGCGACGAACGCCTGCACCGCGCGGTAGTCGTCGGATGCCAGAGACGTACGCGGTTCGAAGCCGGCGGCCCGGCATGAGTGCCGGACGATGCTGAACCACGCGCTGGTGGTGTGGCCGCCCACCCACATCTCATCGGCCAGGTCCGACAGCCGCACCGCGCCGCGCCGCCGGCTGAGACGGTGGCCGGCGGGCACCACGGCTTGATAGGTGTCGTCGAACAGCGGGACACGGACCATCCCGGTCGCGCCCGCGGGGAGGATCTCATGCTCGAAGATCACGGCCAGGTCCAGCGAGCCGTCGGCCAGACGCGGCAGCAACCCCTGCAGGTGGTCGTCGACCACGGTCAGGACCACCGCTGGGTGCTCACGGCGCAGGCGCGAGAGGGCCGTCGGAACGAACGTGGTGAGTGCCGTCGGGAAGCTGCCGAAGCGGAGCCGCCGGCTCTGCTGTCCGGCCAGCTCACTCAGCTCTTGCTCGGCATCGTCGAGGTGCGCGACGATCGCCGTGCCGTGGCGGACGAGGACGCGACCGGCCTCGGTGAGCTCGATCGGGCGGGTTCCGCGCTGCACGAGGGGCAGGCCGGCTTCGCGTTCCAGGGCCGCGACGTGCTGGCTCACCGCCGACTGGGTGAGGCCGAGCGCGTCGCCGGCAGCGGAGAACGAACCGCCCGCGTTCACCTCGCAGAGGGCCTGGATGCCGCGTACGTGGCCTATTAGTTTCACTACTGCTCCTTCAGCATCGTGCATTGATGCTAATGCGGCCGGCGTCTAGCGTCCGTGCATCCGACGCGATGAGGAGGGTCAGTCGTGGCACAGATCGAAGCCCCAGCACAGGTGGACAACGACAAGTTGATGGCGTTCGTGTTCCGCGCCGTCGACGAGGTCGGCGCGGCACTGAACTGCGCGCTGGTGGTGATGGGCGACCAGCTCGGCTATTACCGCGACTTGGCAGCGCACGGCCCGACCACCCCGAGTGAGCTGGCCGAGCGTACGGGCACCGGCGTGCACTACGCCCGGGAATGGCTGAACGCGCAGGCCGCCGGTGGCTTCGTCGACTACGACGCGGACACCCGCCGATACACGCTGCCGCCCGAGCAGGCGGTCGCGCTGGCCGACGAGAGCAGCCCGGCGTTCCTGCCCGGCTTCTTCCAGATCGCGCACGGAACGGCACGGGACGCGGCGATGGTCATCGACGCCGCCCGCGCCGGCCAGGGCCTGGGCTGGGACCAGCACAACAGCGATGTCCACGCCGGCTGCGAACGGTTCTTCCGCCCCGGGTACGCGGCCAACCTCGTCCCGGCGTGGCTACCGGCACTGGACGGCGTGGTCGACAAGCTCCGCAATGGCGCCAAGGTCGCCGATGTGGGATGCGGTCACGGCGCCTCCACCGTTCTCATGGCGCAGGCGTTTCCCCGCTCGACCTTCGCCGGCTCGGACTTCCACGCGGAATCGGTCGCCACGGCGCGGGACCGGGCGTCGAGCGCAGCGGTGGCGGACCGCACGCAGTTCGAGGTCGCCGCCGCCACCGGCTTCTCCGGCGCCGGCTATGACTTGGTGACCATGTTCGACTGCCTACACGACATGGGCGACCCACTGGGCGCGGCCCGGCACGTCCGGCAGGTCATCGCCCCGGACGGCACCTGGATGATCGTCGAACCGGCCGCCGGCGACGCCGTCGAGCAGAACCTGAACGCCGTGGGCCGCGCCTACTACGGCTTCTCCACGCTGCTGTGCACCCCGGCGTCGCTGTCCCAGCCGCCCGGTGCCGCGCTCGGCACCCAAGCAGGCCCGGCTCGCATCCGCGCGGTGACCGCTGACGCCGGCTTCACCCGGTTCCGGCAGGTGGCTCAAACACCCTTCAATCACGTGTACGAGGTCCGCCCGTGACTGATCAGGAGGGGGTGACCCGGTAGATGGCGCCGGCCAGGTCGTCGCTCACGTAGAGGGCGTGGTCGGGACCTTGGACTGCCATGACCGGGCGGCCCCAGCGGGAGCCGTCCGCGTTCTGGAAACCGGTCAGCAGCGTCCGCTGGGGGCCTAGGGTGCCGTCCTTCCAGGCGAAGAAGGACACCTCCGGCGGCCGGGGCGGCTTACGGTTCCACGAGCCGTGGACGCCCACCAGGGCGCCGGGGCCGTACCCGCCGGGCAGGCCGGGTGAGGTCACGAAGCTCATGCCGAGCGGGGCCGAATGGGCGCCCATCCCCTGCTCGACCGGAGGCAAGGTGGCGCAGTCCAGCTTCGTACCATCGGAATTTGTCTGAATGTCCCGGACGAAGGGGCGGTTGGTGTAGCTCAGCGGGGAGTCCCTCTTGCCGGGCTGGACGTCGGGGTCGGGATTGCAGTACGGCCAGCCGAGGTCGCGACCCTGGGTGAGGCGGGCCAAGGGCTCCAGGGGCTGGTCGTTCACGTACCACTGCATGACCTTGCCCTGCTCTTTGCCGGCGTGTGGATAGCCGATGTTGTCGCGGTTGTTGACGGCGGTCCAGACGCCGCCGCCGGGATCGATCGCCAGGCCGGTGCCGTTGCGTACGCCCCGGGCGAAGGTCGACGCCCTCCCGCCGCCGGGCGGGACGCGGAGGATCGAGGCCCGCTCCGGATCGGCGTCCCGGTCGTCGGCCGAGATGTTGCCGGTCGACCCGACCGAGATGTAGAGGGCGCCGTCCTTGCCGACCGCCACGCTCTTGAGGGCGTGGGCGTAGGCGCCGCCCAGCTCGGGGCTCTTCTGGTCGGGGAGGCCGCCGACCACGACCCGGCTGCCCGACAGCGCGCCGTTGCGGTAGGTGAAGGAGTCCAGCTGATCGCTCTCGGCCACGTACAGCGTGGTGCCACTGAACGCCAGGCCGTGCGGCTGATCAAGGCCGTCGACCAGCGTGCGCTGCGACGGGCCGGAATCGCCGGGGATCAGCTCGACGACGTCGCCGAACTTCGGCCGGGAGACCAGCAGGCGGCGGTCGGGGGTCCAGGCCAGCAGTCGGGCGCCGGGCACCCGCGCCCACACGCCGATCGTCCAGCCGGGCGGCGCCATCAGGGTCCTAGCCTCGTCGAACGGGGCCGCGGCGGCGCCGGCCGGCCGGCGCACATCCGTCGGCGCCAGGGCCGGCACGTCAACCGTGCCCGAGGGTGGCGACACCGTCTCGCGCGGCGGCTCGGACGCGCCCGGGGACGGTGACGAACACGCCGCCATCGTGAGCGCCAGACCACCGGCCACCAGGGCGTGCAACGGGCCTCTTTTCACCACTGCATTTCTACCTACGGCACCGCCGCGCGCCAAGCCGCTCCTCGAAGATCGCGGCGATCTGCACTTCACTCATTGGTTCGGGAGCGGTGGTGCCGGTGTCGCTCATGAGCTTTCTCCTCGGCGAGGATGCGGGATGGGTGATGGGTAATGGTCAGCGGGGCCCGAGGGCGGTCTGGGCGCGCAGGATCGCGCGGTCGCGGTAGCGGCGGGCCCGGTCGGCCGGGGTCGTGACCTCGGCGCAGCCGTCGCAGAAGCGCACCCCGGCGGTCGGCTCGGTGCGGCGGAGCAAGCGGATCATGACGGCCTCCCGGATCGTGGTTTCGACAACCGTCGGATTTGACGTCCGTCGAAACCGACGTTTGCACGCGGATTCGATGCATGTCAAGCTCGACGCATGTCGAAACCATCCGCCACGGCAGACCTGCTGCCCCCGGCCACGCAGACCCCGTGCTGCCCGCCGATGGCCGCCCAGCGGGTTGAGCCGGCCACGGCCCTGCAGCTCGCGCCCGCATTCAAGGCCCTCGGCGACCCGGTCCGGCTGCAGCTGATGTCCATGATCGCCTCGGCACCAGGCGGCGAAATCTGCGTGTGCGACCTCACTCCGTCGTTCGAGGTGTCCGGCTCGACGATCTCCCACCACCTCAAGACCCTGCGCGACGCCGGCCTGGTCGACGCCGAACGCCGCGCCAGCTGGGTGTACTACCGCGCCCGGCCCGGACTGATGCGCCAGCTGGCCACCCTGCTCACGCCCAGCGGGGACGACCTGACCTCGAACTGACGCCACCGAGCCCGCCCGCCTCCCCGTCCGTCGAGGAGTTCTCGATGAGTGACAAGCCCAGCGTCCTGTTCGTCTGCGTACACAACGCCGGCCGCTCGCAGATGGCCGCCGGCTGGCTGCGGCACCTCGCCGGGGACGCCATCGAGGTGCGTTCCGCCGGGTCGGAGCCCGCCGACCAGATCAACCCCGCCGCCGTCGAGGCGATGCGCGAGGTCGGCATCGACATCACCGGCCAAACGCCCAGGAAGCTCGAGTACGAGACGGCCCAGGACTCCGACGTCATCATCACCATGGGCTGCGGCGACGCCTGCCCCGTCTTCCCCGGCAAGCGATACGAGGACTGGAAGCTCGACGACCCGGCCGGCAAGGGCATCGAAGCCGTACGCCCCATCCGCGACGAGATCCGTACCCGGATCGAGGCCCTGGTGGCCGACCTGATCCCGGCCAGCCGGGCACCGAGAACATGTGACAGCGGCGGATGACGGCCGCACTGCATCCGATACGCAGCAGGCTCGCGGCCACCGCGACGACGGTCAGCGAATCGGCGTGGGCACCGGACCTCACCAAGAAAGCGATCATGAATACATCCCCGGCGGCGGCGAAGGCGGCGACACCCACCGCGGCCTCGAGCGCTCGGCGGGGCGAGGCCTCAGGCAGCCAGCGGATCATCCGGCCGGTCGTGGCCACCACACCGGCGGCGGTGGCGACGCCAACGGCCACCACCGGCAGGACCGGCACCGCGGCGAGGAACGCGGCCAGGCCCGTACGCCAGGGATCAGCGTGCAACAGCAGCAGCCACCAGATGCCGACCAGCGGTCCGGTCGCGACATATCCGATCACGGTGCGCCGGGCGGAGCCGGTGGCGAGCTCGCCGGCGAAGGCGTGGGCGACCTGGCCCGGATCGCCGAAGGAGGCAACCGCGGCAGTGGCCGCCTGATCGGATGCCATCCCCCCGGCACGGCGGCCGGCGATCGCCTCGCCGAGGCCGTCGCGCAGTTCCGCGAGGATCCGTTTGCGCTGCCGTCGCGGGCCGTGCAGGCCGGCGGCGACCTGGTCGAGATAGGCGTCGACGGCTGGGGTGTTCATGCTGTCGACGGTCTCGTCCCACCGCCGAGCAGGGCGGTGACGGCGGCGGAGAACTCGTCCCACACGGCCCGATGCTCGCCGAGCGCGCGGATTCCGGCGGCGGTGAGGTGGTAGGCCCGGCGTCGGCGGCCGCCGACGGTCTGCCAGTCGCTGGCGATCAGCCCGGCCCGTTCGAGGCGATGCAGCGCCGGATACACCGTTCCGGTGGGCAGGTCGATGGTGGCGCCGCTGCCCGTCCGCAGCGACTCGATGACCGCGTACCCGTGCCGCGGGCCCTCCTCGAGCACCGCGAGCAGCAACGCGTCGAGGTGTCCCTTGAGTAGCTCCGGTCGCATCGGCCTGCTCCGTGGTCGCGGGTTGCCTGTTCCAGCCTGACCCGCCTACTGTAGCGTCACAATACCTTGCGACGCTACATATGGAGAGCGTCATGATCATCGACCTGGAACAGGCGGCCCGCCGGGGACCGGCAGTGGTGGGCACCAAGGCAGCGGTCCTGTCCGAACTGGCCGGGGCAGGATTCGCGGTGCCGGCCGGATTCGTCGTCACCACCGACGCCGTCGAAGGCACCGACCTGGCCGCCGCGGCGGCGCGGCTCGGTGACGGCCGGTTCGCCGTACGCTCGTCGGGCGCCGCCGAGGACCTGCCCGATGCCTCCTACGCAGGCCTCTACGAGACGTTCCTCGACGTGCCGGCCGACGAGCTCGGCAACGCGGTCCGGGCATGTTTCGCCGCGGCCGACAGCGACCGGGTGCACGCCTACCATCAGCGGCGCGGCGGCCCGGAACCGACGATGGCGGTGCTTGTGCAGCGCATGATCGACCCACTCGCCGCCGGGGTGGCGTTCACCGCGCATCCGGTCACCGGCAACCGGAACCTGACGGTCGTCACCGCGGTGCCCGGCCCGGGCGAGGCGCTCGTGTCGGGCCGCGGCGACGCCGAGGAATGGCTTATCGAAGCGGGTGCCGCGCCGCCGGGGCGGTCCCGGCCGGACGCGGAACCTGTCCTGACCACCACCCAAGCCCTCGCGGTCGCGGCGCTGGCCCGCCGCGTCGCCGACCGGTACGGCCGGCCGCAGGACGTCGAATGGGCCATCGACCACGACGGCCGGCTGTGGCTGCTGCAGGCTCGTCCGATGACCGCGCTGCCCGCCCCGGTCTCCTGGGACCCACCAGGTCCGGGGTTGTGGATGCGCAACTTCCGGCTCGGGGAATGGCTGCCCGAACCGGTCACGCCGCTGTTCGCCACCTGGCTGCTGCCCCTGATCGAGAACGGTTACCTCGACGGCATGCAGCACAGCGTCCGGGTCCGCGTCCCGTTCCGCTGGACACTGGTCAATGGCTGGTACTACAACGCCACCCCGATCCCTTCACTCACCCTGCTGGCCACCGTGCTGCGCCAGGGCCGCGCCCATGCGGTGAAAGTCCTGTTCAACGCCCTTGTCCGAGTGGGACGCAACCCGGCTGCAGCCGACCGCGCCGTCCTCGCCGACCTCGAACGCCAATGGCGCGAACAGCAACTACCCGCCTACCGCCACCTCGTCGACGCCGCCGAAGCCGAGATCCCCACGGCACCGCCCGACCGGCTGATCCAGCTCGTCGACCAACTCGGCCGGCAGGCCGGAGTCGCGCTGTGGTACCTGGCGATCGTCGGCGGATCAGCCTGGAAGATGGAAGCCTGCCTGACCCGCTTCACCCGCGCCCACCTGGCCAAGGTGCTGCCCAGCGCCGAAGGCGGCGCACAGCCGCTGCTGCGCGGGCTACCCGGCGCCGAGCCCACCGTCGACCCGCACGCGGTGTTCAGCGCCGACTGGTACCACCCGCTCGCCGCCGACCTGCCCGCCCCAGCCCACTCGCAACGCCTCGGCGATCGGCACGCCGAGCTCGTCGCCGAGCGTCTCGCCGCCGAGCAGCGCTGCACCGCCGCCCTCGCCGACCGGCCCCGGCTGCTCGCCGAGTTCCAGCAGCTGCTCCGGGTCAACCAACACTATGCGGTCACCCGCGAGCAGCAGGCACGCACATTCACCCTCGCCTGGCCCGCCCTGCGCGCCTGCGCGCGATCCCTCGGCCGCCACCTCAAACAGGCAGGCGCTCTCGACGATATCGATGACGTGTTCTTCTGCACTCGATCCGATCTCGACTCCGCAGGCACCGCCATCGACACCACCGGCCGCCGCGCGCGGTGGGAACAGCAACGACGATTCGCCGCACCCTTGACGCTCGGACGCCCGCCCCGACCGTTCGGCGATGTCATCGACCACGCCGTTCAGACAGCACGCGGCGGCACTGCAATCGCGAACGACAGCACCATCGTCGGGCACCCAGCCTCCGCCGGCCAAGCCACCGGCCCGGTCCGCATCATCACCGCCCCGGCCGACTTCGCCACCTTCGCTGACGGCGCCATCCTCGTCGCCAAAGCCACCGCACCCGCGTGGACGCCGCTGTTCGCCCACGCCGCGGCGATCGTCACCGACGGCGGAACGCTCGCCGCCCACGCATCTCTGGTCGCCCGCGAATACGGCATACCCGCCGTCGTCGGCACCGGCGACGCCACCACCCGCCTGCACCCCGGGGACGTCGTCACCGTCAACGGCACCACCGGCACCGTCACCATCCACCGGCAATGAGGCCCAACGCCCCGCCCTCAGTGCTTTCCCGAAGGCGACGTCAGCGGCGACGAGCTCGGGCTCATCATCCGGTGCGGAGCCGCGGATTCACTGATGGCGACGACCGGCCCCGAGGGCTCAGCCCGGCGAAATCGCTGCCGATTGTTCACGCCGAACGTCGGGAGCGGTGCGGAAGGCCGGAGATGATGACAGTGCTGAGCCGATGGATTCCGGCAGCGGTGCGACGCCCGTCCGGCGTCGTGGCGAGCATGCGCTGGCTGTACCTCGTCGCGGCGATCCTCGCGTTGCTGCTCACTCTGCCCGCGCCGCTGGCGGTGGCCAACCCGGTGACCGCCACGTTGACCGTGACGGCGACGGCCGGGCTCATCGTGTCGTGGATCGCGGGTTACCGGCTGGGGCGCAACTCGGTCTGGCTCGACGCGGCCGACGCCCTCGCGATCGCCGCGTTCGCGCTGGCCTGCCCGGCGCCGCCAGTGGTGTTCAGCATCGCCTTCTCCGGGCTGTGGTACCGCTCCCTCTACGGCTCGGTGTCGCGGATCGCCGTGACCTGCGCGATCTACGCGGGCGGCCTGTGCGCCATGTTGCTGGTGTGGCCGTTGGTGCCCAACGGTTTCCCGGCGCCGCCGCCGGCGTCCATCATCGGCCCGATGCCGGCGATGTTCCTGGTCGCCATCGTCGGCCGGATGCTCGGCGCCAGCCTCTTCGTGCGCGAGGAGTCCGCCCGCCGCGACGCCGCGCTGGCCAACGCCGGCACCGCTCTGCTGAATGCGCACAGCCGCGAGGAGATCATCAGCCTCGCCGGTGCGGCGACCGCCGAGATCTGCGCGGCGACCCCCGGCCTGCGCTCGATCGCCGTCTTCCCGGACGAGGACGGCGTCATGGTGACCCACCCGGCCGGACCGTTCGCGCAGCGGCCGACATCCGTGCCGGATCACGTGGTGGGCCGGGACGCCGATGGCCGGGCCATTTCCGTACGGGATCCGCGTTTCCTCGATGAGCTGGCCGGCACGGTCTGCGCCTGGCTGGTCATTCCCAGCCCCGACCGGAAGGCGGACGGTTACCTGCTCCTGGGAACGCCCAAGCGGGTTCCGAACGAGGCAGTGCTGGCCATGACGTCCGTGCTCAACCAGGTCGCCTTCGCGGTCCTCAAGTGGCAGGACCACCAGAGCATCACCCGGCAGGCGCGCACCGACGCTCTCACCGGGCTGGCCAACCGGACCGCCTTCACCGCGGCGCTCGACCGGGTCGCCGGACCCGCCGCGGTGCTCTTCCTCGACCTCGACGACTTCAAGAAGGTCAACGACGGCCGGGGCCATGCGGCCGGCGACAAGCTGCTGCGCGAGGTCGCGGCCCGCCTGACCGCGGCGGCCGGTCCCGGCGCGGTAGCGGCCCGGCTCGGCGGCGACGAGTTCGCCCTGATCGTCACCGGCCGCTCCGCCGACGAGGTGGACTCGCTGGCCGAGGTCCTGGTCGCCGAGATCAGCAAGCCCGTCCGGGTCGCCGGCGCCGACGCGTTCGTCGGCGCCAGCGTGGGCATCGCCGACACGACCACCGCCCCGGACGACCCCGACCTGCTCCTGCGCCAGGCCGATCAGGCGATGTACGCCGCGAAGATGGCCGGCAAGAACCAGGTACGCCGCTACGACTCGCGGGACCGGAATTTCCTGACGGCCGCCTGACCCGCCCGGCCCGGATCGCGCCATCAGGGTCGGTAGCGCCCCGGATCGCGAGCGCGGCGCGGCACATCAGCAGGGAGCATGCGAGGTGACGCGAATCAGTCGCCGTGACTACCATTATTGTTACTTTTACCGGTAGCTTTCCGCGTACGGCGGCGGTCGTTCAGCCGGCGTGCCTTCGCCTGCCCGCCGCAGTCCGCCATCGAGCACCATCGGCGTGAGCCGTTGCGGCTGCGGTCGAGGAACAGCCAGCCGCAGCCACCCTCGGCCGTCGGGCACACGCGCATCTGCCCGAGTTCCGTCGTCTGCAGCAGCCCGACCGCAAGCATCGCCAGCCGGTCCGGCACCAAGAGCGCCGGCGCTGTTCCCACCACCAGACGCGCCGCGGACCCGGGCGCTGTCGTCGGCAGCAGCGCGGAGCGGGACGTCGCCGCCGACCAGTGCAGGGTCAGGCGTTCCAGCGCCGCCGCGCGCTCCGGCTCGTCAGGCCCATCGTCAAGCGCCGCGATGAGCGCACGGTAAAGCGCTTCACGGATGTCGAGCGCGGCCCGCCAGGCCGGCATCCCGCCCCCGGGGGTCGCCGCCCACGCGGCCTCCACCGCGGCCGCCTCAGCCCGGTCGACCACGCCGATCTCGTGCGCCCAAGCCAGCAGATCGGCCGGCGAGGGCAGGAACTCGACGTGATCGCCCCCGGCCGGAAGTCGCGGGGCGACCGTGTTCACCAGGTCGAGGGCGGGATGCCCGCCGACGAGGCGCAGGGCGGGATTGAACTCCATGAGCATGAGCCGTATGCTACCAGCGTTCTACCTTTTGGAGGTAGCCCCCGACGGGAGTGCATGATGTTCAGCTCGGACTCGCGTGCCCGCTTCGCTCTGGTCGCACTCGCGGTGGCGGCATTCTGCTTCGTCACGACCGAGGTGCTGCCGATCGGGCTGCTCACCGTGATGGCGGCGGACCTGCACCGGTCGGAGTCGGCGGCCGGGCTCCTGGTCACCGGCTACGCCGCGGTGGTGCTGCTGGCCTCGGTGCCGCTGGTCTGGCTGACCCAGCGGGTCGCCCGGCGCCGGCTCCTGGTCGGCACGCTCGCCGTCTTCACCGCGGCGACGGCGCTTTCGTCGCTGGCCGCCGGTTATGGCGTGCTGCTCGGGGCGCGACTTCTCACCGCGCTGGCCCAGGCGCTGTTCTGGTCGGTGGTCGCCTCGACGGCGACCGCGATGTTCCCTCCGGCCGCGCGGGGACGGGTGGTCGCCCGGCTGGCGATCGGCAGCGCGCTGGCCCCGGTCCTCGGGGTCCCCGCCGGGGTATGGCTGGGACAGCTGGCCGGCTGGCGCGTCCCCTTCCTGGTGATGGCGGCCGCGGGCGCCATCACCGGTCTCGCCCTGCTCGCCGTGCTCCCGCCGGGCGTCCGCGCCGACGACCCGGTGGGCGGCGGCGCCACGCCGGACGCGCGCCGATACCTGCTGGTGCTGACAGTCACGGTGCTGGCGGTGACCGGCGTGATGGGCACCTTCACCTACATCACCCCCTTCCTGGTCGAGGTCAGTGGATTCGCCCCGGGCGCGCTGGGCGCCTTGCTGCTCGTCTCGGGCGTCTCCGGGATCGCGGGCACCTGGTCGATCGGCGCGATCCTCGATCGGCATCCGCGGCACGCCCTCCTCCTGCCCCTGGCCACCGCGACGGTCGCGCTCGCCGCTCTGGCCACGCTCGGACCGGTCCAGGGCGTGGCCATCGCCGGTCTCGCCGCGCTCGGCCTGGGGTTCAACGCGCTCGCACCCGCGATCCAGGCCCGTACGCTCGATGTCGCGCCCGGCAGTGTCGACCTCGCCTCGGCCGGCACCAGCGCGATCTTCAACGCGGGCATCGCGGCCGGCTCGTTCCTCGGTGGCGTGCTGCTCGCCGGCCCGGGCGTGCGGGTCATCCCGGTCGCCGCGCTCGCCGCGGTCACGGCGGCTCTCCTCGTAGCGGTCCGCGAGCCGGGGCCGGTCCGGCTGCCGGGCCCGCGGCGCGCGACAGCCGACGGGCAGCCTGCGAGGACATGGCCTCCGGAAGGATCCGCACCGATGGTCGAAGTGATGAGCGCCGCATCCTGCCCGCCGGCCGGCGGCCGCCGGCCGTGAGCGGCACCCGCATCCGGTTCCGTCTGCTCGGACCGTTCGAGGTCGAGATCGACGGTGACGTGGTCGATGTCGGCCGGCCGCGGCAGCAGGCCGTGCTCGCCGCGCTGGCTATCGTCCCCTACCGGACCGTTGTCATCGAGCGCCTGATCACCACGGTCTACGGCGCCGATCCGCCGCCCACCGCGAAGGCGCAGGTCCAGATCTGCGTGTCGGCGCTGCGTCGCCTGTTCGCCGGGCATGGACAGGAGTCCATGATCACCACCCGGCCGGGCGGGTACGCTCTGCGGGCCGCGGACGACGATGTCGACCTGCGGCGTTTCGAGGCGTTGGTGGCCGAGGGCCGGGCGCGCCGCGGCGACGCTCCCGAGGCGGCGGTCACCGCCTACCGGTCCGCGCTCGCCCTGTGGCGCGGTCCCGCGCTCGGCGGGCTGGACAGCGAGGCGATGCGGGCGGTCGCGCATCGCCTGGACGAGCAGCGCCTCGCCGTCATCGAGGAGTGCATCGACCTCGAACTGGGCCTGGGCCGGCACCGGGACGTGCTGATCGAGCTGACCACGCTGGCGGCCGAGCACCCGGTGCGCGAGCAGCTCCAGGGTCAGCTCATGCTCGCCCTCCACCACGCCGGCCGGCCGGCCGACGCGCTCGAGGTCTATCACCGCACCCGGCGGGTGCTCGTCGACGAGCTGGGCATCGAGCCCGGCCCCCGGCTCCGGCGACTCCAGCGAGCCGTGCTGGCCGGCCGCACCAGCCTCGACATCCCGCCGCCGAAGCCCGGCGGCGACGTGACACACGGAACGCCGCCGGAAGCCGCCGTGCCGACACCCCGGCTGCTGCCGACCGACATCGCCGACTTCACCGGCCGGGACGCCGAGATCGACGCGGCCGGGTCCGCGCTGACCGGCGCCCCCGATCCCGGGGTGGTGCCGATCGTGGTGGTGAGCGGCCGGCCCGGCGTCGGGAAGACCGCTCTGGCCGTCCACCTCGGGCACCGCGTCGCCGACCGGTATCCCGACGGGCAGCTGTTCGCCGACCTGCGCGGCCCGTCCGGCCGCCCGGCGGACCCGGCCGAGATCCTCGGCCGCTTCCTGCGGGTGCTCGGCGTGCCGGGTATGGCATTGCCGGAGGGCACGGACGCGCGTGCCGAGCTCTACCGGCACCGGCTGGCCGGACGCCGCATGTTGGTGGTGCTCGACAACGCCGGCGACGAGCGGCAGATCCTGTCGCTGCTGCCCGGCACGCCGCCGTCCGCCGTCCTGGTCACCGGCCGGCAGCGGTTCGGTGGCCTGCCGGCGACGGCGTACGTCGAGGTCGGCCTGTTCGAGCCACGGACCGCGATGGACCTGTTGAGCCGCATGGTGGGCGCTGAGCGCGTGGCGGCCGAGCCCGAAGCAGCGGCGACGCTCGCCGATCTGTGCGGTCATTTGCCGCTCGCGCTTCGCATCGCGGGCGCCCGCCTGGTCGGCCGTCCGCATTGGACGGTCGAGCATCTGGTGACCCGGCTGTTGGATCAGGGACGGCGTCTGGCCGAGCTGCAGTACGGCCCATGGGGTGTACGGGCCGGCCTCGCGTTGTCGTACGAAGGCCTGTCCGGGGACGCGCGCCGGCTGCTGCGCCGCCTGGCGGTCGCCGATTTCGGGCACATCCGCTCCTGGATGGCGGCGGCGCTGCTGGAAAGTGACCACGCCGGGGCGAGCGACCTGCTCGACGAGCTGGCCGATGCGCGCCTGCTGGACCCGGACGCCGGCGGGCGGCGGTACCGCCTGCACGACCTGGTCCGCGTGTACGCCGGCGAGCGCCTGCGGGCCGAGGAGCCCGGGCCCGAACAGGCCGCCGCGCTCGCCCGCGTCCTCGGCGGGTTGCTGTTCCTTGCCGAACGCGCCAATCGCCCGCACGCGGAAGGCGACATCACCATCTCCGCCGGCGTCGCAGCGCGGTGGGCGCTTCCCGACGAGGTGACCGCCCGGTTGCTCGCCTCGCCCCGGACCTGGCTGGATGAGGAACGCCATACGCTGACCACGGGCATCCGCCTGGCGGCGGAGGCGAACCACACCGCCCTGTCGTGGGAACTCGCCTACGCCGCCAGCTGGGTGTTCGAGGAACAGGCGGACGTGGAGGAATGGCGGATGGCCGTGGAGGTCGCCCTCGGCCGGGCCGAAGCGGCGGGCGATCCGCAGGGGCAGGCGACCATGCTGTACTGCCTGGGCAGTGCCCACCTCTTCCAGCAACGCTACGACGCGGCCCGGCGGCCGCTGGAGCGGGCCGCCGCCCTCTTCCGCCACTCCGGCGACGAGCAGTCCCGGGCGCTGCCGCTGCGCAACCTGGCGTATCTCGATCGCCTGCGCGGTGATCTGGACGCCGCGGCCGCCCGTTACACGGAGGCGCTGGCGCTGCTGCGACGAGGGCCGTATCCCGTCGGCGTCGCCTATGTCCTGCACGGCCTGGCGCGGATCTCTCTCGAGCGCGGCAACGGCGAAGCGGCCCTGCGGATGCTCGAGGAGGCGCTGACGCTGAGCCGGCAGGGCGGCACCCGGCGGGTGGAGGCCCAGGTGCACTGCCGGCTGGGCGAGCTCTGGCTCAGCCTCGGCACGTGGGACCGGGCGGCGGGGGCGTTCACCGAAGCACTCGCGGCACTGCACGACGTCGACGACTCGGTCGGCCGGGTCCACGCGCTGCGGGGCCGCGGAATCGCGTACGCGCAATCCGGCCGGCGAGCCGAGGCCGCCGAAGCTCTGGGCGAGGCCCTGCAAACGGCCGCCCGGATCCGCAACCCGCTGCTCCAGGCCCGCTGCCTGGTCGCGCTCGCCGACCTCGCCCTCGCCGGCGGCGACTGGCGGCCCGCCCGGGCCCACCTGTACCAGGCCCTCGAGCACCTCCGGGCCGTCAACGTGCCACCGGACAAGGAGCACGTGCTCGCGTTGCTGGCAAAGGTGGAGGCGATGGCCGCCGGATAGCAAACCGATAACCGCCGGAAAGGCCCGTGGGAAAGGCTGTCGCCGGAGCGGGAGCACCGCACCACTAACTCAGGGAGTGTGTACATGGCAAGCAAACTGGTGGTTTCCACCTTCGTGTCGCTGGACGGCGTCATGCAGGGTCCGGGCGGCGCCGGCGAGGACGACTCGAACGGCTTCCCCCACGGCGGATGGCTGCCGCCGCACGTCGACGAGGACTTCGGCCGCATCATGGGCGAGGTGCTCGAGAGCGCCGACGGCATGCTGCTGGGCCGCAAGTCCTACGACATCCTCAACTCGTACTGGCCGAACGTCCCGGACGAGGAGGGCGCCGCCCAGATCAACGGCATGCCGAAGTACGTCACGACGAGGTCGCCGATGGAGGCCACGTGGCGCAACACCCACGTGCTGGTGGGCGAAGCCGCCCAGACCGTGGCCGAGGTCAAGCGCACCACCGACGGCGTCCTGCTGGTGCAGGGCAGCAGTGACCTGATCCGTACGCTTCAGGGCGCCGACCTGATCGACGAGTACCGCCTGCTCATCTTCCCGGTCGTGCTCGGGCAGGGTAAGCGGCTGTTCGCCGAGGGCACCACGCCGGCCGGGCTGAAGCTCACCGGCTCCAGCACCACCGGCGCCGGGGTCATTCACGTCCGCTACGAACCACAGGGCAAGCCGGCTTACGGCGCGGTCGCCTGATCTCGCCGTTCCAGCCCGGCCGAGCGGCCGTCCGTCAGGTAGGACTGTTCGCTCGGCCGGCGCTTGCCTTGTTCAGCAAGGCGAAGTCGTCCGCGGTGAGACGCAGCGTCAGGAACGGGAGCAGGTCGGCGAGTTGGGCGGGGTTGCGGGCTCCCGCGATCGGAGTCGCGACGGTGGGTTGCGCGGCCAGCCAGGCCAGCGCGACCGCGGCCGGCGTGGTGCGATGGGCGGCGGCTACCTCGTCCAACGCCGCCAACACGTGCAAGCCCGCGCTGGTCAGATGCGCCTGGGCTTGACCGGCGCGGGGACTGTCCACCCGAGGCCCGCCCGGACGGTATTTCCCGGTCAGGAAACCGCGTGCCAGGGCGACGTATGGCAGGCAGACCAGTCCGGTACGGGCCACGGTGGGCGCCAGGCTGTGTTCGTAGCCCTCGCGCTGTACCAGGTTGTATTCCGCCTGCAGCGCGACGTAAGCGGCCAAACCGTCCCGGGCCGATGTTTCCAGCGATGCCCCTAGCCGGTCCGCGGCGAAGTTGGACGCCGCGATGTGCCGAACCGTCCCGGCGCGCACCAGTGCGTCGAACGCGCCAAGGGTCTCGGCCAGCGGGGTGCCGGGGTCGTCGACGTGGGCGTAGTACAGATCGATATGGTCCACCTGCAGCCGGCGCAGCGAACCCTCGACGGCCCGGCGGATCGTCTCGGCCTTCAGGTTGTCGAGACCGGGCAGCGCGCCGACCTTGGTCGCGATCACCATCCGGTCCCGGCAACCGCGTGCCTTCATCCACCGGCCGATGATGGTCTCCGACTCGCCACCGCTGTTGCCGGCCGCGCGGAAGGTGTACATGTCCGCGGTGTCGATGAAATTTCCACCGGCTTCGGCGTACGCGTCCAGCACGGCGAACGACGTCGCCTCGTCCGCCGTCCAGCCGAACGGATTGCCGCCCAAGCACAGCGGTGACACGTCCAGGTCGCTACTGCCGATCATCACCATGGGTGGCCCCACCCCGTCACGTTTCCCATGACCGCAACGCTAGGGGGACGCAGGGCACCAACCGGTTCCCTACCCGCCGTCGCCCCCACCATCACCGAGGTCGTCGGCATGCTCCTCGGCCCACCGAGCGAGCACGGACACCGGGCCGAGCAGGCTCTGCCCGAGGGTGGTCAGCCGATATTCCGTGCCGGCCGGCGCGGTCGGCAGGGCCCGGCGTTCCACCAGATTGTTGCTCTCCAGCTTGCGCAACGTCTGGGTCAGCATCTTGTTGCTGATCCCGCCGATCCGGTCACGCAGGACGCTGTAGCGCTGCGGCCCGCGTCCCAATCCGAACACCACGACGACCGACCACGTGTCGGCAACCAGAGCCAGCGTCGTACGCGCGGGACAGTCGGCGAGGAACACGTCGTGCCTAGCCACGCGCGAACACCCGTACGGCCGGCGGCACAGCCACGACAACGCACCTCACCGAACACACCTCCATCGACGGCCGGAACAAACCTGACGTTAAGCCGACACCGGTCCGCATCGCCATACGCAGGGCCTTGATTGCCGGTGCCGCCCTGGTTATCACGGTTGGCAGCACGAAGTCGGCGATGCTTTTGCCGCCCGTGCTCCCCGAGCAACCTGAGGCCAGTATTAGAGCCGTCTCGGGCAGGACGAGGGCGGACGAGCGGCGCGAGGCAAGCGCCTATCCGAGGATCATCGCCGCCAGTTCGGCGCGCAGGCCGGTCTGGGTGCCCAGGCGGATCGCCTCCATGGCGGCATGGCGGTAGAACAGCTGGGCGTCGGCGCGTTCGGTCATGCCGTGGGCGCCGTGCAACTGTATCGCCTCGGCGCTGGTGTCGCGGGCCAGCTCGGCGGCGAGCAGCAGGGCGCGGGTGGCGTCGGCGAGGTCGCGAGCGCGGGCGATCAGGGCGGCGGTCGCCTCGATCCGGGCGTAGAGGGCGGCGAGGCGGAACGCGGGCGCCTGGAAGCGGGACACCGGCTGCCCGAACTGAGTACGGCTGCGGGTGTAGCCGACGGTGAGCTCCAGGGCTCCGCGGGACATGCCGCACAGATAGGCGGCCTGGCGGCCCCGGCTGCCGGTCAGCGCGGCGGTCCGGTCGGCGCCGGTGAGGGTCAGGGTCGCCGCGGGCGGGCTGGCCGGCGTGACGGCGTACAGGTCGCCTCGGCTGATGTCGTCGCGCCGGCGCAGCCGGGCGCGGTCCCGGGCGATCAGGTCGTCGCCGATCATGAACCAGTCGGCGTCGGCCGCGTACGGGACCAACTGCGGGTCGGTGACGAGGACCGCCGTGACCGACCCGTCGCGCAGGCCGGGCAGCAGGCCGAGCGGGTCCCCGCCGGCGGCGACGAGCTCGGCGGCCGTCGCGGTTTCCAGGACCGGGCAGCGGTACAGCGCGCGACCGAGCGTTTCGGCGACAGCGAGCAGGCCGGTCCCGGTGAGAGCCGGGACGCCGAGGTCGTTCATCACCTGGCGTACGTTCTCGCGGGCGGCGGTCTCGGCCGGGTCCACGTCGTCGGCGCCGAGCGGCCGCTCGCCGAGGCGGCGCAGCGTGGGCAGCAGGTCGGGGGTGAACAGCTCGTCGATCATGAGAACAGCTCCAGGCCGGTCGACGCGATGAGGTGGAGCATGATCTCGGAGGTGCCCGAGGCGAGGGTGAGTGTGGGCGCGACGCGGTAGGTCGCCTCCAGCCAGCCGTCCATCGGCGCGTCGCCGTCCCAGGCGCTCAGCACGCCCGGCAGTCCGGTGACCTCGAAGCCGAAGCGGGCCACGGCCCGGGCCTGCTCGGTGGCGTACCACTTGCTCGCGGCGGAGGCGACAGGATCGGGTTTGCCGGCCGCGAGGTTGGCGACCTGCTGCCAGGCGAGGGCGCGTGCGGCGCTCAGCCGGGCGTCCAGGTCAGCGGCCTGCGCGCGCAACACGGGGTCGGCGAGGCGGCCGGTCCGGGTGCCGTGGGCGGCTATCCGGTCGTACCAGAATCGGATCTTGGCCTGGAAGTCGATGCCGGTGCGTTCGAGCAGCAGCATCCGGTTCATCAGGTCCCAGCCGTCGTCGAGCTCGCCGACGACGTGCTCGCCCGTGAGCCGGATGCCGTCGAGGACGACCTCGTTGAAGCGGTTGTTCTCCATGCTCCACACCGGGGCGACGGTCACGCCGGGCGAGCGCAGCGGAACCAGGAACAGGGTGATGCCGTGGAAGCGGACCTCGGACTCGGTGGTCCGGGCGGCGCAGAGCGCGTAGTCCCCGAACTGCGACTTCTGGTTGTAGATCTTGGTGCCGTAGAGCCGCCAGGCACCGGGCCCGTCCGGTTCGGCGCGGGTCCGCAGCGCGGCGAGGTCGGAGCCGCAGTGCGGTTCGGTGTAGAGCACGGTCGCGATGGACTCGCCGCGGGCCAGCGGCGGCAGGTACTTCACCTTCTGCTCGGCAGTGCCGACCATCAGCAGGAAGAGACCGACGATGTCGATGGAGAGCACGTGCGCGTCGTCCGGCAGCCCGGCCAGCGCCATCTCCTCGGTGACGATCGCGGACTCGACCACCCCGGCGCCGATCCCGCCGTACTCGACCGGCCAGTTCGGGGCGAGCCAGCCGCGCTCGCCGAGCCACCGGTACACGTCGAGGGCGGCGGGTTCCTCGCGCGGGGCGTAATGGGCGAGCTCGTCGACCGCCTTGCGCACGCGCGGTTCGGCCAGCAGCGCCCGGACGCCGGCGCGGAAGCGCTCCTGGTCCGGGGTGAGTGCGTCATCCATCGGAGATCCTCGATCGCAGTAGGGGCGCGACCGCGTCGAGGTGCGGCGGCCGGAGCATGGTGAAGTGGTCGCCCGGCACGGCGACGCGGGTCAGCGCACGGGCCTGTGGCCAGGCGGCCGGGCGGTCGCCGGTGACCGCGAGGGTGACCGGTCCGGTGTAGACGGACGGCTGCCACACCGCGGCGGCGCGCATGTTGGCGGCGAAGACGCGCAGCCGTTCGTCCAGCTGGGGTCGCAGTTCGTCGGGCACGTCCGCGTCCGCTGCCACGCCGGTCAGGCCGGCGAGGTCACGCCGGAACAGGGCGTGGATGTCCGGGTCCGCGGGCGGCCGGGCCAGCTGCGGCGGGTCGCCGGTGTCGAGCATGACCACCAGCTCGGGCGGAGTGCCCTCGGCCTGCAGGCGGCAGGCCATCTCGTACGCGACGGCACCGCCGAGGGACCACCCGGCCAGCCGGTACGGCCCGTCCGGCGCGACGTCCCGGATCGCGTCGAGGTAGACCCGCGCCATTTCCCGCATCTCGGTCAGCGGCGGTGTGGTGCCGTCGAGGCCGGGTGACTCCAGGCCGTAGACCGGGCTGTCCAGCACCGCGGCGAGCGGCAGGTAGGGCGCGACCGACCCGCCGGCGGCGTGCACGCAGAACAGCGGCGGCCCGCTGCCGCCGGTCTTGAGCGGCACCAAGGGCGTCCCGCCGGCACGCGTGGTCCCGGCCGCCAGCCCGGCGACGGTCGGGCGGGCGAAGACGTCCCGGACCTGCAGCGTCAGGCCGAGGGTGGTCCGCGCGCGGGCGACCATCCGGATGCTCAGCAGCGAGTCGCCGCCGAGGACGAAGAAATCGTCGTGCACCCCGATGCGGTCGATGCCGAGGACGCCGCGCCACACCTCGGCCAGGGCGCGCTCGGCGGGCGTCCGCGGCGCGACGTACCCGGGCGCCGCGCTCGAGCGCGAGACATGCGGCGCGGGCAGCGCTTTGCGGTCCACCTTGCCCGACGTGCCGACCGGCAGCCCGTCCAGAGCGACGAACGCGGCCGGAATCAGATAGTCGGGCAGGGCGGCCCCCAACTGCTCGCGCAGCCGGGCCGGGTCCAGCGCGACTCCGGACGGGACGTAGTAGGCCACCAGGCGGGGGCCGGCGCCGTCGTCACGGGCCACCACGACCCCCGCGGCGACTCCGGGCAGGGCGGCGAGCACGCTGGTCACCTCGCCGGGCTCGACCCGGTAGCCGCGGATCTTCACCTGGTCGTCGAGGCGGCCCAGGTAGCGCAGCACGCCGCCGTCGGTCCACCGGGCCAAGTCGCCGGTTCGGTAAAGGCGTGCGCCGGGCGGGCCGAACGGGTCGGGCACGAAGCGCTGCGCGGTGAGCGCGGGCCGGCCCAGGTAGCCGCGGGCCACCCCGGTGCCGCCGACGAGCAGCTCGCCCGGCACGCCCACTGGCGCCGGGCGTCCCTGCCGGTCGACGACGTAGGCGCGCTGGTTGGGCAGCGGTCGTCCGATCGGCGGCGGCTCGGCGGAGGGCGCGCACTCGTGGTCGACGCAGATCACCGTGGTCTCGGTCGGCCCGTAGCCGTTGTGGAACACGCGGTCCGGTGCGCTCCAGCGGTTGACCACCTCGGCCGGGAACGCCTCGCCGGCGGCCGACACGACCCGCAGATCGGGCAGGTCGCCGGGATCGAGAACGGCGAGCATGGCCGGGGCGATCGCGGCGACGGTGACCCGCTCGCGGCGCAGCAGGCCGTGCAGGGCGACCGGGTCGCGCAACGTCTCGCGCGAGCCGAGGATCAGGGTGGCGCCGTGGCAGAGCGCGCCGAAGATGTCGAGCACGCTCACGTCGAAGCACGGGTTGGAGAACTGCAGGACCCGGTCGCCCGGCGTGATCGCGAACATCCGGCCGGCGGTGGTGACGTAGTTGACGGCGTTGACGTGCGCGACCACCACCCCTTTGGGGCGGCCCGTCGACCCGGAGGTGTAAATGACGTAGGCGGCATTCTCCGGTACGGCGGTAACCCCCGCCCCGCCGCCGGAGCAGTCCGCCAGCGTCAGCGCTGTCACGGGCACCCGCGCCGCGTCCCGGCCGTTCGTCAGCACCAGACGGCAACCGGCGTCGCGCACCTGGAACGCGATGCGCGCGTCGGGATGAGCCGGGTCGAGCGGCAGATACGCCGCACCCGACTTGAGCACGCCGAGCAGCGCGACCGGCAGGTCCAGCGACCGCTCGAGCAGCACCCCGACCACGTCCTCGGGCCCGATCCCGCGCGCCCGCAACGCACCGGCGACCCGGTCGGCGGCCGCGTGCAGCTGCTCGTATGTCAGCTCCGCGCCCTCGAAGCGGGCCGCCACGCCGGTCCGCGCGACCAGCTCGGGCAGCGTGGACCCGGCCGTCGGATAGGTCACCGCCGTGTCGTTCCACCCGGCCGCCCGGGTCTCGTCCGGCAGCTGCGCCCGGCTGATCGGCGCGTCCGGATCGGCGACCAGCTCCGAGAGCAGCGTCTCCAGATGACGCACGAACCGGCCGATCCGGGCTTGGTCGTAGAGCTCGGTGGAGTACTCGGCGAACCCGCCCTGCCCACCATCGGCGCGCGGCCCGAGATACAGCACCAGGTCGAAGCGGGACGTGCCCGAGCCGGCCGGCACGGACTCGGTCACCGGCCCGCCGTCGGCTGCCGCCGCGGCCGCGGCGAAGTCCTGGTAGACCAGGCACACCTGGAACAGCGGGTTGCGGCCGGACTCGCGCGGCGGGGCGAGGGCGTCGACGACGCGGTCGAAAGGGACGTTCTGGTGCTGGTGGGCGCCGAGCAGGGTGTCCGCCGTACGGGCCAGGAGCTCGCGGAAGGTGGGGTCGCCCCCGAGATCGGTGCGCAGCACGAGCGTGTTGGCGAACAGGCCGATGAGGGGTTCCAGCTCGGCATACGTCCGGCCGCTGAACACCGACCCGATGACGATGTCGTCCTGGGCGCAGTACCGCGCCAGCAGCGCCTGGAAGCCGGCGAGCCAGACCGTCATCGGGGTGCACCGGGCCGCCCGGGCGAGACGTTCGACGTTCTCGCGCAGGGCGGACGCGAAGGTGAACGCGTCGGTCGCCCCGGCCCACGAGCGCTGTGCGGGACGGGAGCGGTCGGCGGGGAACTGGAGCGTGGGTAGGTCTTTCAGGCGCGTACGCCAATAACGCAGTTGGTTCTCGAGATCTTCGCCGTTGACCTGTTCTCGCTGCCACACGGCGAAGTCGGCGTACTGGATGGGCAGCGGTGCCAGGGTGCCGCCCCGGTAGAGGGTGAGCAGCTCTCGCATCAGGATCGACGTCGACCAGCCATCGGTGCTGATGTGGTGCAGGTCGAGCAGCACGACGTGGTCGTCGGGGGCGAGCCGGAACAGGGTGGCGGTGAGGGCCGGTCCGGCGGCCAGGTCGACCGGGTGGCGGGTCCGGTCCGTGACGTGCTTCGCGAGCTCGGCCTCGTCGATCTCGGCGACGGCGAGCGGCACGTCGTCCGGCGGCGGGTCGACGACCTGGTAAGGCGCGCCATCGTCGGCCAGGTAGCGGGTGCGCAGGATCTCGTGCCGGGTGACCAGCCGGGTCAAGGCCGCGCGCAGGCGGCCGGGGTCGATCGCGGTGCGGATGCGCAGCGCCCACGGCAGCTTGTAGGTGGGTAGGCCGGGGTCGAGCTGGTCGAGGAACCAGAGGCGCTGCTGGGCGTGGGACAGTGGGAGGCGGCCGGTGCGGTCCGCGGCCGGGATCGCCTTGCTGGCGCGCGCGGCGGCGAGGCGGCGGCGGATCAGCTCCTGCCGCGCCGGCGACAGCGCGGCGATCTGCTGTTCCGCGGTCATGACTCCTCCGCGAGCAGGGCGGCGACCTCGTCGTCGGTGAGGTCGCCGATCTCGGCCAGCATGGCCAGGGCGTCCTCGTCGGCCTTTTCCCGCTGCGCCTCGGCGAGGGCGGCGAGCGCGGCGATCGACGGGTTGCCGAAGAACGTGCGCAGGTCCAGCTCGGAGTCGAACGCCGCGCGTATCCGCGACACGAGCTGGGTGGCCTGCAGCGAATTGCCGCCGAGAGCGAAGAAGTTGTCGTCGACGCCGAGCCGGTCCAGGCGCAGGACGCCGGCCCAGATGTCGTGGAGGCGGCGTTCGATGTCGGTGCGCGGTGCGACGTAGGCGACGTCCAGGTCGGGGCGGCTCTGGTCCGGGGCGGGCAGCGCCTTGCGGTCGATCTTGCCGTTCGGGGTGAGCGGCAGCTCGCTCAGGACCACGAACGCGGCCGGGATCAGATACGGCGGCAGCGTCGCCCCGAGGTGCGCGCGCAGCTCCTCGACGGCCGGGGGGTCGCCGGCCGGGACCAGGTAGGCGACCAGGCGCAGGCCGTCGCCGTCGTCGCGGGCGACGACCAGCGCCGCCGCCACGCCCGGGTGCGCGGCGAGCGCGGTGGTGACCTCTCCCGGCTCGACCCGGAAGCCGCGGATCTTCACCTGGTCGTCGAGCCGGCCGAGGTAGCGCAGCACCCCGTCGGCGGCACGGACGACCAGGTCACCGGTGTGGTAGAGCCGCCCGCCGGGCGGCCCGAACGGGTCGGGTGTGAACTTCTGGGCGGTCGGTCCCGGCCGCCCGAGATAGCCGCGGGCCACGCCGGCGCCGCCGACGAGCAGCTCACCCGGCACGCCCACCGGGGCGAGGCGGCCCCCGCGGTCGAGGACGTAGGCGCGGTGGTTGGGCATCGGCCGGCCGATCGGGGGCGCCTCGGCGGAGGGCGCGCACTCGTGGTCGACGCAGATCACGGTGACCTCGGTGGGGCCGTAGCCGTTGTGGAACACACGGTGCGGGGCGCTCCAGCGGTCGACCACCGCGGCCGGGTACGCCTCGCCGGCCGCGGAGACGACGCGCAGGTGGGGCAGGTCGCCGGGTTCGGTGACGGCCAGCATCGCGGGGGCGACGGCGGCCACCGTGATGTGCTCGGTGCGCAGGAAGGCGGCGAGGGCATCCGGGTCGACCAACGTGGACCGGGGGGCGAGCACCAAGGTGGCGCCGTGGCAGAGCGCGCCGAAGATGTCCAGCACGCTCACGTCGAAGCACGGATTGGAGAACTGCAGCACCCGCTCCCCCGGCCGGATGGCGAACATCCGGCCGACGCTGCCCGCGTAGTTGACGGCGGCGGCGTGCGAGACGGCGACGCCTTTGGGCCGGCCGGTCGAGCCGGAGGTGTAGACGACGTACGCGAGGTTCCCTGGGTGCGTGGCGACGGCGGGCGGCGCCTCGGCGGGCGCCACCTGCTCGACCCAGATCGGTGTCACCGCGGGCGGCAGCAGCCCGGCGAGGTCGCGCGTGGCCACGACGGCCCGGCATGCGGAATCGTCCAGGACCAGGGCGGTGCGGGCCGGCGGGTGCGTCGGGTCGAGCGGCACGTAGGCGGCACCGGCGGTGAGCACCCCGAGCAACGCGACCGGCAGGTGCAGCGACCGATCGACCAGCACCCCGACCCGGTCGTCGGGCCCGATACCGGCGTCGTGCAGCACGTGGGCGAGCCCGGCCGCACAGGCGCGCAGGTCGCCGTACGTGAGGTCGGTGCCCTCGAAGCGGGCCGCGACCGTGTCCGCGGCGCCGGTGACCAGGTCGTGCAGGCAGCGATCCGCCGTGCCATGGTCGGCGCCGGTGTCGTTCCAGGTGACGAGGTGGTCGTGGCGCTCCCGATCGGTCAGCAGGTCCACGTCCCCGGCGCATCGCCCGGGGTCGGCGAGCAGGGCGGTCATCAGCCGCTCGAAGTGGTCGGTGAACGCCGCGATCCGGGCCTCGTCGAACAGCTCGGTGGAGTACTCGAAACTGACCGACAGCTCGCCCTGCGCGGTGACGGCAAGGTACATGGCGAGATCGAAGCGGGAGGTGCTGGAGGTCAGCGGCACACTCTCGACGCGGATCGGGCCGCCGGGCGCCGCCGCGGCGGCGCCCTGATAGACGACGCAGATGTCGAACAGCGGGTTGCGGCCGGAGTCCCGGTCCGGCTTGAGCGCGTCGACGACCTGGTCGAACGGCGCGTCCTGGTGCTCGTGCGCGCCGAGCAGCGTCTCATGGGTGCGGGCCAGCACATCGGCGAAGGACGGGTGGCCGTCGAGGGCGGTGCGCAGCACGAGAGTGTTGGCGAAGCAGCCGAGCAGCGGTTCCAGCTCAGGGCGGACGCGGCCGCTGAAGATGGACCCGACGACGATGTCGTCCTGCCCGGTGTAGCGGGCCAGCAGCGCGTTCAGCCCGGCCAGCCACACCGTGAGCGGAGTCCAGCCGTTGGCCCTGGCGAGTGTGTCGGCCTGCTCGCGCAGCGCGGCCGGCAGGGTGCGGAACAGGGTGGCGCCGCCCCAGGTGCGCTGGGCGGGCCTCGGCCGGTCGGACGGGAAGTCGAGAGCGGGCAGGCCGTCGAGGCGGTCCGTCCAGTAGCCGATCAGCTCCCGCATGTCGTCGGTGCCGAGCCGGGCGCGCTGCCAGGACGCGAAGTCGGCGTACTGGATGCCGAGCGGCGGCAGGGCGGCGCCTTGGTAGAGGGTGAGCAGCTCGCGGGCCAGGACGGCGACCGACCAGCCGTCGGTGCTGATGTGGTGCATGTCGAGCATGACCACGTGGTCGTCGTCGGCCAGGCGGTACAGCAGGGCCCGGGCGGCCGGTCCGGCGGCGAGGTCGGCGGGCCGGCGCAGCTCGGCGAGCACGTACGCCCGCATCAGCGCCTCGCGCTCCTCGGCGGGTGCCGCGGACAGATCGGTGCAGGCGAGCGGCAGGAGGTCCGGCGGCGGGTCGATCACCTGGTAGGGCAGACCGTCTTCGGCGAGGTACCGGGTGCGCAGGATCTCGTGCCGGGCGACGAGCGCGGTGAGGGCCGCCTGCAGGCGAGGCACGTCCAGCAGCGTGTGCAGCCGCAGCACCCACGGCGACTTGTAGGTGGGCAGGCCGGGCGCGAGCTGGTCGAGGAACCACAGGCGCTGCTGGCCGAAGGAGAGCGGCAGCGGTCCGCCCCGGTCGGCCCGCGGGATGCGGGCGGCCTCGATCCGTGCCTCGCGGGCCAGCTGAAGCCGCCGGCGCAGCAGCGCCTGCCGTTCCGGCGAGAGCTGGGCGATTCGCTCGCGCGCGTCGGTCATGTCAGTGCTCCAACCGCTTCTGGGCCTCGTCCTCGGGCAGCTGCTCCACGTTGGACAGCAGAGCGAGGAGCTCCTCCTCGCTGACGTCGGCGAGCTCCTGTTCCTCGATCAGGCCGGCCAGGCCGGCGATGGTGGCGTTGGTGAACAGCGTCCGCAGGTCGAGGGTGACCGAGAAAGCGTCCCGGACCCGCGAGACCAGCTGGGTGGCCTGCAGCGAGTTGCCGCCGAGGCTGAAGAAGTTGTCGTGCACGCCGATGCGGTCCGCGCCGATCAGCGCGTGCCAGATCTCGGCGAGGGTGACCTCGGTCGGGGTGGAGGGCGCGACGAACTCGGCGACCGGTGCGGCGGCGGCCGGTGCGGGCAGCCGGGACCTGTCGAGCTTGCCGCTGGCGCTCAGCGGCAGGGCGGTCAGCGGCACGTAGACACTGGGGATCATGTACGCCGGCAGTTCGGCCGCGAGATGCGCGCGGACGCTCTCCACGTCCGGCGTGCCGCCGGGCGCCGCGACGACGTAGGCGACGAGGGCGACCGCGCCGTCCTCGCCGGTGTGCGCGACGACGACCGCCTGCTGCACGGCCGGGTGGGCGGTCAGCACGTGCTCGATCTCGCTCGGTTCGACCCGCAGGCCGCGGATCTTCACCTGGGCGTCGACGCGGCCGAGGAAGACCAGGTTGCCGTCGTCCCGCCACGTCGCCAGGTCGCCGGTGCGGTAAAGGCGGGCGCCGGGGCTCGTGCCGAACGGGTCGGGCACGAACTTACGCGCGGTCAGCCCGGGCGCGTTCAGGTAGCCGCGCGCCACGCCGGCGCCGCCGACGTACAGCTCGCCGGGGACACCGACGGGCACCGGGTTGCCGGAGCGGTCCAGGACGTACGCGGTGTAGTTGGGCAGGTTCACGCCGATCGGCGGGCTGTCCGTCAGTGGTTCGTGCGGACAGTGGTAGTTGATGCACGCGACGGTCGCCTCGGTCGGGCCGTACCCGTTGTGGAATTGCCGGTACTCCACGTTCCACGAGTTGACCAGGTCGCCCGGGTACGGTTCGAGCCCGACGAAGAGCACTCGGAGGTCGGGGAAGCTCGCGCCGTCCATCAGGGCGAGGACGCTGGGCGGGATGTCGGCCATCGTGATCCGCTCGTCGCGCAGCAGCCCGGCGAGACGGCCCGGGTCGTGCAGGACCTCGCGCGGTGCGCCGACGAGGGTGCCGCCGCCGCAGAGCGCGCTGTAGATCTCGAAGACGCTCACGTCGAACGCCGGGTTGGCGAACTGCAGCACCCGGTAGTCCGGCGCCACCCCGAACAGCTCGGTGATCAGGGTGGTGAAATTCACGGCGCTGCGATGCTCGACGAGGACGCCTTTGGGCCGGCCGGTCGACCCGGACGTGTAGATCAGATAGGCGAGGTTGCCCGGCGTGGCCGGCGTCTCGGGCCGCCCGGCGGGCAGCGCCCGCAGCGCGGCGGCGGTCGCCGGATCGTCCAGGCACACCGCCGTGACTCCCTCGGGCAGCCGGTCGCGCAGGTCCCGGGTGGTGACCACGACCGTGCACGCCGCGTCCCGCAGCTGATACGCGATCCGGTTGTCGGGGTAGGTCGGGTCGAGCGGCAGGTACGCGCCGCCGGATTTGAGGATGCCGAGCTGGCCGGTGGGCACCCCGAAGCCACGCTCGACCAGCAGGCCGATCACGCGGTCGGGGCCGCTGCCGAGAGCGCGCAGGTGGTGGGCGAGCCGGTTGGCGCGTACGTCGAGGTCGCGGTAGCTGAGCTCGGCGCCCTCGAACCGCGACGCGGGATGGTCGGGCCGGGCGTCCACCTGGCGCTCGAACATCTGGTGCAGGCACAGGTCCGCGGTGTCGTACGCGGTCGTCGTGTCGTTCCAGGCGCCGACGACCTGGGCGAGCTCGGCGTCGTCCAGCAGCGCGAGCCGCGACAGCGGAGTGTCCGGCTCGCGCACGGCGGCGGCGAGCAGTGTCTCGTAGTGGCGGATCAGCCGCCGCATCCGGGCCTCGTCGAACAGCTCGGTGGAGTATTCGATCCACACGGTGAAGCCCTTGCCGGCCACCTCGGTCAGCTGGAACGCCAGGTCGAACCGGGCGGTGCCGACGGTGAGCGGCACGAAGTCGACCTGCACGTCACCCAGCGACAGCGACTCGGCCTGGGTGTTCTGCAGCGTGAACGAGATCTGGAACAGCGGGTTGCGGCTCGGGTCGCGGTCCGGGCGCAGCGCCTCGACCAGGGTGCCGAACGGCAGCTCCTGGTGGAAGTGGGCGCCGAGCACGTTCTCGTTGACCCGGCCGAGCAGCTGCCGGAACGTGGGATCGCCGGACAGGTCCGTGCGCAGAACCAGCGAGTTGGAGAAGAAACCGATCAGCGGCTCGATCTCGGAACGGGTCCGGCCGCTGAACACCGACCCGATGACCAGGTCGTCCTGGGCGGTGTACCGGTTGAGCACGGCGGTGAACCCGGCGAGGAGCACAGCCAGCAGGGTCGCCTGCTCGCCGCGCGCGAGGGCGGTCAGGTCGGCGCGCAACTGCTCGGGGAGCGTGGCCCCGACGATCGACCCGCTCCAGCTCGGTGCGGCCGGGCGGGCCCGGTCCGACGGGAAGTCCAGCTCGGGGGCGTCGTGCAGGCGCTGCGTCCAGTAGGCCAGGTGCTTGTCCTTCTCGTCGCCGGTGAGCATCTCGCGCTGCCAGCAGGCGTAGTCGGCGTACTGGACCGCCAGCTCGGGCAGCGGATCTGGAGCGCCGGCGGCGAACGCCAGGTACAGCCGCACGAGCTCGGCGGCGAGGATGCCGGTCGACCAGCCGTCGGTGGTGATGTGGTGCAGGCCGAGCATCACGACATGGTCGTCGGCGCCGAGCCGGACCAGGCTGGCCCGCAGCGACGGGTCGGTGCCGAGGTCGAACGGCCGGCGTGCCTCCGCCCGGACGAGCTCGAGCATCCGCTGCTCGCGGTCGTCCTGGCCGGACAGGTCGATCAGCCGCATCGGCACCTCGTCCGGCGCCTCGTCGATCACCTGGTACGGCACGCCGTTCTCGGCCAGATACCGGGTCCGCATGATCTCGTGCCGCTGCACGAGCCGGGTCAGCGCCCGCCCGAGGACGTCGGGCCGCAGCGGGCCGCGCAGCCGCAGCGGCAGCGGCGAGTTGTAAACGGGCAGGCCGGGCGCGAACTGGTCGAGGAACCACAGCCGCTGCTGCGCAAAGGACAACGGGAGTCTTCCGGTACGCGGCACGCGTCGAATCCGCTCCCGGGCGGCCTTCGCCTCGCGGGACTCGCGCAGCTGCAGCTGCAGCAGGGCCCGGCGGGCGTCGGAGAGATTGGCCACCCGATCCTGGCGGCGTAGCTCGGTCATCGCGGCTTCCTTCCGGCTTGTGTCATCAGATGGCGGTGGTGGCGATGGGGACCGCCGGTGGGTCGAGCCGCAGCCGGGTGCTCAGGCCGCCGAGGGCGCGGAGCACCGGCCCTTGCACCCGGCCGTCGGCGATCAGCACCTGCCCGACGCCGCCGCGCAGGGCCACCTCGGCCGCCTTGAGTTTCACGGCCATGCCGCCGGCGATCCTGCTGCCACCGTCGGTGAGCCGGTGCTCGGCCAGGACGGTGGTCTCGTCGTCCGGATCGGCGAGGAGCCCGGGTGCGCCGGTCAGGAAGATCAGGTTCTCGGCGCCGAGCGCGACCGCCACGGCCGCGGCGGCCCGGTCGGCGTCGACGTTGACCGGCAGGCCGTCCTCGGCGATCGCGGGCGGCGACAGCACCGGCACGAGCCCGGCGTCCATCAGCGCGTGCAGCGGGCCGGTGCGCACGGCGGTGAGCGTGCCCGTCTGGTCGTCGCGCACGACCACCCGGCGGCCGTCAAGCTCGGCTGTGTGCACCGAGCGGCGCCGGGCCTGCAGCACGCCCACGTCGATGCCGGTCAGACCGATCGCGGCGACGCCGTGCCGGTGCAGGTCGGCCAGGAGCATCGGCTTGACCTGCCCGGCGAGAGCCAGCAGCAGCACCTCGAGGGTGGCCGGGTCGGTGTAGCGGCTGGACGTGCCCGACGGCGTGCACAAGCGCCGCTGCGGCACGCCGAGCCGGCCGGCGAGGTGGTCGACGGAGGCCGAACCGCCGTGCAGGACCAGGACCCGGTCGCCGCGAGCGGTCAGCGCCGCGACGTCGGGACTGACGTGGACCGGGTCCTGCCCGGCGCCGCCGCCGCACTTGATGACGGTGAGCACGGTTCTCCTCGCGATCGCAGCGGTGGTCAGACGGGATGCAAGCCGGGGAAGCCGAGACCGGTCGTCTCGGGCCAGCCCCGGCGGATGTTGAGACACTGCACGGCGTTGCCGGCGCCCCCCTTCACCAGGTTGTCGAGGGCGGCGATGGCGACGACCTGGCCGGGTTCGGCGGCGAACCCGACGTCGCAGTAGTTCGAGCCGGAAAGGATTTTGGGCTCGGGGTAGCGGTAGCCGCCGCTGCGGTACGCCACCACCCGGACGAACGGCTCGTCGCCGTAGTGCCGCCGGTACGCCTGACGCACCGTGCTCTCGTCGGCGTTGTCCTTGGCGGTGGCCCGGCAATACACCTGCACGCCCCGGACCGCCTCGACGCCGGTGGCGCTCATCCGCACCCGCAGCCCGGTGGCCTGGGCGATCTCGGCCTCGTGCCGGTGCCGCAGCGGCGCGAAGACGCGCATGGCGCCGCTCCGCTCGGCGTGCAGGTTGACGTTGCCGGCCGCCGCGCCGGATCCGCTGGATCCGGTTCGCGCGTCCACTGTCACGTCCGGCTCGACCAGGCCCTCGGCGGCGAGCGGGTAGAGCGCCAGCATGCCGGCCATGGCCGTGCAGCCGGGCACGCTGATCCGGTCCGCCTCGCGCAACTGCTCGCGGTACCGCTCGGGCCAGCCGGGCGTGAACCCGTCGAGCAGTTGCGGCGCCTCGTGCTCGGTGTCGTAGTACCGCTGGTAGACGCCGGAGTCACGCAGCCGGAAGTCGGCGCTGAGGTCGACCAGGCAGCCGGCCCGCGCCACCATGCCGGGCACCATCCGCATCGCGGTCCGATGCGCGACGGCCAGGAAGACGGCGTCGTACTTGTCCAGGGCGTCCGGCTCGACGAACTTGAGGTCGGTGTGGCCACGCAGGTTGGGATGAGTGGTGTCGATCCGGCGGCCGGCGAGCCGGGTCGAGGTCACCGCGGCCAGCTCGACCTCGGGATGCCCGAGCAGCAGGCGCAGCAGCTCGCCCCCGATGTAGCCGGATCCGCCGACCACCGCGACGGTCGTCACTCGCCCCAGTCCTCCGCGACGTCGGGAGCCAGCGCGAGGGCAAACGGGTTGGTCGAGACCAGTTCCAGGACGCTACCGCACTCGGGGCACTCGACGATCTCGCTGGCCCGGGCGGACCCGTCCACCACCACTTGACCGCGGCAGCTCGGACACAACTCCATCGCCATGACAGCACTCCTTCTCGGTCGGTGATTCGGCCGGGTTCACCTTGCGGCCCGGCGCACGGCACCAACCAGTCCGGGAAACCACCGACTGTGCCCGGACGCGCTCGCGGAGTGGGATCGACGCATGGCACAGACACTCGCGCACGACAACGCCGCCGAGGCGTCGGGAACCTCACCGACACCGCCGTCGCTCTGGCGCAACCGGGACTTCGTCGCCCTGCTCTGCGCCGAGACCGTGTCGCAACTCGGATCGCAGATCACGCTGTTCGCGCTGCCGGTCGCCGCGGTCCTGGTGCTCGGCGCCGACGGCGGCCAGATCGGCCTGCTGAAGACGCTGTTCACGCTGCCGTACTTCGTGCTGCCGCTGGCCGTCGGGGTCTACCTGGACCGCCGGCCGCGGCGCGGCGCGATGATGGTGGCGAACGCCGCCCGGACGCTGCTGGTGTTCTCCATCCCCGCGGTCGCCTGGCTGCACCTGCTGACGATGAACCAGCTGCTCGTGGTGGCGTTGCTCGGCGGCTTCTTCGCGGTGGTGTTCGACCTCGCCTACGCGGCCTATCTGCCGTCGCTGGTCGGCCGCGACCGGCTGGGCGCGGCGAACAGTCTCATCCAGACCGGCTACTCGACCGCGTTCCTGGCCGGGCCGGGCATCGCGGGCCTGCTGGTCAACGCGTTCGGTGCGGCCTCGGCGCTGCTCGCCGACGCCCTGTCGTACCTGGTGTCGTTCGTGACGATCGCGCGGATACGGTTCCGCGAGCCGGTTGCCGAGCGCCGGCCGCGCCGGCCGTTCGCCGAGGCGTGGGAGGGCCTGGCCGCGCTGTTCCGGATCGGGCCGATCCGGGCGGTCGCGCTGCACGCCGCGATCTACAACGCCTCGTTCCAGCTGATCGAGGTGGCATTCCTGGTGTACGCGCTGAACACGGTCGGCCTCGGTCCGGGCGCGTTCGGCCTGGTCGTCACCGTCGGCGGTGTCGGCGGCCTGGTGGGCGCGCTGAGCGGTGCGCGGATCGGGCGCCGGCTCGGCTACGGGCCGGCGATGGTGACCGCGGCCCTGGTGGAGAGCCTCGCCTACCCGCTGCTGCCGGCCGGGCACGGCGGCCGTACGGCGTTGCTGGTCGTGTTCGGGCTGACGTTCCTCATCGGCGGGGCGGGAACGGGTGCGGCGAACGTCCTGGTCGCCACCATCCGGCAGAGCCACACCCCCGACGAGCTGATGGCCCGGGTCGGCGCGGGCTACCGGATGATGAACGCTGGCGCCGTGCCGATCGGGGCGGCCCTCGGGGGCGTCCTCGTCACGGCGCTGGGCGCCCGCACAACGATGTGGATCGCCCCCTTCGGGCTCCTCGCCTCGGTCCTGCCGCTGGTGCTGACCTCGTCGTTCCGCCGCCTGCGGACCCTGCCCACCGGATAGCTGCGCCGCGGATGGCCCGCACGCCGCGGATGGCCCGCACGCCGCGGGTCACGGGCGCAGGCGGTGCTCGTACAGGCGGCGATAGAACGGCTCGTGGTGGGCGGCGAAGGCGGCGAGGGCCGGATCGGTCGCGGTGGTCCGCTCGTAGACCGACGCCCGGCGCTCGATGGTCGTGCTGCCACGCACGCCCGCGTGCCACCGGGACGACCTGCTCCATTCGGACCGCTCGCCGGCGTTCCACGACAGGGCCTCGGGCCGGTGGTCGAGGCCCACTTCGGCGCAGTAGGCCGCCATCAGGGCGGCCGGGTCGGCGATCAGGTCGTCGGAGTCCACGACCAGGGGCGTCTCGCCGGTCGCTTGCCGGACGGCGGTGAAGATCTCGTACAAGAACTCGAGCCCTACCTCACCGACCGTCATGTCCGGCTTGAGCGCGGCGAAGGACGCCACGATCTCCTCGGGACGGCGGATCAGGAACGTGTGCCGCACACCCGTCAGGAAGTCCGTGTCGGCGATCACCTCGTCGTACCGGTGGTCGGTGGTGTCCTTGAAGAACACCGGCCGCCCGGCGTTCCGCATGCCGTCCATGACCTCGCGTTCCGAGCGCGCCGCCCGGCCGTCGATGTCGGTCTCGCCGTAGTCGGCGACGTTGCAGAACGGCTCGTGCAGGGCAAGCAGGTCACCGCGCTCGAGCATGGCCCGGAAGAACACGGTCGAGCGGGATCGCGGCGCGCTCCAGAGCGCGAGAACGGCCGGTGTCATCGGTTTCCCCCAGGAAGGTCGTCGGTACGGTCGTCGGTCAGCGCCGCGATCAGGGTGAGCAGTTCGTCGGGGTCGGTGTCGCCGAGCTGGCGCAGCACCACTACCTCGGCGAGGTGCTCGACGGTGGGCCGCCCGGACAGCAACTCGGCGACCGGCAGCTCGACGCCGAACGCGGCACGCACCCGGGCCAGGACCTGGGTGGCGAGCAGCGAGTGGCCGCCAAGGTCGAAGAAGTCGTCGTGCACGCCGATCCGGTCGGCACCGAGCACGTCGGCCCAGATCCCCGCGAGAATCTCCTCGACGGCGGTGCGCGGCGGCACGTGGCCGGCCGCGGCGTGCGCGCCGGGCTCGGGCAGGGCGCGGCGGTCGAGCTTGCCGCTCGGGCCGACCGGAAGCGACGGCACGGCTACGTAGGCGGCCGGGATCATCGCTTCGGGCAGCCGCTGCGCGAGATGCCGGCGCAGGTCGGCGACGGGCGGCAGATCCGCGGTGACAAGATATCCGACCAGGCGGGGCAGGCCGCCCGGGCCGGGGCGCACGTCGACCGCGCAAGCCGCGATCGCCGGATGCGTGGCGAGCGCGGCCTCGATCTCACCGAGCTCGATCCGCACCCCGCGGATCTTCACCTGCTGGTCGAGCCGCCCGAGATACTCCAAGGCGCCGTCCGGGCGGATCCGGGCCAGGTCGCCGGTGCGGTAGAGGCGCCGGCCGTGCCCGTCCGGGTCCGGCACGAACCGTTGCGCGGTAAGGCCCGGACGGCGCCAGTAGCCGCGAGCGACCGGGATCCCGCCGATGTGCAGTTCCCCCGCCACGCCGACCGGGACGCCCGAGCCGCCCACGTCGACAACCGGCAACCGCGCGTTGTCGACCGGGCGTCCGATGGGGACGGTGGCGGCACCCGGCACGCAGTGCCAGAACGTGACGTCGATAGCCGCCTCGGTCGGGCCGTACAGGTTGTGCAACTCGACGCCGGGAAGGGTGTCGTGGCACGTCGCGGCCAGGCCGGGCGGGAGCGCCTCGCCGCTGCACACCAGCCGCCGCAGGGTCCCGGCACACGAAGCCGCGGCCGGATCGGCGAGGAACGCGCGCAGCATCGACGGCACGAAGTGAGCCGTGGTCACGCCCACGTCGCGGATCAGCGCCGCCAGGTAGCCGGGATCGCGGTGGCCGCCGGGCCGGGCGAGCACGACGCGGGCACCGGCGGCGAGGGGCCAATGCAGCTCCCACCCCGACACGTCGAAGCTGAGCGGCGTCTTGTGCAGCACGCCCTCGCCGGGTGTCAGCCCGTACTCCCGCTGCATCCACTCGATCCGGTTGACCAGGGCGCGATGCGTGTTCATGGCGCCCTTGGGCCGCCCGGTCGACCCGGATGTGTAGATCACGTAGGCCAGGTTGTCCGGGCCCACCCGGACACCGGTCCGGTTCACGGAGAACGCCCCCAGGTCCTCCCGGACATCGATCAGCTCGGCCCCGGTCCCCGGCGGAACGTCGACGCCGGCGGTCGTGAGCACCACTCTCGCCTGCGCGTCGGCGAGCATGAACCGCAGCCGCTCGGGCGGGTAGTCCGGGTCCAGCGGAACGTAGGCACCGCCCGCCTTGAGCACCGCGAGCACGGCGACCACCATCTCGGGCGAGCGCGGCAGGCACACGCCGACGAGGTCCTCCGTGCGCACCCCGGCGGCGATCAGCCGGTGCGCGAGTCGGTTGGCGCGGGCGTCGAGCTCGGCGTAGGTGAGCGTGCCATCCACCGCCACCAGGTCGCCGGCGGTATCGCAGCGCCGCTCGAACAGGTCGTGCAGCGTATCCGCCGCCGGCGGCACGTCCGCGCCGACCGGCACCGGCGTCGGTCCCACCGGGAGCCCGCCGACCGCGAGGTCCGGCGACCGCAGAGCGGTCATCAGCAGTTCCCCGTACGCGCCGGACAGCCGCCGGACATCCGCCGCGCTGAACACCCCCGCGCGCCCGACGATCGACCCGGCGATCACCCCGTCGGCCTCCTCGGTGAGTTGCAGAGCCACGTCGAACTGCGCGTCTTGCAGAGGCACCTCGTAGGCGCGTGCCGTCGTGTCCGGGCCGAGCCGGACCGGGGACGGCAGTCGGCGCAGGGCGAGCATCGCCTGGGCCACGGGTGTGCGGCCGGCCGTCCGGTCCGGGTTCACCGCCTGCACCACCTGATCGAACGGCACGCCGCCGTAGGCGTACCCGGTGAGACAGACCCGGCGCACCCGGTCCAACAGCGCGGCGAAGGTCTCCCGCCGATCCGTCTCGACGCGCAGCGCGACCGTGTTGGTGACCAGCCCGACGACGCCGGCGGCACCGGGCCGGTCGCGGCCACTCAACGGGACCGCCACCGAGACGCCGGACTGGCCGGTCCAACGGCAGAGCGTCGCACCGAACGCGGCCAGCAGCACCATGAACGCGGTGGCACCGGCCGCGCGGGCGACTTCGCGCAGCCGGTCGCCCGGCACAGTGACAGGCGCGCTCACCGTCTCGGCGGCGGGTCCGGTGGGTGCGGGAAGGCGCAACGGTTCGGCGCCGGCCAGCTGCCGCCGCCAGTAGTTCAGGCCGTCCGGGTCGTGCGCGGGCGGTGCGAGCTGCCGGTATTGCCGTGCGGAGGGCAGGTCGGCCGCGCCGTTGCCGCGGTAGAGGGCCGCCAGCTCCCCGAAGACGATCTCCAGCGAGCCCGCGTCGAGAACGGTGTGGTGCGCAGCGACGACAACGTGGTGGACAACGGCCTGACTCGCGCCGGGCCGGCCGGTGCCGGCCGGGCAACGGTCGCCGGTCAGGCGCAGGACGGCGACGCGCACCGGGGGCTTCTCGGCCAGGTCGAAGGGCTCGGCGACGAAGGCGCGCGCCCAGCCGTCCGGATCGCCGGTCTCCGCGACGGTGATCGCGAGGGGCGCGTCGTCACCGTGGACGCGTTGCCGCAGGACGCCGTCGTCGTCCAGGTGCAGGGTGGTGCGCAGCGACTCGTGCCGGTCGGCGACCTTGCGCAGGCAGTCGGCGAAGAGCTCGGCGTCGAACGGCCCGGCTATCTCGGCGCCCGCGCCGACGTGGTAGGCGCGGGAGTCCGGCTCGGCCCGCTGCGACAACCACAGTCGATGTTGCCCCGTCGACGCACCACTTCGCCGGGCGCCCGCCGGCCGGCCTTTCCCGTTCGCGGACGATTCCCCGTCGCCCCCGCGCACCGATCCGCCGTCGCCGGCATCCGCCGATCCGCTTTCACCGCCGTCCGGTGATCCGCTTTCACCGCCGTCCGGTGATCCGCTTTCGCCGCCGTCCGGTGACCCGCCGGGAGCGACCGGACGGTAGCCGGTCGCGTCCGGGCCGGTGGACGGCAAAGCAGCCAGTGAGATCGGGCCGAGGAGGCGGTCCAGGCCGACGTGCAGGCCGAGCTCGTCAGCGAGGGCGGCCTGCAGTTCCACGCCGCGCAGTGAGTCCATGCCCAGGTTGACCAGGCTGTCGGAGCCGGTGAGCTGGTCCGGTCGCAGGCGCAGGACGCGTGCGACGACGGCCGCCAAGCGCGGATCGACGGGCTCTGCCCGCACGGCCGGCGCATCAGGGTCCGCACCGGCACCGAGGCGTTCGAGGTCGCCCTCGCGGTACCGGGCAGCCGTCGCCGCGCGGCGGATCTTGCCGCTGCTGGTACGCGGAATGGTGCCGCCGCGGACCAGGACCACGTCGTGGACGTGCAGGCCGTGCTCGCTGAGGACGGCGGCGCGGACCGCGGACACGATCGCGGCGGCGTCGGTCCGCACGAAGCCTTTGGCCACCTCGTGCACCAGCACCAGTTGTTCGCCGTCGGCGGGCACGGTGAACGCCGCCGCGCGGTGCGGGCGCAACGACGGGTGCGCATGTTCGGCGGTCTGTTCCACGTCCTGCGGGTCGTGGTTACGCCCGCGGACGATCAGCATGTCCTTGATCCGTCCGGTGACGAAGAGCGCGCCGTCGCGCAGGAAGCCGAGGTCGCCGGTGCGCAGAGCGGGTTCCGCGAACGCGGGATGCGCTCCGGACCAGTACCCGCCGGCGACCGTGGGGCCCTCGACCCGGATCTCACCGACCGCCCCTTCGGCAAGGATCTCGCCGGTCGCCGGATCGGTGATCGTCACGACATCGGGCGCAAGCGGCCGGCCCGACCCGGCGAGCTCGACGGCACCGGTGACCATGGCGCCGGACGCGACCGGGTGGTCCGCATCGCGACCGGCGCCGGCGGCGGGTACGGCACGGCCCGCGGCGAGGGCGGCGCGGTCGAGGAGGGCGAAGCTGGGCCGGCCTCCGGTCACGAACAGGGTGGCTTCGGCGAGGCCGTAGCAGGGGTAGAAGCTGTCCGGGGTGAAGCCGGCGGCGGCGAAGGCGGACCCGAAGGCGCGTAGCGTGGCCGGGCGGACCGTTTCCGCGCCGACCAGCGCGTGACGCCACGTGGACAGGTCCAGCGTGGCGCGGGTGTCCGGGTCTGTCCGGCGTACGCAATCGGCATAGGCGAAATCCGGGGCGGCACTGACCGTGGCCCGGTGCCGCGAGATGGCGTCGAGCCAGCGCAGCGGGTGACGGACGAAGACCATCGGGGGCAGCAGGATGCCCGGGAATCCGGCTCGCAGCGGCGTCAGGATGCCGCCGATCAAGCCCATGTCGTGGTAGGGCGGCAACCAGCTGACGGCCTTGTCGTGCGGACCCAGCCCACACGCACGGACGATGGTGGCGGTGTTGTGCAGCAGGTTGGCGTGCGTGACGCGCACTCCCTTGGGCGTCGCCGTGGAACCGGAGGTGTACTGCAGGAACGCGAGCTCCTGGGGGCGCGGCCGGTAGCCGTCGGCGTCGTCGTCGGGCACGGTGTCGGCGGCGAGCCAGCGCAGCGCGGCGCTCGCGGGCCATGTCGCGGCGAGCTCGACGACGTCGGCGGTCGCCAGGGCCACGGCCGGGGAGCAGTCGGCGATGACGGCGGCGATGCGTTCGAGGCCGCGGGCGCCGGACGGCGGGTAGACGGGGACGGCGACAACGCCGGCGTAGAGGCAGGCGAAGAAGCCGACGACGTACTCGGGGCCGGGCGCGAACATCAGCAGGGCCCGGTCGCCGGGCACGACGCCGGCGGCGGTCAGGGCGGCGGCGACCGCCCGGGCGCGCCGGTCGAGCCAGGCATGGTCGGCGGCGGTCTCGGTGCCGTCCTCGGCGACGAAGACGTAGACGGTGGCGGCGGGCTGCCGGTCGGCCCGCCCGGCGAGCAGCTCGACCAGGGTGGACGGATTCGTCATCGGTACCGCCGCAGCAGTTGGTGCAGGCTCTGCGCGCCGAACCGGACGGACTCGACGGGTATCCGCTCGTCGGCGGCATGCAGCAGCTCGTGGTACCGGCTGCCCGGGGGCAGGCGCATCGGCAGCCAGCCGTAGCACGCCATGCCGAGCTGGGCGAAATGCCGCGCGTCGGTCGACGCCGGCGTGATCATCGGCAACGGCACGGCGTCCGGGTCGAGTTCCTCGACCAGCGTGCCGAGCAGGTCGTAGAAGGGCCCGAACGCGGGATCCGGCATGGGTTCGCCCTCGAGCAGCACCTCGATCTCGGCGTCGTCGCCGATCAGCGCGCGAACCTCGGCGACGAAGGCATCGAGGGTGTGACCACCGGGCAGGATCCGGCCGTCGATGTCGACGGTGACCTCGCTCGGAATCATGTTGATCTTCTCGCTGGTGCGGACGATCGTCGGGTTGGCGGTGTTGCGGGTGACCGAGTCGAGGTAGACGGCGGCGTCGGGGTCGGGCAGGGCGGCGAGCAACGCGCCCGGGTCGGCCCGTTCGTCGCGCAACTGCTCCATCGTGGCGGCGAGCGGCGCGGGTAGCACCTTCGCGAGGGCCTGCAGCATCCGGTCGGCGGCGGGCGTGACGTGGGTCGGAAGGCGGTGGCTCTGCAGGGCCGACAGCAGGGCCGCGAGCTTGGTCATCGCGGTGTCGGTGCGGCGCCGGGAGCCGTGGCCGCCGGCGCCGCGCAGGGTGGCCCGCAGCCAGCCGCCGCGCTTCTCGGCGACGACGATCGGGTGCAGGCGCAGGTCGTCGCCGAGGTTGAGCCCGGCGCCGCCGTCCTCGCCGACACAGTAGCGGGCGCCGTCGAACAGATGGGCGTGCTCGGTGACCAGATAGTGCGCGCCGTAGTGGCTGCCGGCCTCCTCGTCGGCGACGACGGTGAGGATGACGTCGCCCGCGGGACGTTCGCCGTCGCGGTGCAGGCGCTGCAGGCCGGCCAGCATCATCGCGAGGCCGCCCTTCATGTCGATCGCGCCGCGGCCCCACACCTGCCCGTCGTGGATCTCGCCGCCGAGGGGCGGGTGGGCCCAGCGCTGGCCGGTGGTGGGTACGACATCGGCGTGTGCCTGCAGCACCAGCGGGGGCGCGAGGCCGGCGCCGGGCACGCGGGCGACCAGGTTGGCGCGGCCGGGTGCGAGACCGACGACGGTGCAGTCGATGCCGATGCCGGCGAGCAGGTCGGCGACGAAGGTGACGCAGGCGGTCTCGTTGCCGGGCGGGTTGGTGGTGTCGATCCGGATCAGGCGCTGCAGCAGGGCGACTGGATCGATGTCATCGGCCATGGCGGAGCCTTTCTGCGCGGTCACAGCGCCGCCGCCACGCGGGCCATGCGGTGCAGGACGCGTTCCTGGTCATCGAGCAGGGCGCGGGAGCGGTCCAGCAGGGCGGGCACGGCCGCCCCGGGTTCGGCGCGGGCCGTGGCGACGGCGATGCGCAGCGCGGACCAGTGGTGGGCGATCCGGTCGACGCGGCGGCCGAGCTCGATGAGGACGGGCCGGTTGAACCGCCGGCCGGACTCGGCGAGGAAGTCGGCGTGCAGCCCGGTGCCGGCCAGGACCGCCCCGGCGATGATGAAGACCTCGTCGATACGGTGCGGACCTTCGGTGATGCGCGGCAGCAGGTCGGTGAGGAACGCGCGCTGCCCGGCGATGCCCCGGTAGACCCCCGGTCCACCGTGCTGGGCGAAGCCGGCGAGGTTGCCCTGCAGCACGTCGCGCAGGAAGTCCACGTCCCATGTGGGCCGGTCGCGGCCGACCTCGACGCTGAGCCAGCGGTTGCCCAGCGGGTTGGCGGTGAAGAACAGGTCCCGGTCGTGCTCGATCGGATTCTCCGAGCCCCGCGCGGCGGCGAGCTCCCCGAGCCGGATCGTCCCCTGGAACCGCGGCGGCACCGGATCGGCCACGAACGCCGTGCCGGCCTCGTCGTCGAAGCCGTAGACGGTGAACAGGTGGTTGGTGTGCACATCGGTGTAGGCCGGCCGGAATGGCAGGTAATAGTTGTCGACGGCCGCCGCCACCGGGGCGCCGGCGGCGATGGCGGCGCGCAGCTGCGACCAGCCCTCCCCGGGGCCGGGCGGTTCGTGCCATCGCGACGCCACGGGGTGGTACGGCGCGAGTGCGGCGAGCAGAGATCTCCCGTCGCAGGGGTAGTAGTACTCCTCCCGGCGCACGTCGTCGGCCGGATAGAAGAAACCCCAGCCGGCGCCGAGCGCGTGCAGCGGGTCGACGCCGTGGAAGCCGAGCAGGACGCCCATGGTGGTGTGCAGACAGTGGGTCAGGTCGTGGCGCCAGTGCCGGATGCCGGGCAGAACGACTCTCATGACGGCCCTCCCGCGGCGGTGATCGCGAAGACGTGGATCGCGGGGTTGTCGGGCAGTGTGAGCGCTTCGACCACGCCGGGGACGGTGATCGGGACGCGGCAGCGCCAGATCGGCGGCGCCATCCGGTGCTGCGCATGGCGGGGGTAGAGCATCCGGTCGGTGCGATACGCCTCCCGTTCGCCGAAGCGCGCGGGCGTCTCGGGCCAGAAGTCGGAGACGCGCAGCCACTGCCGCCGGACGCGACCGCCGGCGTAGTGCAGGGCGACGAGGTCTTCGGTGCGGCGCTCGGCGGCCGCGATCAGGTAGAGCCAGTCGTATTCACCCGGCGTCAGCGGGATCCGCTGACCGCGGCACCGGATGTTGTCCGGACTCCCGGTGGCGGCGGCCGGGAACAGGAACGGCACGCCACCCACGGCCACCGTCGAGCCCGCCGGCGGTAGCTGGTCGGCGGGATAGGTGTTGGCCCAGATGTTGAATCCCCCCGCCGTCGGATGCTCGGCGGCCGCGATGCCGGTGTTGTTCACCTGCCCCCGCAGGTCGGCGGTGGCTGTGCGCATGTCTGTTCCTCCCGCTGCTTGACCGATATTTGTCTTATAGGCCATATTGTGGCGATGACCGAGTGGAGTTTGTCGATGTCGGAAGACCCCGGGGCTGTCACCGGGTGTCCCGAGGTGGACCACGGTGCCGTCGCGGCCGTCTCGCAAGCCGCGTTCCTCGCGCCGGAGCCCGTCGCGGGCCTGCCGATCGCCGACGGCGCGCACGAGACAGCCGCGGCTGTCGCCGCCGACCTGGCCGCCGGCGCCTGGCTGTGCCTTGCCCACGTGCCCGGGGACGGCGACCGGCGGCTCGTCGGCAGCGTCCGGTCGTTCGTCGCGCCCGACGGCGCGTGGACCGTGCGGCGGCTCGCTGTGGACCCGCGGATGCACGGCAAAGGGCTCGCCAAGGCGCTGATGCGGCGCCTCGAGCAACGGGCCGCCGCGGCCGGCGCACCGGCCGTCGCGCTCGACGCGGTCGTGGAGCGCGGCAACCCGCCGTTCTACGCCCGGCTCGGCTACCGGACCGTGCGCCACTTCCCCAACCCCGACAAGCCACTGTCCGAGACCGCGATGCGGCGCGAGCTCGCCGGGTCCGCTACGCCACTGGACCATCCCTGGGACGGCGAGGACGCCGCCGTGGCCTACGGAGTGCTGGTGGTGTGGCACGGCAACGGGAACCGGACGGTCGCCCGCACCTACACCGACGTGACCGACGCGCTGAGCGTGCTGCGCCGCGCCGAGCCGGGGCTCGGGCTGCTCGGCGCCGACGGGTGGGCCGCCGGCCCGGCGCGTGAGGCCGGTCCGATCCGTGGCCGCCTCGCCGGGTGCGGCGGGTCCGTGCTGGACGGCGGGGTGATCGGGTACGACCGGCCGCACGGCGAGGTCGCCGCGTACCGGATGCCGCGTACCGTGACGCCCGAGTTGCTCGCCCTCTGGCGCCTGCCCCGGCGGCGGGCCGCCCGCTGACGTCGTGACCAGGTCGCGGCCCGCGAACCGCGCGTGGCCGCGGCTCCGGGCCGCGACGCCGGCCGGCCAGGCGACGGCGCGGCCCGAGGTCACAGCGCCGCGGCGGCCGCGACGACGCGCTCCACCGACACACCCGCGACCGTCAGCAGCTCCAGCTCGGAGCCGACCTCGTCGTGGAAGCCGTCCGCCACGCCGATCCGGCGCACCGGGCAGGGCCGGTGCTCGGTGACCACTTCGGCCACCGCACCGCCCAGACCGCCGATGCGCAGGTGGTCCTCGACCGTGACGATGCCGCGCGTCTGAGACGCGGCGGCCACGATCGCGGCCTCGTCGAGCGGCTTGATCGTGTGCAGGTCGAGCACCCGTGCGCTGATGCCCCGCTCGGCCAGGCGCTCGTGGGCCTGGACGGCGAAGTGCACCGGGTACGGCCCGGTCGCCACGATGGTCACGTCGTCGCCCGATCGCACGGTGACGGCTTCGCCGAGCCGGAATTCGTAGGGCCGCTCGTGGACCATGGGGGTGGCCGATCGCCCCAGGCGCAGGAACACCGGCCCGGGGGTGGAGACGATCGCGCGTACGGCACGCTCGGTTTCCGCGGCGTCGGCGGGGACGACCACCGTGAGGTGCGGCAACGTCCGGACGATAGCCATGTCCTCCAGGGCGTGGTGGGTCGGCCCGTAGTGGCCGCCGGAGAGGCCGCCGTGGGTGACGACCACCTTGACCGGCAGGTTGTTGCCCGCGACGTCGATCTTGAGCTGCTCGCAGGCGCGGGTGGCCGCGAAGCTGCTGATGGTGTTGACGAACGGGATCCGGCCGGTGGCGGCCAGCCCGGCCGCGACGCCCATCAGGTTGGCCTCGGCGATGCCGACGTTGACGTACTGGTCGGGCAGCTGCGCGGCGAAGCCGTCCTCGAGGCCGCCGGTGTCCGAGTCGACGCAGATCACCCGCGGGTCGGCGCGGGCGATGTCGAGCAGCACCCGGCGGTAGTGATCGCGGCAGGCGCCGGCGTACCGGGTGGCCCAGTCCGCTCCCGGTTCGGTGCTCACCTGGACGGTCACATCCGGCTCCTCGTCCGCAGACCGGCGAGCGCCCGCTGGTGCAGCGCCGGGTTCATGGTCACGTAGTGGCTCTTCTTGCGGTTCTCGAACATGGGGACGCCGGAGCCCTTGATCGTGCGGGCCAGCACGACCCGCGGGCCGTCGCCGGGCGCGGCGGTGAGCGCGCCGTGCAGCGAAGCCAGGTCGTGCCCGTCCACTTCAAAGGTGTGCCAGCCGAAGGCGCGCCACCGATCGGCGAGCGGTTCGAGGGCCAGGCACTCCTCGGTGGTGCCGCTGATCTGCCAGCCGTTACGGTCGACGATCGCGGTGAGGTTGCCGAGGCCGAGGTGCGACCCGGCCATCACCGCCTCCCAGACCGAGCCCTCCTGCAGTTCGCCGTCGCCGAGCAGCACGAAGACGCGCTGGGAGGCGGCCGCCCGGCGCAGGCCGAGGGCGAGACCGACGCCGAGGGACAGGCCGTGGCCGAGCGAGCCGGTGGGGAACTCGATGCCGGGCAGGCGGCGCAGCGGGTGCCCGGCGAGCCGGCCGCCGGCCTGGCCGTAGGTGTCACATTCGGCCGGGTCGAGGAAGCCGAACTCGGCGAAGACGGCGTAAAGCGCGGCGCTGGCGTGGCCCTTGCTGAGCACGAACCGGTCGCGTTCGGGCCACTGCGGATTCTCGGGGCGCACGTCGAGCACGGCGCCGTAGAGCACGGTGAGGATGTCGGCGGCCGAGAGACTGCCGCCGACGTGGGCGCCGGTGGGGCTCGCGCCCATCCGCAGGATGCGCTCGCGGATCGTCCAGCGGCGTCCGGCGAGATCGTCGAGGTTCATGCCGCCACCGCCATGCTGCCGGCCCACGGGACCGTGTACGGCGCGGACCGGGCGATCGTCGCGACCGCGTCCAGGTGGGACCAGACCTTCTCGAACGCGTCCGCGACCAGGTCGAGCACCGGCCCGCTGTCCGGGTTGAGGTGCCAGCGCTGCAAGGTGAGCGAGTCCTCGATGACGGCCATGGTCACCGGATGATCCTCGATGCGGTAGTCGTGCTCGGCCACGCCCGGCAGCGACCACGGATACCCGCCGCCGACGCCCTCGCGGGTCTGGAACACGCGCTGGCCGGGCAGCGGGACCAGCTGGTACGGCTGCACCGGAACACCTTCGGCCTGCAGCACGCGGGCCAGGGCGGCACGAAACGGCCCGGGCGCGACGTCCGGGTATCCGGCTGCGGCCGGATCGAAGCGGATCCGCAGGATGTGCCAGGCGTGCGTACGGTCCTCGGGCACCAGCGGCACGACCAGGCCGGGCAGCACGCCGAGCCGGTCGAACAGCCGCCGGGCGTTGCGCTCACGGGCGTCGGCATAGGACGGCAGCCGGTCGAGCTGGCTCCGGGCGAACGCCGCCTGGACCGAACTCATCTTCTCGTTGCCGGCCAGCACCCGGGACACGTAGTCGCGCGGGCGGCCCGGCCGCAGGTCCTCCCCGAACTGGCGCAGCCGGATCATCCGCTCGTGCACCTCGTGGCTCACGGTGGTGACCAGACCGCCCTCGCCGCAGGTCGGCAGATTCTTGGTCACGTTGAGGCTGAAGGCCGCGGCGTCGCCGAGCGCGCCGGCCCGCACACCCCGGTAGGTCGCGCCGTGTGCCTGGGCGGCGTCCTCGACCAGCAGCAAATGACGCCGCTCGGCCAGCTCGCGCAGCGCCGTCATGTCGCACGGCAGCCCGTGCAGGTGGACCGCGAGGACGGCACGGGTGCGGGGCGTGACGGCGGCCTCGGCGGCCACCGGGTCCATGGTGAACGTGCGCGGGTCGATGTCGACGAAGACCGGCACGATCAGCCGCTGCACGGGCCCCGCGATCGACCCGATGAAGGTCAGGGCGGGCACCAGGATCTCGTCGCCGGGCTGCAGGCCGAGCGCGGCCAGGGCCAGCGCGACGGCGGCGGTGCCGTTGGACAGCGCGGCGCAATGCGGTGCGCCGACATAGCCGGCCCACTCGCGCTCGAGCAGCTGGACCTCGCCGAGGCCCATGCTGTTGGAGGTGAACTTGCCGCTGTCGAGGACCCGCAGCACGGCCGATCGCTCGTCCTCGGTGACGACAGGCCACCGCACCAGCGCCTGGCCGATGCTCTGCTCGGGTACGGCGCGCGCGCCCCCGAACATGGCCAGCGCGCTCATGACGTCACCCGCACCAGGTCGCCGGCCGCCTCCACGCGATCCTCGGCCGCCGCGACGAGCCGGTAGCCGGACAGCCTGACGCCCGGCCGCTCGGGCAGCCGGAACGCCATCAGGGTCGCGTGCCGCGGCACGGGCACTCGGGTGGCTTGCGCCAGGTAGAGCCATTCCGGGTCGGCGCCGTCCTGGTAGTGCAGCCAGACCTCGTCGACCTCGTCGGCCTCGTCGCCGGGCTGTTCGCCGGTCACACCCGAGAACCACATCTGGATCCAGTCGTATCCGCCGGGCGCGACCTCGATGAACTGGCCGCGCAGCGGGATGTCGAGTCCGATCGCGGCGTCCTGGCTGACGGTCATGCCGGCTGCCCGCCGATCCGGGACAGGACGTGGTCGACGTACGCGCCGACCAGGTCCACGCCGAGCACCTCGACGGCGCCGTGGAACTCGGGCGTGTGGTTGACCTCGTTGACGTACATCCGGCCGTCGCGATCCTCGAGCACGTCGATGCCGAGGATGCCGTCGCCGATCGCGTCGGCCGTCTTCCTCAGCAGCTTCACCAGGTCGTCGGTGAGCCGGCAGACCAGCGGGGTGCCGCCCCGGGCGGTGTTGGTGCGCCAGTGCGTGGCCGACGTCTTGTAGATGGCGCCGATCACCTCGCCGCCGAAGACGTACGCCTTGATGTCGCGGTCGGGCTTGTCGACGTACTCCTGCACGTAGGCGATCTGGTATTGCGGGCTGGGCAGCGCCGCCCGGTGCTCGAGGACGGTCTCTGCGCCCTCGTGGTCGTGCAGCCGCGCGCCGAGCCGCCCCCAGGATCCGGTGACGGGCTTGACGACCGCCGGGTAGCCGAAGTCGTCGAGATAGTTCAGAGCCGCCTCCGGGGTCAGCGTCACCATGGCCCGGGGTGTGGGCAGCCCGGCCGCATGCAGGGCCAGGGCGGTGAGCAGCTTGTCGCCGCAGAGCCCGATGATCCTGGCGCTGTTGATCACGCGGAGGCCGGCGTGCTCGAAGAGGGTGGCGGCGTACAGGTTGCGGGTGTGCGAGATCTCCCGGCTGAGGGCGGCGCCGTACGGCAGCGCGGGCTCGTCGACCCGGAACATCGCGTGGCGGGTGTCGAACTGCTCGTAGGGGACCTTGCGGCGGTCGAGCTCCGCGAAGAGCAGACGCTCCTCGATCCGCACCCGGGAGGTGAGGACGGCTAGTGGTCGCTGAGTCATCGGCTTAGCTCCTGGGCAGGGTTGAGCACGTCGGAAGCGATGTCGCGCAGGGCGCCGGCGAGGACGTCGATCGCGCGCAGGTACTCGTTGACGTCGATGTGCTCGGCGTCGGTGTGATCCAGGCTCGAGTCGCCCGGCCCGTATGTCGCGGTCGGCACCGGCCAGTAGGGGGCCACCACGTTCATGTCGGCGGTGCCCAGCTTGACCTTCGTACGCGGCGTGGCCCCCGATCGCCGGATAGCCGCGCACAGTGCCCGCGCGACCGGGTCGGTCCGGGGCCGCAGCACAGCGGCGGTGCTCTCGATGACAGTGACGCGGTCCGCGCCGGCCGCCTCGGTCACCCGGCGCAGGAAGCCGGCGTGGTCGAAGCCGACGGGCGTGCGGCACGACAGCGTCAGCCGGGCTCGCACGCCGTCGCCGTCGAGCCGGATCAGAGTGGGCAGGGCCTGGGTGAACCAGGGGCGGTCCGGGTCCACCGGCAGCCACTGCCGGATCCGCTGCCACAGGTCGGCGGCGACCTCGATGGCTTTCGGGTCGACGGTGCTGGAGTGCGCGGCCGGGCGGATGACGTCGACGGCGAGGCGGATCAGTCCCTTGTAGCCGATCACCACGGCGTCGGCGCCGCTCGGCTCGCCCACGATCACCGCGGCCGGGTCGAAGGCGTGGACCACGGCCCGGGCGCCGATCGACTCGCGTTCCTCGTCGACGGCGCCGATGACGACGAGGCGTACGGGAAGATCGGGGCCGACCCGGGCGGCCGCGCACACCATGGCCGACAGCGGGCCCTTGGCGTCGACGGTTCCCCGGCCGTAGAGAAGGGACCCGTCCCAGCGCACCGGCACCTCGCCGGGCACGGTGTCCAAGTGGCCGAGCAGCACCACCGTGGGGGCGCCGGCCGGTCCGGTCTCGCCGATCGCGTTGCCGGCATGGTCGAGCCCGGCCCGCAGGCCCAGCTCGGTCATCCAGCGGACGTACTCGCGGGCCACCGGCTCCTCCGCGCCCGACGGCGAGGCGATGCCGACCACCGCGCGCAGCAGCGCGACGCAGGTGGCGACATCCGCCCCGGCGGCGGGCAGCGCAGGAACGCCGCTCATGCCGCGGCGTTCAGGTCGACCAGGAGCATGTCGCGGACGCCCCGGCCGCCGTCGGGCACGATCGGCGTGACCTCGTGGCTGACCCGGTTGTCGTCGACCATCAGCGAGTCGAGGACATCGGTCATGGTCAGCTTCGCCACCTGCTCGTCGCCGCGGTAGACCCGCGACTCGCCGCCGGTGCAGCCCGAACGGCCGAGCAGGTGCATCGCCACATACAGGTGTCCGTCCCGGTGACGGCCCTCCGGCGTCGGCAGGCCGGCCTCGTCACCGCGGGCGATGATCCGGACGAAGTGCAGGTTGACGATCCAGGACCGGATACCCGCGGCTGCGGCGGCGATACCGGCATCCGTTGCGATCAGCGCGTGCAGCACGGGCAGCCGCAGCGTCTGCTGGCTCAGCGGCGCGAAATTGCGCTCGCGGCCCATGTGCATCGGGTTGATCGTGGCGTCCTGCTTGAACGTGGTGTGCTGCAGCGGGCTGAGGGACGCGCCCCGCCCGTCGATCTCGACGCCGAGGCGCCCGAAGCGGCGGTGCCGGAAGGTGGCCCCGGCCGGCATCGCCTCGTCGAGTGGCAGCTCGTCCCACTCGGCGTGCAGGGTTCGCAGATCCGGGTCGGTGGCAAGGATGCCGAAGTCGTCGCCGCCGAGCGCGATGAAGCCGTCCGCCGTGAGCTCGGCGGCGCGCTTGTCGATCCGTACGGTCGCCGACGGATCGCTGGGTACGGTCGCAGTGTTCAAACTAGCTCCCCCTCGGATGGCCCGCCGGCGGTCTGCCGTCGGGTATGACCGCAGATTAAGATTCATCGATGTGGCGCCGATACCAGGGAATTTCCCCTACGCGACAACGGCGTCCCCGGTATGGGGCATCTCCCCGACGCTGGTCGCCAGGTCGCGGATCGTGTGGTTGCCCAGCAGCAGCGCCACCGGCAGCGACAGTCCTCGGTCGCGGGCGCGGGCGAGCACGGCGACCGCCCGCAGCGAGTCGCCGCCCAGGTCGTAGAAGTCGTCCTCGACCCCGACCGGCCGTTCGAGCACTTCGCGCCAGATCTCGGCGAGAACCTCCTCGGTGTCCCCGCGGGGCGGCTCGGCGGCGGCGCCGGCCGGCTGGGCGCCGAGCGCGGGCAGCCGGCCGCGGTCGAGTTTGCCGCTGGGCGTCAGCGGAAGCTCCCCGACCTCGATGACGACGGCCGGAATCATCGCCTCGGGCAGCCGGGACCGCAGATAGCGGCGAAGCCGCACCGGGTCGGCGCCGCCGGTCACGTACGCGGCCAGCCGCGCGCCGCCCGTGCTGTCCGGCAGCGCGAGCACGGCCGCGGCCCCTACTGCGGGGTGTGCCGCGAGGACGGTCTCGATCTCGCCGGTCTCGATGCGATGGCCGCGGATCTTCACCTGCTGGTCGAGGCGGCCGAGGAACTCGAGGTTGCCGTCGGGGCGCCATCGGACCAGGTCGCCGGTCCGGTAGAGACGGCCGCCCGGCCGGTGCGGGTCGGGCACGAACCGCTGGGCGGTCAGGGCCGGCCGCCGGTGGTAGCCCCGGCCGACGGCGATCCCGCCCAGGTGCAGTTCGCCGACCGCCCCGGCGGCCACGGGTGTGCCGTGCCGGTCGAGCACGTGCACGCTCGCTCCGGCGATCGGGCGGCCGATCGGCACCCGGGCGCCCGGCTGCGCCGAGACCTCGGCAAAGGTCACGTCGATGGCCGCCTCGGTCGGGCCGTAGAGGTTGTGCAGGGCCACGCCGGGCAGCACCTGGAGGCACTGCGCGGCGAGGTCGCGCGGCAACTCCTCGCCGCTGCACACGATCCGCCGCAGGGAACCGGCGCTGTGCCGCACGCCGGGATCCGCGAGGAAAACCCGCAGCATGGACGGTACGAAGTGGACGGTGGTCACCTCCCGCTCCGCGATCAGCCGCGCCAGATATCCGGGGTCGCGGTGCCCGTCCGGGCGCGCGAGCACGATCCGGCCGCCGGCCGCCAGGGGCCAATGCACCTCCCAGCCGGACACGTCGAAGCTCAGCGGCGTCTTCTGCAGGACCGCCTCGCCCGGTTCGAGGCCGTACTCGGCCTGCATCCAGGCGATCCGGTTGGCGACGGCGGCGTGCTCGTTCATCGCGCCCTTGGGCCGGCCGGTCGAGCCGGAGGTGTAGATGACGTACGCGAGGTCGCGGGGGGTCACGGTCACGGCCGGGCAGGTGTCCGGTGTGCCGGCGGGTACGTCGCGGACGTCGATCAGCCGGACCGGTGTTCCGGCGAGAACCTCCGCGCCGGCCCGGTCGGTGACGACCAGGGGCGCACCGCTGTCCTCGACCATGAACCGCAGCCGCTGCGGCGGGTAGCCGGGGTCCAGGGGCAGGTAGGCGGCGCCGGCCTTGAGGACGGCGAGGATCGCCACGACCATGTCGGGCGAGCGGGACAGGCAGATCCCGACGATGTCGCCGCGGCCCGCGCCGAGCGTGCGGGCCAGCCGGTTGGCGGCCCGGTCGAGCTCGCCGTAGGTGTGACCGTCCATGGCCGGGGCGTCCGGGTGGGCAGCAGCCTGCCGTTCGAACGCGGCGTGCAGCAGTCCCGTGTCGCAGGGCGGCGGTCCGTCGGCGGCATGGTGCGGCCGCGTGGTCACCGGCAGGTGGCGGACAAGCGTGTCAGGTGCGGCGACGGCCGCCGTCAGGACGGTGGTGAACGACACGGCCATCGACTCGGCGGTCGCCCGGTCGAACAGGTCCTCGTCGTAGACCAGCTCGCCGGTCCAGCCGCCGGTGCCGTCCGGTTCGAGGTAAACGGCCACGTCGAGCTGGGCGCCGCCGGTCGGGATCGCAAAGGTGCGCAGGGTCAGCTCGGGCACGCCCGGCCAGCGGGTCTCCAGGCGCTCGCGGATGGCCAGGAGCGTACGGATCAGGGGGCGACGGTCGCCGCCGGCCAGCTCGGTGAGGCGTTCGAAGGGCACCTGCTGGTGGGCGTAGGCGCCGAGACAGGTGGCGCGGATCCGGGCGAGCAACTCTCGGAAGGACGGGTCACCGGTGAGGTCGGCTCGCAGCGGGAGGGTGTTGACGAAGTTGCCGACCAGCGGTTCGACCTCGCCGAGGGTCCGGCCGGCCACGGGCGTACCGAAAACCAGATCCTCCTGTCCTGACCAGCGGGACCAGGTCACCGCCAGCGCGGCGGCCAGCACCATGAACGCGGTGGCGCCCAGCCCGGCGAACTGGTCGCCGGTGGCGGCCGGGATGCGCAGCGGTACCTCCCCGCCGCGGAAGCGCGGGACGGCCGGGCGGGCACGGTCGGCCGGCAGTTCCAGGGCGGCAGCGCCGGCCAGGGAATCGCGCCAGTAGGCGGCGCCGCCGGCGGCGTCCGGGCCGTCGGCCCATTCGCGCTGCCAGACGGCCCAGTCGGCATGCTGCACGGTCAGTCCCGGCAGGTCCGGCTCGTCCCGATCGCGCCCGGCGCGGTAGAGCTCGCCGATCTCGGCGGCGAGCCGGGCCAGGGACCAGCCGTCGGCGACGATGTGGTGGGCGCAGAGCAGCAGCCGGTGCTCGTGCACGCCGGTCCGCACCAGCTCCACCCGGAGCAGCGGGCCGGCGGCCAGATCGAACGGCCGATCCACCAGCGCGGACGCGATCCGGTCCAGGTCGGTGCCGGGTCGGCCGATCAGGTCGCGCAGCGGCACGTCGACGCTCGCGCTGTCGCGGACGACCTGGACCAGGCTGTTGTGCTCGCCGAGGCCGAAGGTGGTGCGCAGCGCCTCGTGCCTGGCCACCGCGGCCCGGACGCTGGCGCGCAGCAGGCCCACGTCGAGCGGGCCGGTCATCTCGAGCCCGACCGCCAGGTGGTAGGCCGTGGCGGCCGGTGCCAGCTGCTGCATCAGCCACATCCGGTCCTGCCCGAACGAGGTGGGCAGCAGGAACACGTCGTCGCTCATCGGGCTCGCCGCTCCAGCCGCCGGACGGTCGCGATCGGTGGCCCGCCGCTCGCCGCGCGGGCCTCGACGTCCAGGCCGGCCGCGGCGCCGAGGTCGCGCAGGTAACCGGCGAGGTCGCGGGCCGTGGCCAGGCCGAGCAAACCGTCCAGGGGCACCGGCAGGCCCAGCGCCTCCTGCAGCCGGGCGGCGGCCTGGGTGGCGAGCAGCGAATGGCCGCCCAGGTCGAAGAAGTCGTCGAGCGCGCCGACCGACGGCGTCTGGAGGATCTCGGCCCAGATGCGCACGACCAGCGCCTCGACGGCGTCGCGCGGCAGCTCACCGGCCGCGCTGCCGCTGCTGGGTTCGCCGGTGGGCGGCTGATCGGCGGCGAGCCACGCCGCACCGGTGCGGAGGCCGCCCGCCAGCACGGCACGGACTTCGCGCTCCAGGCGCTCGGCGACGCCGGGCCGCAGGGCGTGCTCGAAACGCCCGGTCAGGCCGCCGGTGCCGTCCTCGCTCAGCTCCCAGCCCAGGGGAGCCTTGGGCTCCACCACCGGCGCCGGCAGGACGGTGACGCCGGGTATCGCGGGTGGCGTGTCGCGCAGGGTGAGCAGCACGCTTGTCAGCGCGGTCCGGGCCCGGCCGGCGGCGATCCGCTCGTAGGGCGCGTCGGCGTGCGCGAGCCCGTCCAGGACCGTCCGCCGAACCTGGCCGATCAGCTCCCGCAGAGTCGGATCACCGGCCACCGACACGGGCATGGGCAAGGTGTTCACGAAGAATCCGAGGGTGCCTTCCAGCTCGGGACGGCTGCGGCCGGCGACCGTGGTGCCGACGACCACTTCGGACCGGCCGGTGGCCCGGGCCAGGACGGCGCCCACCACGGCGAGCAGGGCCATGAACAATGTGGCGCGCTCGGCGCGGGCGAGCTCGCGCAGTGGTGCGACCAGGTCCGCGGGCCAGCTGATCTCGGTGCCGGCTCCCGGTCCGGGCGGCAGCGTCAGGGCCGGCACGTCGCGCAGCCGGTCACGCCAGAAACCCACGTGCCCGTCGAGGTCGCCGCGGTCGAGGCGGTCGCGCTGCCAGGCGGCGTAGTCGGCGTAGCTCGCCCCGGCGGCCGCCGGGGCGACGCCGCGGTAGCGGTCGATCAGCTCGCCCACGAGCAACGGCAGCGACCAGCCGTCCGTGACGATGTGGTGCTGGCTCAGCAACAGGACATGCTCGTCGGGCGCCACGCGCAGCAGGGTCGCCCGCAGCAACGGTCCGGTGGCGAGGTCGAAGGGCCGGGACGCCTCGGCGCGGAGGGCCCTCGCCACGTCGCTCGTCTCGACCACCGGCATCGACACGGACAACGCCGGAGCCACCCGGGCGAACGGGCGGCCGTCGCGGGCCGGGTAGGTGGTGCGCAGGATCTCGTGGCGGGCGACGACCGCGTCGAGCGCCGCGGACAGGGCGGCGTGGTCGAGGGGGCCGTCGAGGCGCAGGGCCAGGGGGACGACGTACGCCGCCGAGCCCGGCCGCAACTGGTCGAGGAACCACAGTCGCAGCTGCCCCGAGGAAACGACGGGCGGGCCGGTGTGCGCGGGGATCGCGGCGGCCACTGATCCGGCGAGGGCCAGGCTGAGCCGGGCGCGCTGGCCTGGAGTCAGCGCCGCGTAGGCCGCCTCGACCCGGGGATCGAGCGTCACGGGAACCTCCTGGCGTCGGATGCGGAAACGGCTTCCAGATCGGCGGCGATCACGTGATGAGCCCGACGCCGCCGGGCAGCAGCGCGGCGAGTGGCTGGTAGAGGCGGGCGCCGCCACCGGCCGGCGGGAGCGCGACGAGGCGGACGCGGGCCAGTGACGACGGTTTCCACCGCCGCAACCAAGGGTCCATGTCCCGTCCTCCTCGCCCGGGGTGCCGGAGCGAGTGCGGCACCAGAATCACCTTGGGTACGGACGCAACGACCCTCCAGTCAGGACAATGCCGGACAGCTCGCCGGGCATAAAACGGGCCGCGCCCGGTTTGCCCTTTATAGATGACCATTGCCGTCCTTAGGGGTCCTACCAGCTTTTCCTTGTCCGGACAGAGCGTGTCAGGAAGATGACGCTGGGTCTTGACAGGCTCCTCGCCGACGCAGGATCGTCTCAACGCGACGCCGGATCGGCACGCTTCCGGCGGAAGCCCGCCGCCGCATGCCCGGACGCACGAGAGGACGACATGGACCCCCAAGCCCCTGCCACCCAGTCCCCTGCCGCCCAGTCCCCTGCCGCCCAGTCCCCTGCCGCCCAGTCCCCTGCCGCCCAGTCCCCTGCCGCCCAGTCCCCTGCCGCCCAGTCCCCTGCCGCCCAGTCCCCTGCCGCCCAGCCCTCTGCCCCGCAGTTCCACGTGGTGATCAACGACGAGGAGCAGTACTCCATCTGGGCCGCCGACCGGCCGATCCCGGCCGGCTGGCGGGCCGCCGGGGCGACCGGCTCCGAGGACGAATGCCTGGCCTACATCGACGAGCACTGGACGGACATGCGACCCCGCAGCGTTCGGCTGTCGATGCAGCAGTAGTCACCCGGCACGGGGGTGCGGGCCGCCTGCGAAACACCGTCGCGGGCGGGAAGTCGCATCGGGCGCCATCCGTCGATGCGGCGCGGCCACGGCCGGGCCGCATGCCGGTGCACCCGCTGCGGGCGGTGGAGCGCCAAGGAGGGTGACCGACAATGTCCACACCAGAGGTCGACCAGGGCCCGTTACCCAGCCCCTTCGCCGGCCGACGGAACGAGCTGGCGACCGTGACCGGAGCCCTCGCCCGCGCCCGCCAGGAGCGGCACGCCCAGGTCGCCGAGGTGATCGGCGATCCCGGCATGGGCAAGACGCGGCTGCTGGCCGAAGCCGCCTGGCGCGCCCGGGACGACGGCTGGCTGGTCGTCTGCGGTCAGCCGGCCGAATTCCGCTCCTCGCTGCCGCTGGCCCCGCTGGTCGACGCCCTCGACGATCACCTCAACGCCGTCGACCTGAGCCCGCTCGAACAGACCCACCCGGGCAGTCTCGCGCTGCTGAGCACGGTCTTCCCATCGGTTCCCGAGCCGCGCACGCCGAGCTCGCGCCCGATCGAGGAGTATCGCCTGCTGCGGGCCATCCGTGCCCTGCTCAGCCTCCTGGCGGAAGCCTCCGGGCTGATGCTGGTCCTCGACGACCTGCACCGCTGCGACACGCTCACCGCCGCCGTGCTGGGCTACCTGCTGCGCCATCCGCCGCACGCCGCCGTGCTGATCGCGGTCGCCTACCGGCCGGGCCGGGCGGACCCGCGCCTGGTCCGCGAGCTCGCCACGGCCGCCCAGCGCAGCACCGCCCACCGGATCGTGCTGTCGCCGCTCACCTGCGACGAGGCGCAACCGCTGCTCGACCCGGGGATGATGCACTGGCAGCGGGACCTGACGTACCGCAAGAGCCACGGCAACCCGGCCTACCTGGAGGTGCTCAGCGCCGCCGCCCGGCACGGCCGGGGACCACATGTCCTGCCCCCGCTGAGCACGGCGCCACTGCTGGCCGAGTTCGAGGCGCTGAGCTCGGTCGGCCGGGTCGTGGCGCACGCCGCCGCCGTCGCCGGGCCGGGCTTCGATCCGCAGCTGCTGGCCGAGGTGGCTCAGGTCGGCGAGGCCGACGTGCTCGGCGCGATCGATGAGATGCTGCAGAACGACCTGATCCAGACGCTCGACATCTCGCAGCAGTTCCAGTTCCGCCATCCGTTGCTGCGCCAGGTCGCCTATCAGCAAGCCAGCGGCGGCTGGCGGCTCGGCGCCCACAGCCGGGCCGCCGCCGTGCTGAGCCGGCGGCGCGCCCCCCAGGTCGAGCTGGCCCGGCATCTGGAGTTCGCGGCGGCACCGGGCGACGCGACCAGCAGCCGGATCCTGCTCGACGCCGCACGGCAGGTGCTGTCCCAGCGGCCGGGCCAGGCGGCCGACTGGCTCACGGCCGCGCTGCGATTGCTCGGCGAGCACGCCGAGGTCCGAGAGCGCCGCCTGGAGGTCCTCGACGTGCTGTCGGTCGCGCTTCTGCGCAGCGGACGGCTGACCGAAGCCCGGCAGTCCCTGACCGAGCTGCTCGGCGCCCCCGACATGCCGGAACGGGTGACCGTGACCCTGCGGGCCGCCGAGGTCGACCTCTTGCTGGGCCGGATGAACAGCGCCCGACGCCGCCTGCGGGCCGAACTGGCCGCGGTCGGCGAACGCCAGCCCGACGCCACCCGGCTGCGGCTGCGGCTGTGCACGGTCGCGCTGCACGACAGCACCGTGGACCCAAGCCTTGCCGAGGACCTGGTCAGCGTCCCCGCCGGCCTGACGAGCCCCGTCACCCAGGCGGGCGCGGCAACCGTCCTGGCCGCGACCCGCCTGGCGTACGGCCGTCCCGACGCCGAGGAACCGGCCGACCTGGCCGCCGAGCTGATCGACGCCGCCGACGACAGCGAGCTCGTCGGCAACCTGTGGGCGCTGATCTGGCTGAGCACCGCCGAGGTGCAGCTCGAACGCTACGAGCGCGGCCGCGAGCACGCCATCCGCGGGTACGCGGTGGCCCGCGACAGCGGGCAGCTGCACCTGGCGCCGTACCTGCTGGCGCTGATCGCGCAGGCGCACCTGAGCCAGGGCCGGCTCGGCGCCGCCGCCGAGGTGGCCGGCCAGCTGGAGCTGAGCCTGGGCTCGATCGGTCAGCCCGGCGTGCTGCGCATCCGGCACATCCTCCTGCAGTCGCGCATCGCCGCCGCGGCCGGTGACCCGGCGGCGTCCACCCTCGCCTATCGGGCGGCCGAGCTGGCCGGGCGCACCGGCGGCCAACCCGCCCGGCTCGCCCGCGCCGCACTCGGGCACGCCCTGCTGAACGAGGGTCATCCGGAGCGTGCCGCGAGCATGTTGCTGGAGGCGGGCGAGGGCCCCGACCTGCTGGCCCTGCCCGCGCCGTACCGGCTCGGCGTCTACGCCGATCTGACCCGGGCCGACCTCGCCCGGGGCAACCTGACCGCCGCCCGGCAGTGGGCCGAACGCGCCCAGCACCTCGCCGGTGAGGCGCAGCCGGGCCACGTCGGGATCGCCGAACTGGCCACGGCCCGGCTGCTGCTGTGCGACGATCCCGGCGCCGCTGCGTCGCACGCCCGGCACGCCGCGGACCTGGCGTTCAAGGCCGGCCAGCGGCTCGACGCCGGGCAGGCCCTGCTGGTCGCCGCGGCCGCCGAGGCCGCCGCCGGCCGGGAAGACGCCGCGCGGGAGGCCGACGAGGAGGCCATGGCGGTCCTCGCCGAGTGCGGCGCGGAAAACCTCGCGGCCGTCCTGCGCGAGGAGAACGGCCCACGTCCGCAGGCCCGGGTGCAGACGCAGACCGCCGCGGTCAAACCCCCGGCCGAGCAGGTCGCCGAGTTCACCGCGTTGTCCGGCCGGGAACTGCAGATCGCCGAGCTGGTCAGTCACGGACACACCAACCGCCAGATCGCCCGGCTCCTGACGCTGAGCCACAAGACAGTCGAGACATACCTCGCGCGGATCTTCACCAAACTCGGCGTGTCGTCGCGCTCGTCGGTGGCGACGCTCGTCGGCTGCGGCGCGCTGGGCGGCGCCGACAACGGCAACGGCGAGCCCTGCACCGGCCGCGAGTGTCTCACGACCGGCCTGTAGGGCCCGTCCTGTCAGGAGAAGACCTGAATCACATGCCGGAGCCGATCGTCCTAGCGTCGACGAACGTGAGCGAAGAGACATCGGCGATCGTCGAACCCGAGACCGCGGCCGAGCCCCCGGTACGGCGCAAGCGTCGCCGGTGGCCCCGGATCTTGATGTGGATCATGGTCGTTCTCCTGGTACTGATCGCCGGCGTCGGGTACTACGGCGTCTGGTCGGTACGCCGGCCCCTGGCCCAATACGACGGCACGCTGCGCCTGGCCGGCCTCTCCCAGCCCGTCACCGTCTACCGCGACGCCCAGGCCGTGCCGCAGATCTACGCCCACACGGCCGACGACATGTACAAGGCGCAGGGATACGTCACCGCCCAGGAGCGCTTCTGGGAGATGGACTTCCGCCGGCATGTCACCAGCGGCACCCTCGCCGAGATGTTCGGCGCGAGTCAGGTCGCCAACGACGAGTACATCCGCACGATGGGCTGGCGCCGGGTCGCCGAGCAGGAGCTTCCGATGCTCTCGCCGCAGAGCCGGCAGTACCTGCAGGACTACGCCGACGGCGTGAACGCCTACCTGGCGGGCAAGTCGGCCGGACAGGTGAGCCTCGAATACACCCTGCTCGGGCTCGAGGGCGCCGATCACCGGATCGCGCCCTGGACTCCGCTCGACAGCGTCACCTGGCTGAAAGCGATGGCCTGGGACCTGCGCGGCAACCTGGACGACGAGATCACCCGGGCCGACCTGCTCGCCGGCGGTCTCACCCGCGCCCAGGTCGAGTCGCTGTACCCGCCGTACCCCGGTTCCACCAACGCGCCCATCGTGGCCGGCGGCTCGGTCGAGAATGGCGTCTTCACCCCGTTGCGACGCATCCCGGTGACCGCGCCCGCCGGCTACCGCACTCCGTCCGTCACGGCCGGCGAGCTGCGCGAGGTGGCGCCGCAGCTGACCGCGATCGGCAGGGGCATGGACGCGCTGCCGGCGCTCACCGGCGCTCGCATGTCCGGCATCGGGTCGAACTCCTACGTCGTGTCCGGCGCACTCACCAGGACCGGTAAACCGATCCTCGAGAACGACCCGCACCTGGCGCCGTCGATGCCGGGCGTGTGGTTCCAGATCGGCCTGCACTGCGACTGCGGCCGGAACGTCACCGGGTTCTCGTTCTCCGGCATGCCCGGCGTCATCATCGGCCACAACGACCGCGTGGCCTGGGGATTCACCAACCTCAACCCGGACGTCACCGACCTCTTCCTGGAGAAAGTACGCGGCGACAAGTACCTGGTCGACGGCGTCTGGAAGGACCTCGCCGTCCGCACCGAGGTGATCAAGGTGTCCGGTGGAACGCCCGTGACCTTCACCGTCCGGGAAACCGACAACGGGCCGCTGATGGACGCCGTGTCGAAGAACATCCGCAACCTCGGCCGGATACCCGGTGTCGACCCGTCCGGCGCGCCGCTGTCCGTCGCCCCGGCACCGGCGGCGATCCCGGCCGACGCGTACGCGGTGGCCATGCGCTGGACCGCGCTGACACCCGGCCGCACGATGGACGCCCTCTTCGCGCTGAACCAGGCGCAGGACTTCACTCAGTTCCGAGCGGCGGCAGCGCAGTTCGAGGTGCCCGCGCAGAACCTCACGTACGCCGACGTCGACGGCAACATCGGCTACCAGGCGCCGGGCCGGATCCCGATCCGCGGCAAGGGCGACGGCCGCTGGCCGGTGCCGGGCTGGGACTCGGCCTACGGCTGGAAGGGCTACATTCCGCCGGCTGCCCTGCCCTACGCGTACAACCCGCCCTCCGGGGTGATCGCCACCGCGAACAACCAGGTCATCGACCCGCACTCGTACCCGTACCTGCTGACCGGCGACTGGGCCGACGGTTACCGCAGCCAGCGCCTGCTCGACCTGGTCCGGGCGCAAGCGCCGCTGTCCGTCGAGAGCGCCGCGAACCTCGCCTTCGACCAGCACAGCACCGTCGCCGCCTCGATCACCCCGACGCTGCTGTCCGAACGCCTGACCGGCAGCGCGGCGAAGGCCCAGGACTTGCTGCGCGGCTGGGACTTCCAGCAACCCGCCACGGGCCCGGCCGGCAGCACGGCGGGGCACAGCTCGGCGGCGGCCGCCTATTTCAACGCGGTCTGGAAGCACCTGCTCGCCGACACCTTCGACGAGCTGCCCGCGCCGTGGAAGCCGACCGGCGGCGAACGCTGGTGGCTGGTCATGACCAACCTGATGAAACAGCCGGCCGATGCCTGGTGGGACGTGCGGTCGACACTGGCGGTCGAGAAGCGCGACGACATCGTCACCAAGGCGATGACCGAGGCCTCGGCCGAGCTGACGGGCTCGCTCGGCGGCGACCCTGCCGCGTGGCGATGGGGTGCGATCCATACCCTGTCCCTGCGGAACCAGTCGTTCGGCACGTCGGGCATCGCGCCCATCGAATGGCTGTTCAACCCCGATCCCGTGGCGGTCGGCGGTGGCGGCGGCATCGTCGACGCCAACGCTTACGACGCTTCCCAGCCCGGCTACGCGGTGAACGCCGTGCCCTCCATGCGCATGGTCGTCGACCTGTCGAACCTGGACGGCTCACGCTGGATCCAGCTCACTGGGGAGTCCGGCCACGCGTTCGGCCCGCACTACACCGATCAGCTGGAACTCTGGCGCACGGGCAAGTTCCTGCCGATGCGCTGGAACCAGGACACTATCGGCCACGAGGCCCGCAACACGCTGACCCTGAAACCCTGAGGCTGTGTCCCGCAGGTCTTCGCAAGGTCGAGATATGACCGGAGCGGGCGTACCGATCGGAACACCACGACGACCGATCACGTATCGGCAACCGGAGCCGGCGTCGTACGCGAACTGAGCAACCTCGACGTCCAGGTTCGGTTGTTCGTCACGACTGCCGGGCGAGCAGCCGCGCGACGGCTCTGGCCATGAAGGCGTTCAGCGGTTCCGGTTCGCGGTCCGAGGTGGCGGCCAGCAGCAGCGGATCGCCGTCGGCCGCTTTGCCGAAGCAGTCGATACGGCCGGTTTCGACCCCCTTGGCCGGCTGGATGTCGATGGGGTACCGGCTGTCGCCGAGGCACACCAACACCAGTTGGTCCGCCGCCAGGCCGGTGCGCAGCCGTTCCTTGTCATCGAGTTCCGCGAAACGCTGCGCCGATGACTGTCCCGTGACGGCGCCCGGCACGAGGCCCCTGTCGCGGAGATACTTGTTCATCCGCTTGGCGATGCTGCGGTCCGGCCGCCGCTCGGCGGGAATCAATGGTTTGGCGCCCACGGCGGGGTAGGCGCGGCCCCGCTTGTCCAGGGCGAACCTTCCCTCCAGCTCCCACCGGTATCCCGCGATGACGTACCGGTCGACGCCTTGGAACGACACTCGTGCCCGGCGGCGTTCCAGGACCGGAAGCGGCTCGACGCCTTCGGCCTTGAGGTGCCGCACCGCGGTGGAGAACAGGTCCTGGATGCGGTCGACAGTTTCCTGCCACGCCTGCAGCTCACCGCGCTCCCAGGTCGCACGGCGGGCTTCGTCGGTGGCTTTGCGCTGGGTTTCGGCGGTTGCCTGCTCGTCCAGCCGTCGGCGTTCGGCGGCCACCATGTCGTCGAAATCGGTCATCTGCATTGCCTCCAAATGTTCAGCGTCGGACGAGCCAGGAGACCATCGCACCCGTGATCAGGATGGCCAGGCCGTAGTAGATGGCGTAGGCGGCGAGGAATGCCGCGGCAAGGGCGAGCACGGCGAACGCGGTGATGCCCACGACCAGCGTCAGCGCGGTGGCCACGACCAAGGCCGCGACGTTCACCGCGGTGCCGTGGACCGCGCCGAAGAGGGCACGTGCGGGCTTCCCCGGAACGAGTCGCCGGCGATCGGGAAGGATGCTGGAGATCAGCGCGAGGCAGCAGAAGGTGGCGATGCCGCCCGGCGTGGCGAACAGCCGCAGCGCCTGCCAGAGGACCGTGACGGGCCATTGGAGTGTCCAGGTGTGCAGCGCATCGTGCAGCCATGCGGTCCGCAGCGCGAACGGACCCGCGGCGACCGCCGGCACCCGCAGGTAGATCTCTCGCCACCCGATCAGAACGGCCGCGACCACGGCGTACAGCACGAGCCGACGGACGGCCGGCCGGTTGCGGGAACGCAGCAGGCCGGCGGCGAAGATCGGGTAGCCGATCATGATGAGCAGACCGAGGACCAGCACAGCCAGGTACAGCGGGTACAGCACCAAGCCGGCCAGCGCGTTGACCTCCAGGCCGATACGGGGCAGCGCGTAGCCGAACGCCAGGTTGTCGAAGACCACCAGCCAGGCGACCTGCAGCGCGGCGATCGCCGGCCAGGTCATGACAGCGCGGAACCGATCTGCGGTGAGGCGGTCCCGGAGCGCGTCGGCGGTGACGCCGACGAGAGCCCAGCCGAGGTACCAGGCGCCCACCGCACCCGCGAGCAGGCACACCACCAGGATCGCGGCGAGCCAGCCGGACGGCATCGCGTCGCGCTGATCGCTCGCGCATCGGTCACCGGAGGCGCCGAAGCACGAGAAGAACGTCGCGCGGTTGGCCGACACGTCACCCCGCACCCAAAGCTGGTCCACCGGTACGGGCGCAGTGCCTTCTGCGATTGGCCGATAGACGGCCGCCGTGACATGCGCACCGGCTGCCGACGCGCTCACCGGCGTACCCACGAGGGCCGCCACGAGCAGCAGGAGTCCGGCGAGTCGGGCGCAGGCGCCGGGCGGAGGCCGAAGAGATTTGGGCATAGCGTTCCTTCAGGAGCCGGGTTCGTGCGCGTAGCGGTCGGGCAGGACGGCCGGCTCGAGCCCAAGGACGTATTCCAGGTCCGCCCGAGATTGGCCGCGCAGGCAGGCCGCGAACTTGGCCTTGACCTGCTCCGTGTATCCGGCAGCCGTCTTCTCGGACAGCGTCGTCGGCAGGCCACCGCCGGTCGGCCGCTGCGCAGCGAAGGACGGCGATCACCTGCGGTCTCACCTCAAGATGATCTCCGAACAGGTCCCAAAAAGCCAGGTGGCAGCCGACCGATCCGAGCGCCGACCGGGCGCGGAATGGGCAGAAACCAGACCAGGAGCATGGAACGACCGCTCACTGATGCGAAGTGGAAGACCGCAGCGGAGGTTCAGACGTAGTTGAACAACGGAGGAAAGGCGAGGACCACGATCCAGGCCCACGCGGCGTACACCTCCAGGTAGCCGGTCTGCCATCGTTCGAGTGCCGCGAACGGCGTACGCCGGCGGATGAAGTTCAGCAGAAGCCATGCCGACCAGGCGAGGTTGACCAGCAGGATGGCGTTCTCGCCGAGCGCGGCCGCCCGGTTGGGCGTGCCGCCGTATTCGTCGGTGATGCGTCCGGTGATCTCCAGCAGCACCAGCACGTCGATGGCCAGCGCGCTGATGACGAGCGCGAGCTGGAGTTTGTCGAACGGGCCGGGCGGCGCCAGCGGGTCGCGGGCCGAGAGCGAGTAGAGCAGCAGCCCCAGCACCACAACCAGCAACAGGTTGAACAGGATCAGTGTCTCGCGATCGACGTCGATGCCGTGGCTGGTCCACACGACGGCGACCAGGAAAGCGAGCAGGGCGGCCGTGAACAGCGGGGTGAACAGCCGGGTGAGCACCGGCGCGATGTTCTCGACGACACTCTGCTTGGCCTCGACGAGCCAGCCGGCCACCACGGCCGCGGCCACGGCGCCGCAGGGAAGCAGCCATTGCGAGATGAAATCATCCGGGAAGAGCCCGATGGCTTCGAAGGTGCTGTACAGGAAGGCGGACAGGACACCGCCGCCGAGGGCCATGAGCACGACGTAGATGAACCACTCGCCGGTGAAGCGGATGAAGTCCATGCGCCGGCGCGACGAGCGCCAGTCGTCGGCGACATATGCCAGGCCGGTCACGAGCCACAGCGCGATGGGCAGGTGGATGCCGGTGAGCACCGTGGACTGCGAGTCGTCGGTCAGGGGGTAGACGTTGGCCGCGACGGCGCCGAGAGCGAACAGCGCCACCAGGATCGCGATCACCGGTCGTCCGGCGCGGCGGCGCCAGGCCAGGTACCCCGCCAGCCAGGGCAGGGCGAACAGGGCGAAGTTGCGCCCGTAGAAGGCGCCGTCGTCCTGGAGGCTCAACCCGAACAGCGCCGGCACCTTCACCGACACCACCGCGCCCGCGGCGCAGATGAGCATGGCCCACAGGTCCCGCCGGGAGCGCGTGCCGGCGATCGAGCTGCCGGTGTCGGCGGTCAGCACCAGCTGCTTCCACAGCCGTTCCGAATGCTCCCGGGCGAACTCGCGGGAGAGCTCGTCGAGGCTGCCCATCCGCTTGACCGCGACCAGGAACGCCTCATCCGGGCTCAGGCCGGCCGCGACGAGCTCGTCGACCGACCCTCGCAGGTGGTCTTCGAGCTCGTCCGCGTCGAGCGATTGCAGCTCCTTGCGGCGCAGCACGTATTGCCGCCACTGCGCGAACTGCGCTTCCAGCTCCTCTTGCCCGTCCCGGGTCGTCATGCGAGGCCCTCCAGCGGGCGCACCGTCTGCGGCACCCGGTCGTGCCAGATCTCCTTGAGCGCGTCCACGACGGTGTCCCACTGGCGGCGCTGCTCGGCCAGCTCGGCCAAGCCCTGGTCGGTGATGCGGTAGTACTTACGCCTTCGCTCGCCGGTGACCGACTGCCAGCTCGACTGCGCATGACCGAGGCGCTCGAGTCGGTGCAGCAACGGGTAGAGCAGGCCCTCGGTCCAGTCCAGCTCGCCGCCGGAAAGCTCGTTGATCCGCCGGAGGATGGCGTAGCCGTAGCTCTCGCCCTCGGCCAGGATGCCGAGCACCAATGGCGTCGCCGAGGCGGCCACCAGATCCTTGGCGACTTTCACGAGGCATCACTCCGCAATCCATACCTAGAATTGCGATGCATAGTAGTGATAGGTATTGCCGGGCGCAACGGGCCACGCCGGCACTTCCGGAGTCAGCGACCCGCGCCGACGGGCTCGGGCAGGGGCGGCGGCTCGACCGGTACGGCGTCGCGCAGCCGCTCGCCTTCGACGTCGACGTTCGGCAGCAGCCGGTCCAGCCATCGCGGCAGCGCCCACGCGCGCCGGCCGAGCAGCGCCATCACCGCCGGCACGATCGTCATCCGGACCAGGAACGCGTCGAGCAGGATGGCCGCCGCCAGGGCGAAGCCGATCGACTTGATCAACGGGTCGGGAGTCAGGACGAAGCCGGCGAACACGCTGATCATGATGATCGCCGCGGCCGTGACCACCCTGGCTCCGTGCGCGTAGCCGACGCGCACCGCCTCGGTCGGCGGGGCGCCGTGCACGTGTTCCTCCCGCATCCGGCTGACCAGGAAGACCTCGTAGTCCATCGCCAGGCCGAAGACGATGCCGATGAGGATCACCGGCAGCAGGCTGACGATCGGGCCGGTCTGGTCGACGCCGAACAGGCCGGACAGCCAGCCCCACTGGAAGACCGCCACCACCGCGCCGAACGTCGCCACCACGGACAGCAGGAACCCGGCGATCGCCTTGACGGGCACCAGCACCGAGCGGAACAAAACGGTGAGGAGCAACAAGGCCAAAACAACGATCACTGCGACGTACGGCAACAGCGCGGCGCCCAACTTGGCGGCGATGTCGATGGTGACCGCCGTGGTGCCGGTGACCGACAGGTCCGCGCCGGTGCGCGCGCGCAAGTCGGCGTCGGCGTCCCGGATCGCGTGCACCAGGTCGGTGGTCTCGGCGCTGTCGGGCGCGCTGGCCGGCACCACCTGCAGCATCGCGGTGTCGCCGGCCGGGTTGAACGCCGGCGGGCTGACCGACACCACCCCGGCCAGGGCGGTGATCGTGCCGGCCGCCGCGCCGGCCGCCGCCTTCGGGTCCGGGCTGCCGGCGGCGTCCACGACGACCAGCAGCGGCCCGTTGTAGCCGGCGCCGAATCCGGCGGTAACCAGGTCGTACGCCTTGCGCTCGGTGGCGTCCGGCGCGGCCATGTTGTCACCGGGCAGGCCCAGCCGCAGATCCAGCGCCGGCAGGGCGATCACCCCCAGCGCGGCGACCACGGCCACCACGGTCAGCAGCGGACGCCGGGTGATCGCCCGGACCCACCGCAGACTCCAGGCCGGCCGTTCGCCGTCCGCTTCGATGTCGCGGGTGTGCCCGCCGCGCCCGGTGATCCGCCGGCCGGCGAAGCCGACCAGCGCCGGCAGCAGGGTGAGCGCGATGAGCACGGCCACCGCGACCGCACCGGCCGCCGCCAGGCCCATCTCGGTCAGCACCGGGATGTTCACCACCGCCAGCGCGGTGAGCGCGACGAGCACGGTGAGTCCGGCGAAGGTGACCGCCGACCCGGCGGTGCCGACCGCGCGCCCGGCCGCCTCCGCGCCGGTCCGGCCCGCGGCCAGTTCGTGCCGGTAACGGGACACGATGAACAGCGCGTAGTCGATGCTGACCGCGATGCCCAGCATCAGGGCCAGGGTCGACGTGCTGCTGCTCAGGTCGAGGAAGCCGGACGCGAGCCGGATGCCGGCCATCGTGGCGGCCACCCCCAGGAACGCGGTGAGCAGCGGCAGCCCGGCCGCGAGGAGCGAGCCGAAGGTGACGGTCAGCACGACCGCGGCGACGCCGAACCCGATCACCTCGCTGAGTCCCTGTTCCGGTTCCCGCTGCAGGGCATCGCCGCCCGCCTCCACCGTCAGCCCGGCGTCCCGGCCGCTCTCCGCGGCGGCGAGCAGCGCCTCCCGATCGGCCTCGTCCACCTGGGCGGCTGGCACCCGGAACGAGACCCGCGCGTACGCGATCGTGCTCTCGGTGTTGATCGTGCCGTGCAGCGGATCGCTCACCTCGCCCACGTGCGGCCCGGTGCGCAGGGCGGCGACGGTACGGTCGACCACGGCCCGGTTGGCCGGGTCGGTGAGCTTCTCGCCGGGCGGCGCGGCGAACACGACCCGGGCCTCGGCCCCGCCCGCCGGCGACTCGCCGAAGCGCTCGGCGAGCAGATCCTGGGCCTGTTGCGCCTCGGTGCCCGGAATGGTGAAGTCGTCGGAGGTCGGCCCGGAGAGCGTGGCGGCGCCCACGCCGAGCAAACCCAGGATCGCGAGCCAGATCGCGAGGACGAGCTTGCGGCGCAGAAAGCTGAGCCGGCCGAGCCGGTACAGATAGGTGGCCATCGAAATCTCCCGAGCAGCCGGTGAAACGGACCGCTCAAAGGTCCCGGAACGCGCGCCGGAAGTCGTCGTCCAGGCAGAGGCGACCGCGTACGACGATGGCGGTAGCCGCGCCGGGCCCGTACCACGACGAGACCATCTCGGTGGCCCAGGCATCGATGTCGGGCATCCAGATCAACGCGCCCTCACCGGTGTGGACGAGGTCGGCGCATCCGGATCACGCGTCGCCGCGCGGGGCGTCGAGGTGGGTGACGAGGTTGATGCCGCCGTCGACGTGGATCACCTCGCCGGTGACGAAGGGAACCTTGGTGAGTGCCAGCACCATCGCGGCGACGTCGGATGGCTGGCCGAGCCGGCGCAGCGGTGTCATCGCCGCGGTGCGCGCCGCCCGGGTGGCGAGGCTGTCCGAGGTCAGCCGGGTCTCGACCGGCCCGGGGGCGATCGCGTTCACCCGGACGTCCGGACCCACGGCCTTGGCCAGCAGCCTCGTCAGGTGGTCGAGCGCGGCCTTGCTGACGGCGTAGGGGATGGAGCTGCCGAGGGGGCGCGAGCCGCCCACCGAGGTGATGTTGATGATCTGGCCGCCGGGCGCCAGGACCTTCACGGCGGCGACGGAGACCTGCCAGGTGCCGACGACGTTGACGCCGAGGATCCGGTGCCAGTCGTCGGCGGTGATCCCGTCCAGGTCGGTGTGGGGCACGGGACGCGACACCCCGGCGTTGTTCACCAGCAGGTCGAGCCGGCCGTGCCGCGCCACGGCGGTCTCCACCAGGCGTACGGCGTCGGCGGGGTCGGCGATGTCGGCCTGGACGTAGCTCGCCCCCGGGAGCTCGGCCGCGACCCGCTCCCCCGCCTCGACCGAGGTGGCCGAGTGCACCACGACGGTGAAGCCGTCGGCGGCGAGCGCGCGGGCGATCCCTTCCCCGATCCCGGAGCTGGAGCCCGTCACGACGGCCACCCGGGGCGCGCTCATCGGGCCGCCTTCAGCGCGTGCACGATGGCCTGGCTTCCGCTGGCGAGGATCGAGGTGTCGTTGCTGACCACCACGTAGTCGTAACCCCGGGCCAGCGCGGCCCGGGCCTGGTCGCTCGTGGCGGACGCGGTGCCGATCGGCACACCGGCCGCGGCGGCGGCCGCCAGCGCCGACGTGACGAGCCGGTCCACCTCGTCGCTTCCCGCCGCGACGCCCATCGACATCGAGAGGTCGGCCGGCCCGACGAACGCGGCATCGACGCCGTCGAGGGCCAGGATCTCCCCCGCGTTTCGAATCGCCGGCTCGCTCTCCAGCTGGACGACGCAGAGAGCCTGCTCGTTGCCGTACGCGAAATAGTCCGTCCGGGGCAGGAGCCCCCACCGACCCGCCCGGCTGGTGCCCCCGGACCCGCGGTCGCCGCGCGGCGGGAAGCGGGTGGCCCGCACCACCGCCCGGGCCTGCTCGACCGTGTCGACGTGCGGCACGATCACCCCGGCCGCGCCGGCGTCCAACACCCGCTGGATCGCGCTGCGGCCGTGGTCGGGCACCCGGACGAGCGGGTCCAGGCCCAGCGCGCGGGCCATCGCGATGTGGGTCGAGGCGGCGCCCAGGTCCAGTGTCGTGTGCTCGAGGTCGATGACCACGAAGTCGAAGCCCGCGTACGCCATGATCTCGACACTCTCGGGGCTGGCGAGCTTGATCCACGTCCCGAGCGTGCCGCCGTTGATCCCGTCGCGCACCCGTGCCATGGCTCAGACCTCGCCGGCGGTGTCGGTGGGGGTGGCGGTCCAGAAGACCAGCCACTTGCCGAGCTGCACGACGATCGCGTGCAGCGCGATGCCGATGGCCGACAGCACGACGATCACCGCGAAGGTCCGGGCCACGTCCAGGGTGAAGTTGCTCGCCTGGATCAGGTAGCCCAGACCTTCGGAGCTGCCCACGAACTCCGCGACCACGGCGCCGGTCACGGACAGGATGACGGCGACCTCCAGTCCGGCGAAGATGTGCGGGAGCGCCGACGGGATCTGCAGGTGCCGCATGACCTGGGTGCGGGACGCGCCGAAGGAGCGGAGCATCTCGACCTGCTCGTGCGCGGCGGACCGGAATCCCAGGACGGCGTTGATGAGCAGGGGGAAGAACGCGATCAGGGCCACGGTCAGCACCTTGGAGCTGATCCCGATGCCAAACCAGACGATCAGCAGCGGCGCCATGGCGACCTTCGGGATGGTCTGGGTCAGGATGAGCAGCGGGAAGAGCACCCGCTCCACTGCCCGGAACTGGGTGATGAGGACCGCGGAGACCAGCGCCGCGCCGACCGCGATGCCGAACCCGATCAGGATCTCCTTGCACGTGACGAGCGAGTGGGTCACCAGGCTGCCGTCCTGGAAGCCGTCGATCAGGGAGTCGGCGACGGCCGTGGGGGCGGGGACCAGGATGGTGGAGACGTCGAACACCTTCACGACGACCTGCCAGACCACCAGCAGCCCGAGGAAGACCAGCACGCTGTACGTGATCTCCGGTACGCGGCGGCGCCGGCGCCGGACCGGGGTGGCCGGGTCCGAGCTCGCGGGCGCCTCCACCGGCACGGTCTCACCGGGGTGGCGCTCGGTGTTGGTGGACATCAGGTCTCCTAGTGGGCGCTGTGCTCGGAGTCGAGCAGCTTGCGGATCTTCAGCACGATCTCGCCGAACTCGGGCGTGTTGATGTTCTCGAGCCGCCGCGGCCGAGGGAGCGCGACCTCCACCACGTCCGCCAGCCGGCCGGGTCGCGGTGTCATCACCACGACGCGGTCGGCGAGGAGCACCGCCTCGGGGATGCTGTGCGTCACGAACAGCACGGTCTTGCGGTCCTGGTCCCAGATCTTCAGCAGGTCCAGTCCCATCTGGTCGCGGGTCATCGCGTCGAGGGCGCCGAACGGCTCGTCCATGAGCAGGATGCGCGGGTCGTGCATCAGGGCGCGGCCGATCCCGACCCGCTGCTGCATCCCGCCGGACAGCTCGTGGGGGTACCGGTCGCCGAACTCCTCCAGGCCGAGCATCACCAGCAGTTCCTCGGCCTTCGCGTGGGTCGCGGCGTCCCGGGCGCGGTGCAGGTCCGGCGATGTCAGCAGGTTCTTCCGTACGGTGCGCCAGGGCAGCAGCAGCGGTTGCTGGAAGACCATCCCGAGCTGGTTGCGGTGGGTGTCGTCGGACGGCCCGAAGGTGACCTGTCCGGAGGTCTGGCGGGACAGGCCCATGATGATCCGCAGCAGCGTGCTCTTGCCGCAGCCGCTGGGGCCGACGATGGAGATGAACTCGCCGGCCCGGACGCTGAGGGAGACGTCGTCGAGAGCCTGGACGGTCCCGCCGGACTTCGTCGGGTAGACCATGGACAACGCGTCCAAGCGGATCACGCAGTCGGTGTCGGTGCTGGTCGGCATGTCGGTCATTCCTCACCTGGGTGGAGCGCGAAGCCTGGGTCGAGCGAGAATCAGTCGGTCCCCGCGGGCCACGTGCCGCCCATCTCCTTGGTCAGTCGCTTGCAGACGGCCTTCAACGCCGTGGCCTCCCGGGAGTCCAGCGCCTCCGGCAGCATCCGCTCGGTGCCGACGGCCGCGATCGTGGCGCAGATGCCCCGCGCCGCGAACACCGGCGCCGCGAGGACGCAGATGCCGCGGTGATTGACGTTGCTGCTCATGCCCGCCCGCCGGATCGCCTCGATCCGATGGCGCGTCTCGGTGCGCTGGGGCTCGGGGAGGCTGCCGGTGAGCCGGTCGGCGTGGAACTGGTCGGGCAGGAAGGCCAGGAAGACCTTGGCCTGCGAGGAGTTCAGGGCGAGCTGCGAGCCCACGCGAACAGTCACCAGAGTGGCATGGTCGGCCTCCTCCACCAGCGAGACCACCGGGCCGGAGGTGCCCCACAGCGACAGCACGATGCTGACCTTGATCTCGAGCGCGAGCTCGCGCAGGTAGGCCGGCGCCATCTGCATGATGCGCTGCTGTCCCAGCATGAAGCTGCCGAGCTGCAGGATCGACCGTCCGGGACGGACCAGGGCGGAGTCCTCCACGCGCTCGAGCAGGCCGGAGCTGATCATCGAGCTGAAGTAGCGGTGCACCGTGGTGCGGTTCAGGCCGAGCCGGCGGGTGGTCTCCGCGACGGACAGCTCCGGAGTCTCCGGACCGAACAATCCGAGGATCTGGGCGGTCCGGCTCACCGCCTGGATGTCCTGCTCGCGAGCAGTCACCGGCTCGTCGACCTGGCCCTCGGCCATGGGCTCTCCCCCGTCTCGTCGAGTGTCCGAAAAGAGTGCGCGTAGTTCGCAGTACGGACGGAGACTAAGCGTGCCCTGCGTCTCTCGGCAAGGTTTCCCTGCGGTTTCATCGAAGAGCGATGGGTAACCCGGGTGTCTTGACAGACCGGATGGTGAACTCTCAGTCTGTGATGCGAACGCCGCCGACGCCAGGAGACTTCATGACTGACACGCCCGCCATCGTCAAGCTGCTGACCGGCTGCGTTGACCTGCACTGCCATTCCGGCCCGAACCCGTTCCCCCGACGCATCGACCACGCCGAGGCCGGCAAGGACGGCGAGCGGCTCGGCATGCGGGGCGTGCTGGTGAAGTCCCACCACCACAACACCGTCATGGACCTGCTCGCGATGCGCGACCGGCTGGCCCGGATCAGCACCCCGGTCTTCGGTGGCATCACCCTGAACAGCATGGTCGGCGGCATCAACCCGCAAGCGGTGGCCATGTGCCTGCGCATGGGGGGCAGGGCCGTGTGGTTCCCGACGTTCTCGGCCGGCCGGCACATCGACTGTCATCCGGAGAGCGTCGGTTTCCCCACGGCGAGCGTCGAGGTGCCGTCGTCCCGGGTCGACATCCACCGGGCGGACGGTGAGCTCATCCCCGAGGTCCACGAGGTGCTCGACCTGGTGAAGGAGAGCGGCGCGATGGTGACCGGCGGTCACATGGAGACCGAGTCGATCACCCAGCTGTTCGCCGCGGCCAAGGACAAGGGCGTCACCCGGATGGTGCTCAACCATCCCGACTACGTCATCGGCGCGGACCTGGCGAAGTGCCGTGAGCTCGTCGGCTACGGGGCGTTCATCGAGCACGAGACCGGCTTCTACGACCCCGAGGGGACCAAGAAGTGGGACCCGAAGATCCTCCTGGACTGGATCGAGAAGGTCGGCCCGGAGCACACCGTGATCGCCTCCGACCTCGGTCAGAAGGATCGGCCACTGCCGGTGGACTCCTACATCCGCGTCGCGACCGCGCTGCTGGACCTCGGCCTGGACGAGAGGTCGCTGCGGCAGATCTTCTGCGACAACCCGGCCTTCCTGCTCGGCCTCGACGACTGAACCGGCATTGACCCGAAAGGACAGGCGATGACCACCCTGGCCACCCCGCCCGACGTGGAGTTCTCCGACCTCGGCACGGGCGATCCCGACGAGACGACCCCGGGCGGATCGTCGACGTGGTACTTCCGCGGACACAACTTCGTGCTCGGTTACACGACGCTGGTCGCCGGCGACGTGCTGGCACGAGATGATCAGCCGGACGAGTACGTCGTGATCCTCCCCTACGAACAGTGCAGCGTCGAGGTCCGCGCGTCCGGGGAGGTCGCGGCGGTCTCGGGCAAGGCGGTGGTGATGGTCCCGCCGGGCCGCAGTGCGATCGCCGGCGTCGTCGACTGCACCGTCGTACGGCTGTTCAGCTCCCGATCCACCGACCTGCTGAACAGGGCGCGCAACCGGGACTCGTACGCGGAACCGCACCCGAACACCAAGCCGTTCGAGCCGTGGCCGGACCCGCCGGCGGGGTATCGCATCCGGCCCTATCGGCTGGCCGACCTGGAGGTGACGCCGGACGCCGTCCGCCCGGGCCAGATCGTCCGGTGCAGCACCTTCATGGTCAACTTCCTGGCGCCCCGGATCGGCCCGCGCGATCCGGACAGCCTCTCCCCGCACGACCACGACGACTTCGAGCAGTGCTCCCTCGCCGTGGAGGGGGAGTACGTCCACCACCTGCGGACCCCGTGGTCGAAGCGGCGCAGCGAGTGGCGCGCGGACCGGCACCTGCGGTGCGGCAGTCCGTCGGTGGCCGTGATCCCGCCACCCATGATCCACACCAGCGAGGCCGTCGGCCCGGGGACCAACCAGCTGATCGACATCTTCTGCCCGCCGCGTCTGGACTTCTCCCGGACGCCGGGACGAGTGCTCAACGAAGACACCTATCCGCTCCCCCATCAATAAAAGGAAGGTTCCATCGTGAGAACCAGACGAGCGATAAAGGTTGTGAGCGGGGCGGTCGCCGTCCTGTGCGTGGCCGCGACGCTGAGTGCGTGCGGCGGTTCCGACAACGAAGCCGGCGACTCGGCCAAGCCCGGCGAGTTGACGCCGGTGAAGTTCGCGATGGCGTCCCCGAGCTGGAACGCCGGCTACGCGGTCATGGCCGTCGTGGAGGCCGAGGGCTTCTACGAACAGGAGGGTCTGAAGGTCACGACCAACCTCTTCCCGTCGGCCACCCAGGCAGCGCAGCAGGTCGCCGCCGGCGGCGCCGACCTCGGCCTGATGACCGTCGAGCCGGTGGCCATCGGGCACGACAAGAACCTGAACCTGGCCTACTTCAGCTCCTACTGGGCGAAGTGGATCTACAGCCTGCAGGTGCCGGACGGTTCGGCCGTGCGGAGCATCGCCGACCTGAAGGGCAAGAAGATCGGCGTCACCGCGGTGGCGAGCTCCGGCGCGACGTTCGCCCGGACCGCGATGGAGCTCAACGGGATGAGCCAGGACGCGGCCAGCCTGGTGCCGATCGGGGCCGGCGCCCAGCAGATCAACGCCATCAAGACCGGCCAGGTCGACGCGCTGGCGCTCTGGGACATCCAGTACCAGATCGTCAAGAACGCCGGCGTCACCCTGACGCCGCTTCCGGTCAAGGAGACGGCGGACGCGTGGGGCGGCGGCTTCGCGACGACCCGCAAGAACCTCGAGGCCAAGAAGGACATCCTGGAACGGTTCGGCCGTGCGGTGGCGAAGGCGTTCGTCTTCGCCAAGGCCAACCCCGAGGCCGCGATCCGCGACCTGTGGAAGCTCTACCCGGAGACCCGCGGGTCCGACCCGGAGGCGAAGGCGCTGGCCGACGGGGTCAAGGTCCTCCAGGTACGCCTGGACGGGCAGGGCTTCGACGACAAGACCCTGGGCCGGATCGACGAGGCCGCGTTCACCCGCTCGCTCGACTTCATGGCCTCGGCCGGGCTGATCAAGAAGTTCCCGGCGAGGGACATCTACACCGACGAGATGTTCCAGGCATTCAACAATTTCTCGTACGACGACGTCGTCAAGCGAGCAGAGAGCGCGAGCTGAATGCGGCTGGGGGTCGCGCTCGACCTGAGCTCCCAGGAGCCGGTACGCCCACAGGTGGACCGCACGGTCACGATGCTCACCCGCGCGGAGCGGCACGGTTTCGACTCCGCGTGGGTGGGCGAGAGCTATCACGCGGCCGCTCAGCCGTTCCACCTCCCGTCCGCCCTGGTGGTCCTGGCACATCTGGCCGGACGGACGTCGCTGGCGCTGGGATCGGCGGTGCTCCTCCTGCGCGCGTACAGTCCGCGGAAGCTGGCCTATGAGGCCGCGCTGCTCGACCAGCTGTGCGGTGGGAAGCTCACCCTCGGCCTGGGGCTCGGCCGCCCGGAGGTGGCCCGGCGGGTCGGTCTGCCCGCGCCCGGTCCGGCCGGCGCGGCCTTCGACGCCACGCTGAAGCTGCTGCGAGACGCCTGGTCCGCCGGCCCGAGCGCCGATGCGCCGGTGGCGATCCCACCCCCGGCCCGGCGCGGCGGGCCGCGGATCCTGGTGGGCGGCAAGGTGGCTGCTTCCGCTCGTCGTGCCGCGACGCTCGCCGACGGGTTCTACGGCGCGACGAACTATGGCGACGACCTGTTGATCAAACAGGCGGCGGCCTACTGGTCGTGTCGCGGCGAGAGACCGGGAACGGTCGCCACCACCAGGTTCTGCGTCGTCCACGAGGATGCCGCCACGGCCCGCGAGCTCGCCGCGCGCCACCTGACGGCCGCGACCGGCTACTACACCGCGCGGGGCTCATGGCTGGGCGCGGACGGCCCGGCCGAGCTCGAGCTCCCGATGGTGGGCACGCCCGACGAGATCGACGCGACGATCGACCGGTACGTCCGGGCCGGGGTCACGTCGGTCCAGCTGCGGGTCGCCCCGGCCGGCACGCCGCCGGAGGTCGCCCGCCACACGCTCGACCTCGTCGGGCGGCACGTCCTCCCGAACTGGCACGACACGACGGCTCCGGACCTGGGGCAGGAAGTGGAGACGACCCGATGAGCAGCTCATTCGTGTACGCGTCGGCCCGGACCCCGTTCGGCCGGTTCAACGGGGCCCTGGCCGACACGAGGACCGACGACCTGGCCGCGACCGCGCTGCGCGGACTTCTCGGCCGTACGCCTGATCTTGATCCTGCCCTGGTCGACGACGTGTTCTGGGGCAATGCCAACGGCGCCGGCGAGGACAATCGCAACGTCGGCCGGATGGCCGTGCTGCTGGCGGGCATGCCCGTCTCGGTGCCCGCCACCACGGTGAACCGGCTCTGCGGCTCGTCGCTGGACGCCGCCATGATGGCCGCCCGCATGATCGAGGTCGGCGACGCGAAGATCGCCATCGCCGGCGGCGTGGAGTCGATGACGCGGGCGCCGTGGGTCCTGCCGAAGCCGTCGCGCCGGTTCCCGGCCGGCGACGTCACCGCCGTCTCGACGACGCTGGGCTGGCGTCTGGTGAACGAGCGGATGCCCGCCGAGTGGACGGCCTCGCTGGGCGAGTGCAACGAGCAGTTGCGGGAGAAGTTCTCGATCTCGCGCGAGCGGCAGGACGAGTTCGGCGCTCGCTCGCATCGTCTCGCGGCGGAGGCGTGGGAGAACGGCTTCTACGACGACCTCGTGGTGCCCGTCCCCGGCACCGACCTCGCACGGGACGAGAGCATCCGGGCCGACACCTCGCTCGAGGCGCTGGCCAAGTTGAAGCCGGCGTTCCGGCCGGACGGGACGATCACCGCCGGCAACTGCTCACCGTTGAACGACGGCGCGAGCGCGGTCCTGCTGGGCTCGGCGAGCGCGGCCGCGGCCATCGGCCGCGACCCGGTCGCGCGGATCGCCGGTCGCGGCTGGGCGGCGCTGGAGCCGCAGCAGTTCGGGTACGCCCCGGTCCAGGCGGCCAACGACGCGCTCGAGCGGGCCGGCATCGCCTGGGCGGACATCGGCGCCGTCGAGCTGAACGAGGCGTTCGCCGTCCAGTCGATCGCCTGTGTCGACGCCTGGCTCGACCTCGGGCTGCGGGGCGCCGGGGTGGTCAACGCCAAGGGCGGGGCGACCGCCATCGGGCACCCGCTGGGCGCCTCGGGCGGGCGCATTCTCGGGACTCTCGCGGCGCGGCTGGTGGACTCTGGTGAACGATGGGGCGTGGCCGCCATCTGCATCGGTGTGGGTCAAGGCTTGGCGGTGGTGCTGGAGAACGTCGCATGACGCTGCTCTGCGCCTCCGCCGACGAGGCGGTCAGCGGCATCGCCGACGGCTCGACGGTGCTGGTCGGCGGCTTCGGGACGGCCGGCATGCCGTTCGACCTGATCGACGCTTTGATCCGGCAGGGCGCGCGCGACCTCACCGTCGTGTCGAACAACGCGGGCAACGCGGACACCGGGCTCGCGGCGCTGCTCGCGGCCGGGCAGGTGCGCAAGGTCGTGTGCTCGTTCCCCCGGCAGACCGACTCCTGGGTCTTCGACGAGCTGTACCGCAGCGGGAAGATCGAGCTCGAGGTCGTGCCGCAGGGGACCCTGGCCGAGCGGATGCGCGCCGCCGGCGCCGGGATCGGCGGGTTCTACACCCGTACCGGGGTCGGCACCCTCCTCAGCGAGGGAAAGGAAATCCGCAAGATCAACGGCGACGCGTACGTCCTGGAGCTGCCCATCGTGGGCGACGTCGCCCTCATCAGCGCCCACACCGCGGACACCCTCGGCAACCTCGTCTACCGCAAGACGGCCCGCAACTTCGCTCCGGTCATGGCGACGGCCGCGGCGACCACCGTCGTGCAGGTGCGGCACGTGGTCGAGCCGGGGGCACTGGATCCGGAGGCCGTGGTCACCCCGGGCATCTACGTCGACCGAATAGTGCGGGTGCCGTCATGAGCGTCGAGCACACCGAACGCGGTCCGCTCGGACGGGACGAGATGGCCCGGGTGCTCGCGCGCGACATTCCCCGCGGGGCTTACGTCAACCTCGGGATAGGCCAGCCCACGATTGTCGGCGACCACCTTCCGCCGTACGCGGAAATCACCCTCCACACCGAGAACGGCATGCTCGGCATGGGGCCGGCGGCGACGGGTGCCGCGATCGATCCCGACCTGATCAATGCCGGCAAGGTGCCGGTCACCGAGCTGCCCGGCGCCTCGTACTTCCACCACGCCGACTCGTTCGCCATGATGCGCGGCGGCCACCTCGACCTGTGCGTCCTCGGCGCCTACCAGGTCTCGGCATCGGGGGATCTCGCCAACTGGCACACCGGCGAGCCCGGCGCGATCCCGGCGGTCGGCGGGGCGATGGACCTCGCCGTGGGCGCCAAGCAGGTCTTCGTCCTGATGTCGCTGTTCACCCGGACCGGCGAGCCGAAGCTGGTCAACGAATGCACGTATCCGCTCACCGCGCTGCGGTGCGTCAACCGGATCTACACCGACGCCGCTACGTTCGAGATCACCGGGGACGGCCAGGTCCTCGTCCGGGAGACGTGGGGGATCTCGTTCCACGAGCTCCGCTCGCGCGTCGACGTCCCGCTCACCATGGCTCGTCTGGAGGTCGCAGAGCGACATGTTCACTAGGCACCAGTTCTACATCGGGGGCGGGTGGGTCGACCCGGTCGCGCCGCGGACCCTGGGGGTCCTCGACCCCGCTACCGAGGAGACCTTCGCGGAGATCAGCCTGGGGACGGCCGAGGACGTCGACCGGGCGGTGGCGGCGGCGCGCGCGGCCTTCGCCACGTACTCGCAGGTCAGCGTGCGGCAACGGCTGGAGTACCTCGAGAAGATCATCGCCGGCTTCCGGGCCCGGCTGCCCGAGATCGCCCGGACGATGACGCGCGAGATGGGGGCGCCGATCACGTTCTCGACGGAGCGCCAGGCCACGGTGGCGCTGTTCCACTTCGAGGAGGCGGCCCGCGTGCTTGCGGACTACCCCTTCGAGGAGGAGATGGGCGCCGGGATCGTGCGGCGCGAGCCGATCGGCGTGTGCGGTCTCATTACGCCGTGGAACTGGCCGCTGAACCAGGTCGCGTCGAAGGTGGCCCCGGCCCTGGCCACCGGATGCGCCGTGGTGCTCAAGCCGAGCGAGATCGCGCCGCTCAGCGCCATGGTGCTCGCCGAGGTCATCCACGACGCCGGGCTGCCGCCCGGCGTGTTCAACCTGGTCAACGGGGACGGTCCCACGGTCGGCGAGGCCATCGCGGCGCACCCCGGCATCGACATGGTCTCGCTCACCGGCTCGACCGGCGCCGGCATCCGGGTCGCCAAGCTCGCGGCCGACACGGTGAAGCGCGTGGCGCTCGAGCTCGGCGGCAAGTCGGCCAACATCATCCTGCCCGACGCGGACCTGGAATCCGCGGTCGTCGTCGGGGTGCACTCGTGCTACACCAACGGCGGCCAGAACTGCCAGTCCCCCACGCGGATGCTCGTGCACCGCTCGCAGCGCGACGAGGCGTACGCCGCCGCGCGCCGGGCGGTCGAGCAGGTCCGGCTCGGGAACCCGCTCGATCCGTCGACCACGATGGGGCCCGTGGTGAGCCGCGCCCAGCTGGAGAAGATCACCGCGCTCGTGCGGTCCGGGATCGACGAGGGCGCGACGCTCGTTGCCGGCGGCCCGGGGCGCCCCGACGGGCTCGACCACGGTTTCTACGTCCGCCCGACCGTCTTCGGCGACGTCACGCCGCGGATGCGGATCGCGCGCGAGGAGATCTTCGGCCCGGTGCTGTCGATCCTGCTCTACGAGACCGAGGACGAGGCCGTCGAGATCGCGAACGACACGCCGTTCGGGCTGGCCGGCTTCGTGCAGTCGAAGGACCCGGACCGCGCCCGCCGGGTCGCCAACCGCATCCGGGCGGGCCGCGTCTACCTCAACGGCGCTCCGTTCGACCGCAGCCTGCCGTTCGGCGGCTACAAGCAGTCGGGGAACGGACGCGAGTTCGGGCGGTTCGGCTTCGAGGAATACCTCGAGGTCAAGGCCATCCTCGGGTATCCGCGATGAACGCCGCCTTCGCGGATCGCGAGGAGCTCTTCGACCTCGTCCGGCGCGAACGCTTCGCCCGTGACCAGCGGCTCTTCGACGTGATGCGGGACTGCTTCCACGACGACGCCTATGTCCGGACCACGTGGTACGAGGGACGCGGCGGCGAGGCGTACGTCGAGGCGACCAAGACCTGGATGGCACGGACCGGGAACAGCAAGCACTGGGTCTTCCCCGCCTACGCCCGGGTCTCGGGCGACCGGGCGACCGTCGAGAGCCCGGCGAAGATCTTCAACCGGACCACGGTGCAAGGCGTGGAGGTCGACTTCCACGCCTACTGCCGGTTCTTCTCCCGTGCCGTACGGGAGGAAGGGCGCTGGAAGCTGATGAGCTTCGAGGTCCTGCTGGAGCGCGACGAGCTGCGTCCGGTTTACGCGGGTGAGGCGCTCCCGGTGGACGCGGCCCAGCTCGCCGGCCTTCGGCCGTCCTACCGCTTCCTCACCTGGATCCAGTCGACCCGCGGCGTGACGGTGAGCCAGGACCTGCTCGGCGACGACCGGCCGGCCGAGCTCGACGCGTTCCATCGGGGCGAGACCGCCTGGCTCACCGGCACCGGCGGAACCCGGACGGCGAGCGGCGTCCGATCCCCGTCATGAGGCTGTCGCCCGTGGGATGGGGCTAGTACGGTCGGTCCTCTTTCGACACAGAGGAGTGTGCAATGCACAAGTTCACGGGGGCTCCACGACGGTTGCTCAGTCTGGCGATCATCGCCGTCCTGGCCATCACGGCGGCGCTGGTCGCGACCGCCGGGCCGGCGTCGGCGGCCCGTACCAAGAATCTGGTTCTCAACGGTCAGCACGGCAACTTCGCGTTGATCACCCCGAACGGCGATCTCTACATCGGCTACCGGACCGGCTGGGCCACCGAGTATCTGAACCAGTCCAGCTGGATCGGGCCGGTGAAGCGCGGGGAGGGCTGGGACCGGTTCAGCCACGTCGCGATGGTCGGCGTGGGTATGACGTACGACAACCTGTTCGTCGCGATCGACACGAGCGGCTCCGACGCCGGCGTGTACGTCTACTACTGGCATCAGGGCACGCTCAGCTGGGACGGCCCGCGCTATGTCGCCGCGCTGAGCAACTCGGGGTGGTCCGGCGTCAGCAAGCTGATCAGTGGCGGCCACGGCACCGTCATACCGGGCCTTCCGGCGGCCGCGTACTTCTACACCATCACCGGCAACGGCGACCTTTACTGGCATCGATGGGACGGCGACTACTACGGCGGCTGGAACACCACGCCGAAGGTCATCGGCGGCGGCTGGGGCGGTTTCCCGTTCGTGACGGCGATGTACGACGGCACCTTCTGGGCGGCGCAGACCGACGGTCAGCTGCTCTGGTACCAGCGGCACGCGGTGGCCTACAACGGCGGCGACTACTGGATGAACGACGGCGCCGCCAAGGTGGTCGGCAGCGGCTGGTACGGCGGCCCATGCGGATTCCAGACCGTGCTCTCCGGCGGCTCGGGGGTCATCCACGCGGTCGACAGCGCCGGCCGCCTGCGCTACTTCCGCCATCCCGGCTCCACCTACGGCACCCCCGACTGGGACCCGGTGCCGCTGTGCGGTGCCACGATCGGCACCGGCTGGATGTAGAACCGGCGATTGATGGTGGCCCGTACCGCGCGGCGGTGCGGGCCACCATCAGTTGACGAAGGGAACCGTAAGTCGTAGCTTTCGTTAGTGGCGACTTTCAAAGGGCATGAGGGCTGGGAGGCGCTGGGCGATCCCAGCAGGTTCGCCATCGTGCAGTGCCTGGCCGAGCGGCCGCGCGCGGTCGGGGAGATCGCCGAGGTGCTCCCGATCAGCCGGCAGGCCGTGTCCCAGCATCTGCAAGTGCTCAAAAGCGCTGGGTTGGTCACCAACCGGGCCGACGGGACCCGCCGGGTCTACCGGTTGAACCCGGCCGGGGTGGCCGCCCTGAAAGACCAGTTGGACACGTTCTGGCGCCGCGCCCTCGACGGTTACCAGGACGTCGTCGAGGATCGCGAGGAGAGCTCATGACGCAGGCAGACACGGTGGTACGGCGGGAGATCGTGGTCAACGCGCCGCTCGAAAAGGCATTCAGCGTGTTCACCGATCGGTTCGGCGACTTCAAGCCGCCGGAGCACAACCTGCTGGCGGTGCCGATCGCCGAGACGGTCTTCGAGCCCAAGGTCGGCGGGCACATCTACGACCGCGGCACCGACGGCAGCGAATGCCGGTGGGCCCGGATCCTGGCCTACGAGCCGCCGCATCGCGTGGTGTTCAGCTGGGACATCGGGCCGACCTGGCAGATCGAATCCGACCCCGGGCACACCAGCGAGGTGGAGGTGGCCTTCACCGCCGAGACGCCGGACCGGACCCGCGTCACGCTGGAGCATCGCCATCTCGATCGCCACGGGCCCGGCTGGGAGTCGGTCCGCGACGGCATCGGCCACGACCAGGGCTGGCCGCTCTACCTCGACCGCTACGCCGGCCTGTTCGCAGCGGACGGCGACGGAGGCCACCGTGCCCGATGAGAAGCGCACCGCATACGAAGCTCTGGTGGATCGCATCCGGCGCGGGCCAGGCGGCACGACGGCGGATCAGCGTGCCCACGCGTTCGAGAACGCGGGCGTCGGCTCGGCCATGGACCCGCTGCTGGCCAAGGTCGCGGCCAGCCCGGCCCGGATCACCGACGCGGATTTCGACGCGGCCAGGGCGGCGGGCCTCAGCGAGGACCAGCTCTTCGAATTGGTGATCGCGTCCGCGGTGGGCCAGTCGACCCGCATGTACGACGCGGCGCTGGCGGCGCTCGACGAGGCGGCCGGCTGATGCGGCCCGAGGTGCTGAACAGCGGCTTCAAGCCGGCGACCAAGCTGCTGTTCGCGGTCATCCGGCTGTTCTCCGGCCGGCCGCTGCCGGACGCCGCCAAACTCGTGTTCTATCGCCCGGACTTCTACGGCAACCCGGCGAAACGCTTCACCCACTTGGCGATGCGCGGGCCGTCGGACTGGTCGGTCGGCGACCGGGAGTTGATGGCGGCCGTCGTGTCCCGGGCCAACGAAAACGCGTTCTGCATCGGGGCGCACACCGCAACCGCGGAGCAGGCGTACGCGGATCGCCCGCGCGTCCGGGCGGTCCTGGACGACCTGGCGACGGCGCCGATCGAGGAGGGGCTGCGGGCGACGCTGCGCATGCTCGACAAGCTCACCCGCGAGGGCACGGTCACCGCGGCCGACATGCGAGAGGTGCTGGCTTCGGGGGTCTCCCGCGCGCAGGTCGAGGATGCGCTGGCCGTCGGCGCCGCCTTCAACATCACCAACCGGCTCGCCGACGCCTTCGACTTCCGGGTGCTCGACGAGAAGGGGTTCGCCGCGGGCGCGAAGTTCCTGCTCAAGCGCGGCTATCAGTAGGGCCAGCACCGCGTGCGCGACGACGGACGACCAGAGTCTGCCCGATCCAGTAATTGGACGAAATAGTCCACGGGTTTTCAGCGACCGGGGCGCAAAGCGCCAGATGGGCGGTTTCCGCCAGTCGGTGAGAGGACTGTATAGTCCAAGGCGTTCCCAGTTTGGTGCCATCGTCAAGAGGCGGCGGCCGGTGTCGCGCCCAGTGTCGGGAGAGTTTGATGGACGATATGCCCTCCGGTACGGAGGTTGCCGATGGCCAGCCGGTCGATGCGGCGGACATGATCACCGCTCTGACCGCCGCGCAGTTCGTGTTCCAGGACGGTGCGACCCAATCGTTCACGGCGGATGGCCGAACCACCTACGTCGAGCGGGGCGCGAGGTCGTCCGGGGAATGGTCCGTTGTGGATGACGGGACCTTCGCGTCGTTCTGGCCGCCGACGTACCGAGCGACGTACGAGGTTCGATGGACCGTCGAGAACGGAGTTCCCGTGGGCGTCAGCTTCACCGACGCCCGCAGCGGAGTCCGCTACAACGGCCGGTACCAGAGGCCGGAGTCGTAGGCGGGCACGTCGCCGTACTGCTGTGCCGGGTTGCCGATGCTGGTCAGGGACGGATTTCCTGATGTATCGGCGGCCGGGCGTCGGCGCTGTCGGGTTCCCACCGCAGGAGATCACCGGGCTGGCAGTCCAACGCCTCGCAGAGGGCGGCCAGGGTCGTGAACCGAACGGCCTTCGCTCGCCCGTTCTTGAGGACAGCCAGGTTGGCCGGGGTGATCCCCACCTGGTCCGCGAGCGCACCGACCGACATCTTCCTTCGGGCGAGCATCACGTCGATGTCGACGACGATCGGCATCAGATCACCTCGTTGAGCTCGGACTGCAGGTGTTTCGCCTGCGAGTCCAGCGCCACCGCCTGGGCGAGCAACGTCCGCATCACGTAGACGACCAGCGCGACCCCCGCGATCACCAACGCCGCCCCGCAGATCACCCCCACCAGGCCGGGTGCGATCTCATCCTCGGGCACGGCATGGTTGGCGAACCGGGCAACCACGGCGACGGCGAACGTCAGCACCGCGGCGGCGCCGATCGCGCCGATGATCAGGTCGACGAAACGGAACGCCGCATGGGAGAACACAGTCCCGCGGCGCACCATCGTCAGCAGCCGCCAGATGCACACGGCGATGATCTGCAAAGTCGCGACGCCGAGAACACCGATGACCGCCAACGACACCCCGATCCCGGTCGGCTCGCGCTGCGCGCCCCACCAGGGCAGGGCCGCGACCACCGCCTGGACGACCACCGACCCGATCAGTCCGATCGCGATCACCACACGCAGGGTGTGAATGACCCACCTACTCATTATCGATTCCTTCCTGCCGTATCTCGACAGGACTCTATCGTTTTTCGATAGTATACGCAACGCTCGGGCGGCACTGTCCGGAGGTTCGCGAACCCGGCCGGCTCGCCCTCGGTTGCGTAACGTCATCCGGGTGCGGTCCGGGTTCACCGGCTGCCAGCGACGGTCGATCATGATCTCGGTCACCGCAATGCGGAAGCCCGCGATCACTTCAGTCGACGATTCCGCCGCCGAAAGGACAGATCCGTAGGTGGTTGCGGCGCTGGACGCGCCCACAACCCCCAGCCGATCCCACGGGAGGAGCGTCCGATGTCGCAGACCCCATTGCCGCGCTCGGTGCCGGGCCGCGCTGGAGGCCGCTGATGGCGGCCACGGAGGCGGACATCCTGGAAATCCGCCATCATGACGACCACATCAGCCGGTACGAGCAGGTCACGTACTGCGCCTGGACGGGCGGGGTAACCGTGTACCGAGATGGCACACAAATCGCCCGGCATGACGACGTCCTGAACACAGAGGCGCTCAGACAAGCAGGCTGAGGTCCGGTGCCCGGGCGTTGCGGACCAGCGGCACGAAGAGCCGGGTCGCCGCCGCGATCAGCAACGGCTGCGTGCGGCCCGCCGGCGCGTCCAGCGCCGTGGGCGCGTCACGCCGTCCCAATGCCCGCTCGCGCGCGGACATCCATCTTTGCACTGTGCAAATGTCGTGGCGGGTGGTGATTGCGGCCCGTCGCACGACGGTCGTCACCCGGCGACCAGACCGTTCTTGAGGACGCCTGAAAGGTGCATGCGGTTCGCCGGTTCCGGCGGACGGCGGATGGCTTGCCGGGCACCGGTCCCCTGGCCGGGCAGCAGACCGGCGAGCCAGGTCAGGGCATCGACGCCGAAGCGGACGACCCCGGCCGGCTCGGCCACGGCGGGCAGCACGGGCACGCCGAGCGCCAGCCAATCGCGCCGCCACCCGGTCATCCGCCGCCAGCCGGTGGTCGTCAGCGGGGCTCCGGTGGGGGTGATCGTGCCGCCGAGCATGCGGGTCGGCTGGTTGGGGTCGGGACCGCCCAGTCCCGGCCGGGGACGTTCCAGACCCAGCCAGGGGCCCACCGGTCCGCGCGGGAAAGTCAGCGCGGCGATCAGCGGACGAACGTCGTAGGCGTTGCTCAGATGGGCGCCGGACATCCAGATGGCGTTGAACAAGTCGCGCCGTAGCCGGCCGGCGACCCCGTCGGTGAGTGACTCGGCGTAGGCCGACGTGGCGGCGTAGGTATTACTGATCATGCCCGGTGCGCCGGTGGGCACGTGTTCGCCGGTCAGCGCCAAGCCGGCCACCTCTGCCAGCTCGCACCCCCACCCGTCGGCATCGGCCGCGCTGAGCGTGCCGGTCATCGACAGGTGCGGATCGTGTTCCACGGCACGCCATTCGACCCGGTGACCGAGCCGCTCCAGCGCCTCGGCGCGCTGACTGGCCAGAAACGAATACGGGCAGTTGAAGTCCCCGTACATGATCAGCTGCATGGCATCCTCCTGGGCGGCAGCCCCGCGGTGGCGATTCGCGAGCTCCTTCGGGGCGGTGACTGACCCCTTCACCGTAGGAACAGCGGCTCCGAACCGCCTTGACCTGGATCAAGTCCGCCGGAGACATGTCAGACGCCGGCGCTGAGCAGCTCCAGCCGTGGCATGTCCAGGATCTCCACCTGGGCATGGCCGGACAGCACGATCACCTTTTCCCGCGCCAGGCCCGCCAGGGTGCGGCTGAGGGTCTCCGGAGTCGTGCCCAGGAACGAGGCGATGTCCTTTTTGAACGCCGGCAGCTGCACCCGTACCCGGCCGCCGTCCCCGCGGGCCACCTCGCAGTCAAGCAGATAGGCTGCCACCCTGCCCGTGATGTCGGCGCCGGTCATCGCGGCAAGCATCCGCTCGGTCGAAGCCAGGCGGGCGGACACCGCACGCAACATGGCCACCGCGATGTCCGGAAATGCGCGCACCAGATCGGCCAGCCGGCCGTGGTCGAACACGCACATCCGGGTGTTTTCGACAGCGGTCGCGTCGTTCTCCGGAGGGCGGCCGGTCAGGAACGCGGACTCACCGACCACCTCGCCGGGGCCCAGGATCCGCAGCACGCGTTCCTGCCCTCCCGCGGAGAGACGGCTGATCCGCACCCGGCCCGTGTGCACGACGTACAGGGTCGCGGCCGGCTCCCCCGCCCGGAACACGTACTCACCTCGTCCGACCTGGCGGGGACGAGCCAGCTTCGCGACCTCCGCCTGCTGCCCGGCAGTCAACCCGGAGAACAGCGGCACGAGCGACACACAGGACTTGGCCGCCTCCTGCCCGCCGGTCGCGTTGATCACTTTGGCGCGACGTTCCCGCTGTTCGGCAGCAGCGTTCCCACCTTGACGCGCACCTCGTCGACCGTGTCCCAGTCGGCGCCGCTGAGGGTGGTCAGCGCCGCCGGGAAGACGCCGTCCTGCTCCTTCAGAATGTGGTCGCGCAATATCTCCAGGGTCTCGATCAGCAGGCTCGGCCAGGCGGGGTCCGCCGGAGTGCCGGCGGCCGCCGCGCCGAGCACCGCATCGATCCGGCGGTGCTCGGCCTCCAGCGCCGCCACCTGGTCGGGGAACTCGCCGGCCAACAGGGGGAACAGGCCGTGTTCCTCGACCTCGGTGTGCGGGCCGAGCATCGCGGCGATGTCCCGGGCAAGTCGCGCCATCCGGTCGACGTCACCGGCCGCGGCGGCGCCGCGGACATCGCCGATCATGCCTACGACGACATCGTGTTCGCGGGTCAGCTGGTCGATGGCGGAGACGGCTTGGCAGCCGCAATATTCGCACATGGGTAATGCCCTTCTTGGACGTGGTGGTACGGACCCGACGGGACCGCTCAGGCGGTGACAGCCCGGCGCCGCCCGACCGTGAGCAGGTTCAGTACCAGGGCGCCGAGGGCCACCATCGCCAGCAGGGACAGGCCCAGCGCGTACGAGTGGTAGCTGCCGTAGATCGAGCCCATCACCAGCGGCGGGACGAAGCCGCCGAGGCCGCCGGCCGCGCCCACCACACCGGTGACCGAGCCGACCTGGCTGGCCGGGGCCTTCTGCGCGACCAGGGCGAAGGTGGCGCCGCTGGCAGTGCCGAGGGCGGCGGCCATACCGAGGAACGCGACGGTGCCGATCGGGGCCAGGCCCGGCGTGAAGGCCTGCACCACGGCACCGGCGACCACCAGGCCGAGGGTCGCCGCGAGCACGCGGCTCGGCGCGATCCGGTCGGCCAGCCAGCCGCCGACCGGGCGCATCAGGACCGCCAGCAGCACGAAGCCGGCCATCCGGTTGGCGGCGTCGGCGTGGGCCAGCCCGTACGCGTTCTTCAGATACGCGGGCAGGTAGACGGAGAAGGCGACGTAGCCCCCGAACGCGACCGCGTACAGGGCGGCAGCCTGCCAGGTGATCGGCAGCTTGAGGGTGGCGCCCAGGCGCTCGGCTGCCGGGGTGGACGGCACGACCCGGTTCGGGGCGTCGCGCAGCACGACCCAGGCGACGACGGCGTAGACCGCAAGCACGGCCGCGGTGATCAGGAACGGGGTCTGCATGCTGTGCGCGTCGACCAGTTTGACCGTCGTCAGGGCGCTGATCGCGGTGCCGCCCATGCCCATGCCGAAGACGCCGACCGCGAAGCCACGCCGCTCCGCCGGGAACCAGGCGTTGACGAACGGCACGCCGACGGCGAAGGCGGTGCCCCCGATGCCGAGGAAGAACCCGCCGACCAGGATCGCCGGCAGCGAGGTGTGCCCGGACAGGCCCAGGTACAGCACCGGGACGATGGTGGCCAGCGAGACCAGCGGGAACATGACCCGGCCGCCGAAGCGGTCGGTCAGCGCGCCGATCGGGATGCGCCCCAGCGATCCGACCACGACCGGCACCGCGACCAGCAGCGACTGCTGGAACGAGCTCAGGTGCAGGGCGGCGGTGAACTTCGTGGCCAGTGGGCTGAGCAGCGCCCACGCCCAGAAGTTCACGGCGAAGCCGATCGTCGCCAGCGCCAGCATCACGCCGGGACGGCCCCCGGCGCGTACCGGCCGGGTCGGGGTTGTGCTCATCTCGTTCTCCGTGGCTCGACGGTCAGGTATCGCATCACCAGGGTGGCGTTCGCAGGTCCGACGGCACCAGGGACCTTGGTCCCGGCTCATCGGGACCTGTGCAGCCGCTGGTCAGACGGCCTTGGCCGGCGAGACCACGCCCGGCGTCGCGGACGGTCGCAGGCGCGGGCTGTGGTGCCGGCACGGGCCCCCGGCGGGTGCGGTAGACGACGTACGGCCGCCACAGATACGCCAGCGGCGCGGACCAGACGTGCACGAGCCGGGTGAACGGCCACAGCGCCAGGAACAGGAATCCGCCGATCGCGTGCATCTGGTAGACCAGCGGCGCTCCGGTCATCAGCTCGGTGTGCGGCCGGAACCAGAAGATGCCGCGGAACCAGACGGCGATGGTCTCCCGGTAGTCGTAGCCGCCGCCGAGCAGGTTCTCGCCCACGGTGGCGGTCATGCCGAGCACGGCCAGGGCGGCCAGGAAGGCGTACAAAATCTTGTCCATGGTCGTGGTGACGCGACGGATCCGGCCGACGACGAAGCGGCGGGCGATCAGGAGCGCCAGGCCGGCCAGCAGCATGACGCCGGTCACTGTGCCGGCCGACACCGAGACCAGGTGGTAGAGATGCTCGGACACGCCGAGCTTCGCCGTGAGCGACGCCGGGATCAGCAGGCCCATGGCGTGGCCGGCGATGACACCGAAGGCGCCCAGGTGGAACAGCGGCGAGCCGAGCCGCAGCAGCCGGCTCTCCAGCAGCTGGCTGGTGTGGGTGGTCCAGCCGAACTGGTCGTGCCGCCACCGCCAGACGTGCCCGGCGAGGAAAACGGCGAGGCAGGCGTAGGGCAGCACGACCCAGAGCAGGGTGGTCATCGCGACGCCTCCAGGGGCGAGCAGACGGGGTACGGGGCGAGGCCGATGGTGTCCAGGCCGACGGTCTCCACCGGGGGTCCGTCGACGGCCAGCGCCAGGATGGCGGCGCGGTCGTCGCCGGTGAGCTCGGGGAGCGCCGCGCAGACGGCGTCGAGCACCAGCCGGTACGGGGTGCCGGACTCGGTCAGAGCGGCCCGCAGCAGCTCGAGGCCCTGGCGGTGCTGGCGCAGCGGAGCCTCGCCGTCGCCGGGGCCGACACTCGCCGCGAACTCGAGGACCGCCGGCAGCAGGTCGGGCAGCTCGCCGCCGGCCAGGCGCAGCCCGTGCGCCCGATAGCGCTGCTTGAGCACCAGCAACGCCATACCCCGCTTACGGGTGTCACCGTGCAGGTAGTACGTCAGGTACAGCCCCGACCGGCGGCGCAGGTCGAACGATCGCACGAACTCACGCTGGAGGTCGATGAGCCTCGTCTCGAGCAGCCAGTCGAGGAACGCCGTCAGCGTCGTGCGGGCCGGCTCGTCGGTCACGGCTGCGGCCGCCGCCCGCAGCCGGCCACCGGCGCCGAGCAACTCGTCGTCGGGGTAGGTGAGCAGCAACGCGGACAGCTCGAAGATCCGGGCGCGATCGGCCGGGGACGGCGGCATCATGGCCGGGCCGAGAGGTGGAAGGGGTCGCTCATGCCGGGCCCGCCTTCGCAGTCCAGCGCGCAGCCGTCGTGACCGGCGGCCTGGGCGTCCAGGGCGGCGGCGTCCTTGGCGTGCGCGGCCGGGATGACGTACCGCTCGTCGTATTTGGCGACGGCCAGCAGCCGATACATGGCCTCGACCTGCTCGGCGGTCATCCCGATGCGGTCGAGCAGGTCCTGCGCGACGGTGCCGTCGAGAGTGCGGGACCGCATGTAGGAGCGCATCGCGGCGAGCTTCATCAGGACTCCGGCGACCGCCTCGGTGTCACCGGCGGTGAACAGCTCGGCCAGGTACTCGACCGGGATGCGCAGGTCGCGGATGGTGTGGAAGACGTCGTCGGCGTCGGCGTCGTCCCGGCCGGCGGCGCCCGCCGCGTCCAGGACGGGCGACAGCGGCGGCACGTACCAGACCATCGGCAGCGTGCGGTACTCCGGGTGGAGCGGCAGCGCGATCCGGTACTCGCTGATCAACTTGCGGATCGGCGAGAGCTTGGCGGCCTCGATCCACTCGTCCGGCATCCCGGCGTCGCGGGCGGCCCGCTCCACGCCGGGATCGCGGGGGTCGAGGAAGACCGCGCGCTGCGCATCGAGGAGATCTTGCGGGTCCGGCACCGACGCGGCGGCCAGGACGGCGTCCTCGTCGTACAGGACGATGCCCAGATAGCGCAAGCGGCCGACGCAGGTCTCCGCGCAGATGGTCGGCAGGCCCGCCTCGATGCGCGGGAAGCACAGCGTGCATTTCTCGGCCTTGCCGGTGGCGTGGTTGACGTAGACCTTCTTGTACGGGCAGGCCGACACGCACATCCGCCAGCCGCGGCAGCGGTCCTGGTCGACCAGGACGATGCCGTCCTCCGCGCGCTTGTACATGGCGCCGGAGGGGCAGGCCGACACGCAGGCCGGGTTGAGGCAGTGCTCGCAGATGCGCGGCAGGTGGAACATGAAGGTCTTCTCGAACTCGAGCTTGACCTTGGTGGCCATCCGGGCGAGGCTCGGGTCGTCCTGACCGGACTGCCCGCCGAGCGAGTCCTCCCAGTTCGCGCCCCAGGTGATGGCCATCGGCTCGCCGGTCAGGGCCGAGCGGGGCCGTTTGACCGGGGTGTCGGTGAGTCCGGCCGGGGCGCTGACGAGGAGGTCCTTGTCGAACGTTGCCGGTTCGTAGTAGTCGTCGATCGAGGGCAGGTCCGGGTTGGCGAAGATCCGGCTGAGCCGTTTGGCGCGGCCGCCGGAGCGCAATGTCAGGCGCCCCTTGCGGTCCAGGATCCAGCCGCCCTTCCAGCGATCCTGGTCCTCGTAGTGCTTGGGGTAGCCGATGCCGGGCTTGGTCTCGACGTTGTTGAACCAGACGTACTCGGTGCCCTCCCGGTTGGTCCAGGTCTGCTTGCACGTGACCGAGCAGGTGTGACAGCCGATGCACTTGTCGAGATTCATCACCATGGCGACCTGTGCGCGGATCCGCATCAGTACTCCACCTCCTGGGTGCGGCGGCGAATCACGGTGATCTCGTCGCGCTGGCTGCCGATCGGGCCGTAGTAGTTGAAGGCGTACGTGAGCTGGGCGTGGCCACCGGCGAGATGGGTCGGCTTGACCAGCAGACGGGTCATCGAGTTGTGGTAGCCACCGCGCCGCTTCGACTTCTCGGCCTTGGGGACGTTCACCGTGCGTTCCGGCGAGTGGTACTGGAAGACGGTGCCCTCGGGCATCCGGTGGCTGACCACGGCGCGGGCGACCACGACGCCGTTGCGGTTGTGCGCCTCGATCCAGTCGTTGTCGCGTACGCCGATCTTCGCGGCGTCCGGCACGCTCATCCAGATCACCGGGCCGCCGCGGGACAGGGCCAGCATCAGCTCGTTGTCGTGGTACATCGAGTGCACCGACCACTTCGCATGCGGGGTGAGGAAGCGTACGGTCACGCCGCCGTCGACCGCGTCGCCCGGCTTGCCGAAGTGCCGGGCCATGTTCAGCGGCGGCCGGAAGGCCGGCAGTTGCTCCCCCAGCTCGGCCACCCAGTCGTGCTCGACGAAGAAGTGCTGCCGTCCCGTGATGGTGTGCCAGGGCTTGAGCCGTTCGACGTTGAGCGTGAACGGGGAATAGCGGCGGCCGCCCTTCTCCGAGCCCGACCATTCCGGGCTGGTGAAGACGGGCTGCGGCGCGTCCTGCGTTTGCGCATAGGTGATCCGGTCGTCCTCGTGCCCGGCGATGAGATCGGTGAACGGCTGCCCGGTCCGCTTCTCCAGCGCGGCGAACCCCGCTCGCGCGACTCGTCCGTTGGTCGTGCCGGACAGGGCCAGGATCGCCTCGCACATGCCGATGGCGGTGGCCAGCGACGGGCGGCCGTCGATCACGCCGTTGCGGTGCTTCAGGTACTCGATCTCCGGGCCGACGTCGACGGTGATCGCCTTGGTGGTGGTGCCCAGCTTGTCGAGCAGCGGGCCGACCGTGCGCATCTTCGCGCCGAGCAGCGTGTAGTCGCGCTCCATCTCGATCAGCTTCGGCATCGTACGGCCGGGGATCAGCTCGCACTCGCCGTCCCGCCAGTCACGCACCCGTCCGCTCGGCGTGGCCAGCTCGTCCGGGGTGTCGTGCTGCAGCGGCACGGCCAGCACGTCGCGGCGAACACCGAGATGGTCGACGGCCAGCTCGCTCACCTTGTCGGCCAGGGCCAGGAAGGTGTCGTAGTCGGTGTGCGCGTCGCCGGGCGGCTCGACGGCCGGGCTGAACGCGTGCACGAACGGGTGCATGTCGGTGGTGGAGATGTCGTTCTTCTCGTACCAGGTCGCGGCTGGCAGCACGACGTCGGCGTGCAGGCCGGTGTTGGTCATCCGGAAGTCGATCGCGGTGAGCAGGTCCAGCTTGCCGACCGGCGCCTCGTCGCGCCACGCCACGTCGCGAGGGCGTTGGGCGGGCTCGCACTCGGCGGCCGTGGCCGATCCCTCGACGCCGAGCAGGTGGCGCATGAAGTACTCGTTGCCCTTGCCCGACGAGCCGAGCAGGTTGGCCCGCCACAGCGTCAGGCAGCGCGGGAAGTTCGCCGGATCGTCCGGGTCGTCGGCCACCGCGCCCAGCCGGCCCGCCCGGAGCTCCGCGACGATGTGCTCGGCAACCGGACGCCCGGCCGCCGCGGCCTCGTCGGTCAGGTCGAGCGGGTTGCGGTTGAAGAACGGGTGGCCCGGCGTCCAGCCCATCCGCTGCGCGGCGGCGACCGTGTCGGCGAACGCCATCCCGGCGAACCGGCCGGTGCCCAGCGGGGAGGACAGCTCGTCGGCCGGCACCCGTTCGTAGCGCCACTGATCGGTGTGCAGGTACCAGAACGGGGTGGCCGCCTGGTGCCGCATCGGTCGCTGCCAGTCGAACGCGAACGACAGATGCTGCTGCCCGGTGACCGGCCGCGCCTTCTCCTGCCCGACGTAGTGCGCCCAGCCGCCGCCGTTGACACCCTGGCAGCCGGTCAGCGTGACCAGCGAGATGAGCGCCCGGTAGGTCATGTCGGAGTGGAACCACTGGTTCGCCCCGGCCCCCAGCACGATCATCGAGCGGCCGTGACTGCGCTCGGCGTTGCGGGCGAGCTCCCGGCCGATCCGGGCGGCCAGCGCGGCCGGCACCCCGGTGATCTTCTCCTGCCAGGCCGGCGTGTTCGGCGCGTCCGCGTCGTCGTAGCCGGCCGGCCACTCCCCCGGCAGGTCGCCGCGGCGCACGCCGTACTGGGCCATTACCAGGTCGAAGACGGTGGTGACGGGGTGCCCGGCGATCCACCGGATCGGCACGCCACGCCGGATCGTCGTACCGCCCTCGGTCTCACCGGTGTCGAACCGGGCCAGATCGACCTCGACCGTCTCGCCGGCCGGATCCAGACCGACCACCGGCACGACGTCGCCCAGATCGAGGTTCCACCGGCCCTCGCCGTCGTCGGCGTAGCGGAATCCGAGCGACCCGTTGGGCACGACCGGCTCTCCGGTCGCCGCGTCGAGCAGAACGGTCTTGTGCTCCCCGTTCGCCTCACCCAAATCCGCGGCGGTCAGGAAGCGGTCCGCCGCCCACGCGTCGCCGGTGTTGCGCAAGGTCACCAGGAACGGCAGATCGGTGTACTTGCGCACGTAGTCGAGGAAGTACGGCACCGGCCGGTCGCGGAAGAACTCGGTCAGCACCACGTGGCCCATCGCCATCGCCAGGGCGCCGTCGGTGCCCGGGTGCGGGGCCAGCCAGTCGTCGGCGAACTTGACGTTGTCGGCGTAGTCGGGGCTGATCGCCACCACCTTCGTTCCCCGGTACCGGGCCTCGGCCAGGAAATGCGCGTCCGGGGTGCGGGTCACCGGGATGTTGGAACCCCACATCATCAGGTACGTGGCGTTCCACCAGTCGCCCGCCTCGGGCACGTCGGTCTGGTCGCCCCAGATCTGCGGGGAGGCGACCGGCAGGTCGGCGTACCAGTCGTAGAAGCTCAGCAGGGTCCCGCCCAGCAGGGCGTGGTAGCGGGTACCGGCCGCGAACGACGCCATCGACATCGCCGGGATCGGCGAGAACCCGACCACCCGGTCCGGGCCGTACGTCTTGGTCGTGTACACGTGCGCCGCGGCAATCATCTCGATCGCCTCGTCCCAGCTCGCCCGCACGAAACCGCCCCGGCCGCGCTGTGACTTGTAAGCCTGCGACTTCAGCGGCGTCTCGACGATCTCGGCCCACGCGAGCACCGGGTCGCCCAGGCGCTGCCGCGCCTCACGGAACATCTCGGCCAGAACCCCGCGCACGTACGAGTGGCGCACCCGCGACGGCGAGTACTCGTACCAGGAGAACGACGCGCCGCGCGGGCAGCCCCGCGGCTCGTAGTCCGGCGAGTCGGGCCCGGTCGTCGGGTAGTCGGTCGCCTGGTGCTCCCAGGTGATCAGCCCGTCCTTGACGAACACGTTCCAGGAGCACGAGCCGGTGCAGTTGACTCCGTGGGTGGAGCGGACCACCTTGTCGTAGCGCCAGCGGTCGCGGTAAAAGGCGTCCCAGGCGCCGTCGTACTGGTGCAGGGTGCGCCCGCGGTCGCCGACGGTCTCCCGCATGAGGAAGCGACGGGCCGCGAGCAGCGGTGCGGTGCCGGGGACGGCGTCCGTCACAGGATCTGGCGACACAAGGCGCTCCTTCGGTCCACTTCGGAGCACGCGATCGCGGGCTCCGGGTCAGCCTGCGGCAACGCGCCGTTATGGATCATGGGCGAGTGGTCCCGTCCGAAGGGGACGAAGGTCCCGAAGGGCCGAACAGCGGTGTGCTCAGGTATCGCTCGCCGGTATCGGGCAGCACCACCACGACGGTCGTGCCGGCGTTCTCGGGCCGGCGCGCGATGCCGGAGGCCGCGTGCAGCGCCGCACCGCCGGAGACCCCGGCGAGGATGCCCTCGGTACGCGCCAGTTGCCGGGCAGCAGCCCGAGCCTCGTCGGCGTCGACGCGCACGACCCCGTCGTACACGGTGGGGTCGAGCACCTCGGGGACGAAGCCGGCGCCGATGCCCTGGATGGCGTGCGGGCCCGGGGCGCCACCGGAGAGCACCGGGGACTCGGCCGGCTCCACGGCGTACACCCGCAGGCCGGGCTTCTTCTCCCTGAGCACCTGGCCGACGCCGGTCAGGGTGCCTCCGGTGCCGACCCCGCCGACCACGATGTCGACGTCGCCGTCGGTGTCGTTCCATATCTCCAGGGCGGTGGTACGCCGGTGCACGTCGGCGTTGGCGGGGTTGTCGAACTGCCGGGGCAGGAACGCCTTGCGCTCGTCGGCGATGCGCCTTGCCAGCTCGATCGCGCCCCGCATGCCGTCGGCCGCCGGCGTCAGGACCAGCTCGGCGCCGTACGCGGCCAGCAGCGCACGCCGCTCGGCGCTCATGCTCTCCGGCATGGTCAGCGTGAGCCGATAGCCGCGGGCGGCGGCGACCAGGGCCAGGCCGATGCCGGTGTTTCCGCTGGTCGCCTCCACGATGGGCACGCCCGGCCGGAGCTCCTCGGTGGCCTCGGCAGCCTCGATCATCGCGAGGGCGATGCGGTCCTTGACGCTGCCGCCGGGGTTGGCCGACTCGAGCTTGGCGACCAGCGCGGCGGGGAGGTCCGGTTCGAAGCGGGAGAGCCGCACCAGCGGGGTACGGCCGATCAGTTCGGTGATGTCGCGGAATACCATGTGCGGCTCCTGGTCGAGGTGGTGGCCACTGGCGCACGGATACGCGCGCCCGGCGGGACGTCGGAGAGGACGAGGCAGAGCGCGCCGATCTCGGCGTCGTCGCCGATGCGCACCGGCCCCAGCACGGTGGCGCCGACGCCGAGCACCACCCGATCGCCGACGACGGGGTGGCGACGGCCACCCTTCGGATCGCGGCGCCAGCCGCGGCCGCCCAGCGTGACCTGGTGGTAGAGGGTCACGTCGTCACCGATCCGGGCGGTCTCGCCGATGACGACCCCGGCGCCGTGGTCGATGAACAGCCGCCGGCCGACGACGGCGCCGGGGTGGATCTCGATGCCGGTCAGATTCCGCATCGCCTGCGAGATGATCCGGGGCAGCAGCGGCACGCCCCACCCGTGCAGCCGGTGCGCGATCCGGTGGCCCCAGATCGCCCACAGCCCCGGGTAGAGCAGAACCTCGACGCGGTGCATGCCGTACAGGGCCGGGTCACGCCGGCAGGCGGCGCGGATGTCGTCCAGCACGAGAGATTCCTCCGGCGAGCGAGCGGAGCGGGGACGCGGAGCTCAGCGCCCCGGACACCGCTCGTCGAACACCCGGCGAACGTGCGCGCCGGCCAGCGGCACGGCGAAACGGAGGCCGGCCAGCCGCCGATTGGTGCCCCGTCCACTGCCCCGCCCATTGCCCCGTCCGCTCATGACCCGGACGTTATGGGCGTACTTCGACCCCGGACAGGGCCGAAAGACCCGCCGGCCCTTCGGCCCCGTCTCCGGCCCGGCGCGGGCACGATTGTCAGGATTCGAGACTGACGTCTGACGACTGCCGCGGGCCCTACCGGAACGCGAGAGCGAGAAAAGCGACGCCGATTGTCGCGCACAGCGCGCCGAAACCGATCACCAGCACGGTGATCTGCCGGGCCTGGTAAGCGCCGAGCAGCGCGCCACGCAGCGACTGGCCCATGAACGCGGTCTCCCGCAGGCGGGCCAGCCGGTCATCGGTGCGCCCGCCGACGAGCCATTCGTCGGCGATCTCCGAGTAGGTGCGCCCACCCGTGGCCGCGGCGACATGGCGGGCGATGAGATCGGAATAGGCCCGCGCGTCGACGCCGGTCCGCACGGACCGCCCGGTGTAAGACGCGAGCTCGTCGGGCAGCCCCTCGCCCGGGAAGCCGATGCATTGCCGCGTCAGTTCCCGACATGACGGCTCGCCGGCCAGACCAGCCGTTGAAGGTCATGATGACGGCGGCGGCGATCAGGGCCACTCCTGCGGCGCCGAGGACCAAATGGATCACGTCTTTCAGGCCGATCCGGCGACGAGCGCCCGGACAGGGCCGAAGCTCCGCAACGGCAGCGAACAACGGCCGTTCGGTAAGGCCACCCACCACTATGACGGCGTCGTGGCTGCCGCAATGTCTGCGAGGACCGGGAACGCCCCGCCGCACATGCACAGCAAGGCGGTTTACGGCAACGCACCGAGGAATAGGGCCGCTGTACCGGGTGGAGCCGGAGCCGGACGCTGTCGTGGATCGAGATGTTGTCGAAGTCGGCGGGGTCGATGAAGCGGACGTCGGTGGATTCGTCGCTTGCCGTGATCGTGCCGCCGACGACTCGGCCGAGGTACGTCACGTTGAACTCTTGGCGGACTTCACCGTCGGCGTAGCCGATGACGTGCTGCGGGTCGGTGAAGATGCCCAGCAGTCCGGTGATCTCGATGTCGAAGCCGTCGGCGTCTGTGCCCTTGGTCTCGTTCAGGAAGGTGTGCGCCTCATCGACAAGCACCACAACTAGCGGCCACGTCACGGTGGGGCGGACGTGCCACATGTTCTTCACGCCGAGCACCGCCCGGATCGAGCGCTGCCGGGCGACCAGCAGATCCCGCAGGCGCGCGAGGTGGTCCCGTACGAGCTGCGGATCGTCCTTGGCCGAGAGCCAGGCGCGAGTGAACAGGTCGTCGTAGTCCGGGCCGCCTTTACCGTCGATGAGCACGAACTGCACGGCGGCGTTGGCGGCGAGTTGGCACAAGCGGGCGTTGAGGAAGCTGGTCTTGCCGTAACCGGCCAGGCCCGCAACGACGACGCCGGACACCCCGGAGCTGCGGATGGTGACCGGCTGCCCGTCGGCGTCGATCCCGGCCGCCCACACCGCCGGGTCACCGGAGGTGCCGGTCCACGCCGACGGTTCGGTGAGCGGGTCGGACAGCAATGCCCGTAGCCGCACCCGACCGGACCGGGTCTGCTCAACCCGGACCAGCGGCACCCGCCACACATCGGCGCGAACCCAAGCAGTAACCCAGGCCAAGAGGGGGCTGGCCCAAAACTGCTCTACAGGATCAAGAAAGCGGGCGAAGCCGGGCCGCGCGCACGCGCTACAGGCCTACAGCCCCGCGCGCACGCCGCCAACGCCGTATGCCCATCGACCAATCTGCATAGGCTTCCCTGCCTGACGGCAACCGTGACGGCAACACGCATCGACCATAGCGAACCTGTACTGGCTATCGTTACACTCCGCTATCTACCGTGCCGAGGACAGTGCCGTCACCACATGCACCTCCATGAACTGCGATTACGAACGAATCGACTCCTAGCTCGAGAAGTCATCGACCACTTCTCGAATATCTGGGTCATCCCTTCTGCTGGCCCCGTCAAGGAGCATACGAAGCCCTTCCCTATCACCTAAATGTCGCAGTAGCTCAGCCAGCCTTCGATATTCCTCGGGGTCTGCGGTGGGCAGCAGCCTATCGATTATTTGTCGAAGCGCTGGCGCAACCTCCTCATGTCGTCCCGCTGCGATCGCGCGCCGCGCCGCCAACGCCCATCGAGGCGACATCGCATGTTCGACTAGCTGCTCAAGTAGTTCCGGAACATCATCCGATAACACCTCAAGGAACGCGAGCGCCGCGCCTCGATCCCAGTTGGACCCTTGCAGAGCGGCCACTAGCACCTCGTGACGCGCCTCGGCATGCTGGTAAAACTCCGCGCGGACCCGTGCCAACTTTTGATCGGCTGCGACGATCGCCGCCCAAAGATCCTGGTCCTTACTCATGGGCCTCCTCGGCTAGGGCAGCTTAACGCCAATATTCTGCCAGTCCATGCCCTTGATTAGCCCGTCGAACTCGTCGACAGTCATGCTCCGCGTTGGATAGATCGCGGAATGGCCCAAAGGCATTCGACCACCAACGCCAGCACCATCGGCAACCATCCCCAGGCCATCCGGCAGCGCACCTCGTGGCGCCCGAACCTGGCCGCTAAGGCCGGAAGCTCGAAGGTTATCCACGGTGTCAAATACCGAAAGTCCATGAACATTCAGACCTGCCAGATCGTCTGCCGAAGGTGCGTGGATGAGACCGTTTTCGTCCGGGAAAACGTCGCGTCCCGGCCGAACTCGAGGCCCCCCGGCCACGAGGCACGCCGGCCCAGTGTTATGGACCAGCACCGGGGTGTTGCCGGCTAGCACATAGTACGTGTGGGATATCCGCGCCCGTCAGCGGCCGCACCCGCGAACCCAAGCAGTAGGCCACACCCGCGACCAGGCTGGTTCAAAAGCTCTACATAATCAAGAGCGGCCCGGCGTCCGCCGGGCCGCGCGCACGCGCTACGGCTTACGGCCCCGCGCGCACCCCCAGGGTTACCGAACCACGAACCAGAAGCAAGCGATCCGCGTCCAGCGAAGGCCGTGGCGATTGCCGAGTCAACCAGTCCTCGACGCACGTCTGGCGATCGACGTCGCACCTCCATGCGGCACGCCACCAATCGGGCGACACTCGCCCTATATCGATGTGTCTGAATGTCAGGTTTCCGATGACGGCAACCCGCACAGGCGCAGGCAACCACCGACAACCTTCCGCCCCGGAGCGCAACCGTCAGTAGTGGTGCCTGGAGGACCAAACGACAGCGTAGAAAATCGTTCGCAGGTCCTCCACCCACGGCATTCCATCAGACCGGCGCACCAATAACTACAACCTCGTGATTGGCCCAATTCAGTTGATCCATCCCTATCGCTGAATATTGTCGATTCCGGGCCTGTCAAACTCCCGAATCGACATCATCATTCAGCTTCAAGACAATTCCATCTAGTACGGCAGCCGCCATTTGCTAGCTGGCCAGGACATAGTCTCGTCGGAGACGTGCGCGTTGGTGGAACCAGCGTGCTCGGGCTTGGTGGCGGCGGCGCCAGTTGCGCCAGTGGGTGTCGTGGTC
>NZ_JBHTBJ010000020.1:0-128554 GCF_042664765.1 Paractinoplanes rhizophilus | reverse complement strand
CGGCGATCACCGCAACCCCCATTTTTGATCACGAGTCGCGGCGCCCACAGTCCATCCCCCGCCCCCGCACTTGGGTGGGGCCGAGTAGAGCAGGTGGGTACGACAAGAATTCGTCGCTGTCCACCGAGGGCCGGGCGGGCGCGTCGGACCTTGACCCCGAATAGTCGCTAGCGCCGCCTCAGTTCTAGCGCCGCCTCAGTTCTCGCGCGGTCTCAGAACCAGCAGGGATGACCCTCGCGGCCGCCCGGCGCCGTCAGCACCTGCTCGCCGGTGCCGTCCGCCCGCATGGCCACCACGGTCGGCTTGTCGTAGTCGCCACGCACCATCGCGAACCAGGTGCCGTCCGGCGACCAGGTCGGGTCCATCTCCCGCGCCGGGTTGGAGGTGACCTGGTGGGGATTCTTGCCGTCGATGTCGACCATCCAGATGTCGGAGGTCTTGCCGTTGTCGAGCTCGCGGGTGAAGAGCACCTTGTCGCCCTTCGGCGAGTAGACCGGGTCGTTGGCCGGACCCACCTGCGGCCCGGTGATCTGCCGCCCGGGCTCCTCCGGGTCGGCCACCTCCAGCTCGAAGATCTGCTTGATCCCGTCCTTGTTCAGCCAGTACAGGATCGTCCGGCCGTCCGGCGACCACATCGCGTCGTCCTTGACGGTCGACGAGTGGGTCAGCTGCTTGATCTCGCCGGTCGCCAGCGTCAGCACGGCGATCTGATTGACGCCGCCGAACTTCTTCATGAAGGCGATCTTGGTGTCGTCGGCGGACCACGCGACCCGCCCGCCGGCGTCGTCGGCCACCCGGCGCCGGTGGCTGCCGTCGGCGTTCATCACGTAGATCGAGCTCTTCTTGCCGTCGGCCGACGAATGGGTGAGCGCGATCTGGTCGCGGTCGTGCGACCACTTCGGCAGGACGTCACCGTTCTGCGTGTTGGGCAGCAGGGTGCGCTTCCCGGTGCCCGGCGTGAAGTAGTAGATCTTCGACTTGCGCCCCGGCGGCTGGCCCGGCCCGGTGTCGACCCGGACCAGCATCGTGTCGGTCGGCAGCGCCCCCTGCTCCTGCGCGGCGGCCGAGACGGGCGGCGTGGTGGGCGTCGCGGGCGGCGTGGCCCCGCCGGCGGTGTCGTCCTTCTGGTTGAGCAGGATCAGCGCGGCCGTCGTGCCGCCGGCCAGCAGGGCGACGGCGAGCGCGCCGACCATGACGATCCGCGCGAGGTTGCGCTTCTCGCCGCCGGGCGGCGCGGGCAGCGGCGGTGGCGGCCAGGGGATATTGGTTCCGCCCTGCCCGGGTACGCCCTGCCCGGGTACGCCCTGCCCGGGTACGCCCTGCCCCGATACGCCCTGTCCGGGTATGCCCTGCCCCGGTATGCCGTGGCCCGGCTCGCCCTGCCCCGGCACGGCCTGTGCGCCGTTGCCCGCCGCACCGAACGAGCCGCTCCCCGCGACCCCGGGCCGGCCGCCCGCGCTCGGCGGACCGCCCCCGGGTGGCGGGGCCGGAGTCGTCCCCGGGATGGGGGCCGAGCCGGCCGCGTAGGAGACCGGTGCGCCGGAAGGGCCGCTCGCCGGTGCGTTGCCGCCCTGGCCTGGCGTCGTCCCGGCATAGTTCGATGGTCCGCCGCTGACCGGCGCGTTGCCGCCGTATGCCGGTGCGGCCCCGCTGACCGGCGCGTTGCCGCCATATCCCGGCGGGGCCCCGCTCACCGGCGCGTTGGCGCCGTATGCCGGTGCGGCCCCGCTCACCGGTGCGTTCCCGCCGTACCCCGGCGCGACCGGGATGGTCCCGCTGCCGCCTTGCGCGGGTGTCGAAAGCCCAGCTGCTGCTCCCGCTGCCCCGGCGGCGGCTGCCCCCGCCGTCCCGCCGCGCTGCGGCGACGACACCGGCGAGTACCCGCCGGCCGGCATGTCCACCAGGGTCGCGGTGCCGGGCCGGGCCTGCTCGCCGGACGGCCGGGGCGGCGGCACCGCCCCCGAGAACGGCGATCCGCCGCCCAGCACCGAGGCCGTAGCCACCGCCGCGCCCATGGCGATGCTGTGCTCCGGATGCGGATCCGCCACCACCGGGCGCTGGAACTCGGTCGACAACAGCTGCGACACCAGCGGGATCCGGGACGACCCGCCGGCCAGCAGGATCGCGCTCAGCTGGGCCGGCTCCACCCCCGCCCCGCGCAGCGCCCGCGACGTCGCCGCCACCGTGTCGGCCAGCGACGGCTGGATCATCGCCTCGAGCTCCGAACGGTTCAGCCGCACCCGGGTGTGCAGCCCGGGCAGCGCCACCGGGATCATCGTCTCGGTGTCGAAGGACAGCGCCTCCTTGGCCTCGACGCAGTCCCGCCGCAGCCGGCTCAGCGCCGCCACCGCTTCCGGGTCCGCCGGGTCCATCCCGTCGGCCTTGCTGCCGAGGACGCCCAGCACGTAGCCGAACACCGCCTCGTCGAAGTCGATGCCGCCCAGCTGCTCGATGCCCTCGGGCTCGCCGAGCACCACGAAGCCGTCCCCGTCGCGGCGCAGCACCGCGGCGTCGAAGGTCCCGCCGCCGAGGTCGTACACCGCGACGGTCTCGCCGTCGGCGATCCGCCGGGCCGTGGCGTGTTGCAGCGCCGCCGCTTCCGGCTCGCTGCGCAGCCGCACCGGCCCCGCGTCGGCGAGACGCACCGCCTGATCGAGCTGCTCCTTCTTGTACGGCCCCCAGTTGGCCGGGTGGGTGATCGTGATCGCCTGCGGCGGGCCCTCCTGCAGCCGGCCCACCGTGTCGAGCACGTGCCGCAGCAGCTTGGCGGTGAGCGCGTGCGCCGAGAACGGCGACCCGCCCACCAGGATCGGCACCGGGTCGCCCATGCGGCGCTTGAACTCGCGCGCCAGCCGGGCCGGCTCGGACTGCCCGCGCCGCTCGGCCGCCTCGCCGATCAGCAGGCCGCCGTCGGGCTTGACGAAGACCAGCGACGGGATCTCGGCGCGCCGTCCGCCCAGGCGCGCGACCTCGACCCGGCCCTCCGCCCAGACCGCCGCCGCGGTGTGGGTGGTGCCGAGGTCGATCCCCAACCCGTACTGCATCCGCACGCTCCCGAGCCTAAGACGTGACCCGGCACTTCGGAGCCACCGCGCGCCACTGCGCGCAGTAGGCCTCCGCCTGTGCCGTTCCCTGGAAACCATCCTGCAAGAGCACGTAGAAGCCGCCCTGCTCGTCGGAGAGCACATCCGACGCGAGGCTGTCGACCAGCCGTACCGGCATGCCCTGCGCGGCCAGCTTCTGTTGTTCGGCCTGTGCCGCGGCCCGGCCGCCGTCCGCGCCCCGATGCGGGAAAACCTCGATCAACGCGTACGGCCGGTTGACGGTCGCCGGGGCGACGGCCGGCGTGGTGGTCGCCGCGTTCTTGCCGCGGAACGAGAACAGGTCCTTCCCGCCGCCGTTGAGCGCGATCGCCGCGGCCGCCGCCACGCAGATCAGCGCCGCGACCGAGGCCAGCACGAACGCGCGGACCAGGGGCTTGCTGCGGCCGGTCGCGACCTGGGTCAGGTAGGGCTCGCGCTCGGCGTCGTACACGTCGCTGACCTTGACCACCAGCGCCCACGACCGCGGCTGCCCGGTGATCGGCCGCCCCGGCTTGGCCCGCACCGTCACCTGCGCGTTCGCCCCCGGTTCGAGCAGCACCGCGTCCGGTTCCACCTGGACCGAGCCGGCCGGCGGGTCGAGCTGCGCGGTGATCCGCAGGGGCGCGGCCCGCTGCGTGTCGTTGGCGAGCCACAGGTCGTACGTGCCCTTCTCGCGCCGGGCCGCGAGCGAGCCGGTGACCGGGACCGGCAGCGCGACCTTGAGCAGCGCGGTCGCGAAGCCGGCCGGCTCGCCGGTCGACGCCTCCTCGGCGTGCACGGTGAACGGCACCAGCGAGGAGCTCGGCGGCTGCTCGGGCGGCGTCTGCAGGACCACCCCGACCTCGGCCGTCTCGCCGGGCGCGAGGCTGAGCGACGGCGGATCCACGGTCGCCCACCCGGCGGCGCGCCCGCGGGCCAGGAAGATCCGTAGCTCGAGCGGCTGCGCGTACGGGTTGCGCAGCTGGACGGGTACGCGCGTGGGCACGCCGGGCGCCAGGGCCACCGGCTCGTCGGGCAGGGTCAGCTCCACGTCCACGATGGTCGCATCAACCCGCTCACTGAAGATCGGTGACGTCGGTTAGCTGACCGCCCGGCAGCTGATCGAGAGCCGATGACACCCCCGGCTGCTGCCCGAACGTCCCGGCCGGCTGGCCCAATGAGTTGACCGGCTGGCCCAGCGGGTTCTGGCCCAGCGGGTTCTGGCCCAATGGATTTTGGCCCAGCGGGTTCTGCTGCTGCTGGCCGAGCGCGCCCGGCTGGTGCAGCAGCGGGTTGTCGTTGGGGTCGAGCGCGTTGGAGCCCGAGTGGTACTCGAGGGCGTCGCTGAAGCCGTCGGAGTCGGAGTCGGCGACCTGCGCGTTGAGGCCGAGCACGCGTTCCAGGTTGTCGTCGAGGCCGTCGGCGTCGGTGTCGGTCTGCGAGATCGGGGTGAGCGAGCCGTCCATGTGGCCGTCGTTGTCGGAGTCGGGCGAGCGCGGGTCGAGGCCCTGGGCCAGCTCGAACGCGTCGTTCAGGCTGTCGCCGTCGCTGTCGGCCTTGCGCGCGTCGGTCCCGTACGTGATCAGCTCTTGCGCGTCGGTCAGGTTGTCGCCGTCGGTGTCGGCGCGCAGCGGATCCATCCCGTAGCGGCGCTCGAGCGCGTCGCTGAGCCCGTCGCGGTCGGAGTCGGGGCCGCCGAGCTGCGGCGGGGGAGGGGCCGGCTGGAACGGCACGGTGGTCGGCAGCGTCGACTGCGGCACCAGGGTGGACAGCGGCTGCATCACCGGGTTGGCGATCGGGGTCGCGGTGCCGTCGGAGATGCCCGGGATGATCGCCGCGAACTCGAAGCGGTTGCCGGCGTTGGACTCGCGCACGCCGGCCCGCGGGTTGGCCGCCTCGACGACCTTGCCGTTGCCCAGGCTGATCGCGACGTGCGCGCCCGGGGTGCGGCCGTCGCCGGGGCGCGGCTCGCGGTCGAACGAGAACAGCAGCGCGCCCGGCGTGTTCTTGGCCTGGGCCGGGTCAATCAGCAGACCTTTTTCCTTGAAGTGCAGATATTGCGCGGTGGCGCCGTCCGGGATTTTCGCGCCCGCCTGGAAAGCGGCCCATTGGGTGAATTCGGAGCAGTCGAAAACGTTCGGATTGGGGTCGCTCAGCTTCACCTCGGCGCCGAACACATACCGATCACCAATTTGTGCCTTGGCAACATTCAGGAAGGTGTCGAGTGCGGGGTTGCTGCCGCCCGGCGCGGCCTGCGGGGTGGCCAGCGCGGCCGGCGTCGAGGACGACGGCGAGCCGGCCACGTCGTGCACCGGCACGCCGGCCGGGTCGTCGCCGTCGTGGGCCGGCTTGTGGTCGCCGTAACCGCGGGTGCCGGTGAACACGCCGCGGCCGGGTCCGTCGCCGTACGCGATCGCGGCGGCCTGAGCGTCCTCTTTGAACCGGACGTACGGCGAGCTGAGGCCGCCGTGCGTCGTCGTCCACGGCGAGATGTCCTCGCCGCGGTGGGAGATCTCGAAGGCGGCCTTGGCGTTGTCGATCGGGTCGTAGAGGTTGTACTTGGTCAGGAAGCTGGGGTGGGCCTTGCCGTTGATCTGCCAGAGCCCGCGGGAGTCCTCGCCGACCGGGTTGTGTGCCTTGGAGTTGCCGCCCGACTCGGCCAGCGCGATCGCGGTCATGGTGGCCGCCTCGTCCGGCGAGAAGCCGGCCCGGCGGGCGAAACCGTAGATCTGTTCGGCGGAGTACCTCGGCATGTCCCGAGAGTAGACACCGCCGTCCAGCTTGTATATGTAGGCCACTCTGTATACGTGCCGACCCGGTTGCACGAAAGGGCAGCGAAAGGGGCAACAGAGTTGGATCAACGACAGAGCCGATCGAGCTATTGTATTGATCGACTTTTCCGGGCCATCATGTCTGGGCAGTCGCCCGCACATCGGGCGCTGACCAGGGGGAACGCATGATCTCATCACGGCCGCCGACGGTCTGGATCGATGACAGCCATGCCATCGTCCGGCGCGGCATGGCCGCGTGCCTGCAGCAGGCCGACTTCGTCGTCCGCGGCGAGAGCGCGGCGCTGTCCCCCGAACCCGCGATCAACGACCTCGACGTGCTCGTCTTCGAGTACGCGGGCCCGACCCTGCGCCGCGCGGTGCGCCTGGTCGACACGCACGGCACCCGCCTGGTCGCCACCGTCCGCGAGGTCACCGAGCAGGCCGTCCGCGAGATGGTCGACGCCGGCGTCAGCGCGATCCTGCCGCACCGCACGCTCACCGCCGACACGCTGGTGACCGGCCTGCGCTCGGTCGTGGCCGGCAACGTCGCGCTGCCCGCCGACATGCTGTCGCGGCTGCTGCTGCACGTCACCCAGACCTCGCATCTGGGGCCGGCCGGGCTCAACACCCGGGAGCGCTCGGTGCTGCGCCTGCTCGCCGACGGCATGGACACCCGCGGCATCGCCGAGGATCTGTGCTTCTCCGAGCGCACGGTCAAGAACGTCGTGCACGACGTGCTGACCAAGCTGAACTGCCGCACCCGCGCGCAGGCGGTGGCGGTCGCCACCCGCGAGGGCGTGATCTGACCCGGTGGTCGAGCCCTGGACCGTCCTGGCCGACGCGCTCCTGCAGCGCGAGGCCCTGATCTGCCGCCTGGCCGAGGGCCGGCCGCCGCGCGACTTCGCCGGCCTCTACGTCGCCGACGAGGAGGTCGAGCGGCTGCTGGGCACGCTGCCCGGCCTCGACGGCCCCGGCCCCGAGCGGGTCGCCGCCGTGCGCGCCGGCGCCGCCGCGCCGATCCGGAAGGCCCGCGCCGCCTTCGCGGCCTTCTTCGGCGCCGACCCGGCGCCCGCGGCCGACGCGCCCTTCGGGCAGTTCGGCGACGTCGCGAAGAACGCCGGCCTGACGAGCGGCGAGGCCGAGGTGCTCGCCCTGCTCGTCGCCGTCGAGATGTCGCCGGCCCGGCAGCGCCTGGTCGCGTACATCCAGGACTCGGTGCAGCTGCCGCGGCTGACCCTGTCCACCCTCAACCGCATCTTCGCCGAGGACGACCACGCCGGCCCCCGCGCCCTCGCCCCCGGCGGCGGCCTGATCCGCGCCGCCCTCGCCAAGGTCTCCGGCGACGGCCCGTGGGCGACGCAGACGGCCGAGCCCGCCGCCCGCCTGATCTGGCATCTCGCCGGCGACGACTCGCCCGACCCGGCCCTCCCGCCGGGCACCTCCCGCCGGCCGGGCGACCTCCCGAGCGAGCCGGAGCTGCTGCTCGTGCACGGCGGCGACCGCGAGTCGCGCCTGCACGCGCTCGGCGGGCGCGGCCTGCTGATCGCTCCGCCACCCGAGACCGACGCGGCCTGGCAGGCGGTCGTCCGGGAGGCGACGATCACCCGCTGCACGGTGGTTCTCGACCTGGCGGGCCCGATCACCCCGGTCGGCCGCGACGTCGTCCAGCGCGCGACCCACCTCGGCTGGGTGCTCTCGTCCCGGGGCGAGCAGCCGCTCGAGTCCGTGCCCGACCGCCCCTGGCGCGAGATCGCCGTCCACGACGGCGCCGCCGGGCCCGACGACTGGCAACGCGCCATGGGCCGCGACCCCGATCCCGCCTACCGCCTCAGCCGCGAGCAGCTGCGCCTGGTCGCCGCCGCCGCGGGCGCCGACGGCGGCCTGGTCGCTCCGGCGGTGCGCCGCCTGGCCGGCGGTCATCTCGACGGCGTGGCGGTCCGGATCCGCCCCCGCCGGGCCTGGCCCGACCTCATCCTGCCGCCCGAGGAGGCCACCCAGCTCCGCGAGCTCGCGTCCCGCCACCGCGAGCGCGACACCGTCTACGGCCGGTGGCAGTTCCGCGCCACCGCGAGCACCGGCGTGGTCGCGCTCTTCGCCGGCCCGTCCGGCACCGGCAAGACGCTGGCCGCCGAGGTCGTCGCCGGCGAGCTGGGCCTCGACCTGTACAAGGTCGATCTCTCCGCCGTTGTCAGCAAGTACATCGGCGAGACCGAGAAGAACCTCGAGCGCATCTTCGGCGCCGCGGCCGCCGGCGACCTGGTCCTGTTCTTCGACGAGGCCGACGCCCTGTTCGGCAAGCGCTCCGAGGTCAGCGACGCCCACGACCGGTACGCCAACATCGAGGTCGCCTACCTCCTGCAGCGCCTCGAGACGTACGACGGGCTGGTCGTGCTCGCCACCAACCTGCAGCGCAACATCGACCCCGCGTTCCTGCGCCGGATCTCGGTGGCGATCGACTTCGTGCCGCCCGAGGAGCCCGAGCGCCGCCAGATCTGGTCGCGCGCGTTCCCGCCGACCGCCCCGCTCGCCGGCGACCTCGACGTCGAGTTCCTGGCCCGCCAGTTCAAGATCACCGGTGGCGTGATCAGCAACGCCGCCCTGGGCGCCGCGTTCCTGGCCGCCGCCGAGGACAGCCCGATCACCATGCGCCACGCGGTCCTGTCGGTGAAGCGCGAGTTCCAGAAGCTCGGCCGGCTGCGCACCGAGAAGGAGTTCGACCGCTACTTCGACCTGGTCAAGGAGTAGGCCGATGCTGCATCTGCTGGACGAGACGCTCGAGGCGTTCCTGCGCGACGTCGTGCCCCTGCCGGCCCGCGACGTCGACATCGCGTTCGAGGCCCCGGACGGCGAGTGGTCGGCCGCGCTGTCCACCAAGCCGACCGTCGACCTCTATCTCTGGGACATCCGGCCCAACCTGTCCGAGCGTGACTACGGCGAGGTGATCGTCGAGGAGGAGGACGGGCGGCGGTACCGGCGCGATCCGCTGCCGCGGGTGGATTGCCGCTACCTCGTCACGGCCTGGACCAGCGAGGTCCGGGATGAGCATTCGCTGCTCGGGGACGTGCTGAACGCGATGCTCCTGCACCCGGTGATCAGCAAGGAGCATTTGAAGGGCGCGTTCGTGGACGTGCGGCCGTTGCCGAGCCTGCGGTTGCGCAGCGGTGACGGGTCGGAGAACTCGGATTTCTGGTCTGCTCTGGGTGGGCAGCTCAAGCCGGGCCTTGATCTGGTCGTCACGGTTACGGTCGATGCCGCTCTGCGCGCGACTGCCGGCCCGCCCACCCAGACGATCACGGTGCGCGCCAAGGATCGGTGAGATCCCGGACCGACGCGCGCCGGTCGCCGGGGGCTACACCAGGACGGACATCTTCTCGTAGTGGGCGAACGCCTCCTTGCGCTGCTTCTCCTTCTCGGCATCGGTCAGCGCGACCGGCGCGCAAGAACCCAGCTTCCACGCCGACGCGACGGCTGATACGTCCTCGACCGTGGTGCAGTTGGCCAGCAGCTGCTTGGTCTCGCGGTCGTAGCCGAGGTACGCCTTGTCCCAGGAGATGAGCCGCTCGAACTCGCCCGCGACAGTGGCCAGCGACGCGGCGCAGTGGCTGCACGGGCTGAGGTTGATCTGGATCTCGACCTTGACCAGCCCGTCCGGGCTCTCGGTGCGGAACCAGTCGAGGAACTGCCGCTCGGCGTGGCTGTCGTTGGTCTCGGGCACCGGCGCGCCGGTGTTCCAGCTCGCCAGTTTGACCTTGGTGGCGTCCGCGGGCGGCTGGAGCATGAGCAGGCCGCGCCCGCCGCCGCCCATCTTGCCGCGGCCGGGCAGGAAGTTGGACGGGGGCGGCGCGATCAGGGCGGCCTTCTGGCGGCCGTACTCGTCCTCGGTCTCGCTGCCGCCGCGGCCCTTCGGCACGTTGTCGTCGTAGAAGTTGCGGTCGGCGGCGAAGCCGGACGCGGCGTCGGCGTCGGCGAAGTGCATGGTGACGCGCAGCCGGCAGGCGGCCATCGGCGTCTTCGCGGCCGGCGGCCCGGTCTTCTTGCCGACCTTCACCTTCGGGCTGGCCGCGGCCATCAGGTACGAGTTGCCGGCCTCGTCGTACGGCGTGAACTCCAGCAGCGACAGGCCCTGCGGCGCCAGCTCGGCCCGGATCGCCGCGAGCGCCGCCTCCATCTTGGCCTCGTCGTCCAGACCGGACAGCGCGGCGGCCGCCTTCTCGCCGGCGACCGCCCGCACGTCGTTGGGGTCGGCGGCCTCGCCGGGCGCGCCGGCGCCGCCGACGCCGAGCGCGGACAGCGCCGACTTGCCCAGCTGCATCGCCTTGGCGAACAGCCAGTCGAGGGCCTTGTCGATCAGCTCGCGCAGCCGGCCGATCAGCTCGACCAGCTTCTCCGGCACGTCGCCGAGGCCGACCTGGTTGGCGAGGAACCCGATCGCCACCGGCACCGCCGACGCGAGGCCGCGCTCGACCTTCTGCGCGCCGGCCTGCACGTTGCCGGCGGCGACCGCGGCGAGCGTGGTCACGTAATCGTTGACGATCATGAGAATCTCGCGGACGTACTCGATCACCGACTGGACGGCCTTGAAGAACGCGATCGAGCTGTTGACCACGGCCATGATGCCGGTCGGGTCGAGCATCGAGATCAGCTTGACGGTGGCCTTCTCGACGATCTCGCCGACGATCCAGTCCTTGACCATCCCGAGCAGCGTGTCCCACAGGTTGCCGAGCTGGCCCTCGACGTGCTTCCAGATCGCGCCGACGCCGTTCTCCTGCACGTCCTTGACGAAGTCGAACGCGCCCTCGGCCATCGCCACGCCCTGGCGCAGCTTGTCGGCGACCTCCGGGCCGACGTGGTCGCCGAGCTTCTGCCACAGCTTGTCGGCGGTGACGCCGAGGACCTGCAGCACGAGCGTGAGGATCGAGCCGAACGACAGGTCGGGCGGCTTCGGGATGCCGAGCGCGCCGAGCCCCCGGAAGATCCAGTCGGCGAGCCCGGAGAGCAGGTAGCCGACCGCCCGGTCGACGAAGCCGAGGAAGCCCCGCTTGAGGGCCTCGAGCATGTTCACCAGGAAGGCGACCGGGTCGCGCTGGATCTCCTCGATCGCGGCCATCGCCTTGTCGATGATGCTGCCGAGCAGCTCGGGCGGGAAGTTCATGAGCCGCAGGATCAGCGTGACGACGACCTTGAGCACCTCGACCGCGAACTCGGCGATCCGCCCCAGCGGCTCGCCGAACTGCTCCAGTATCCGGGCGAAAGCGCCGAGCGGGTTGACCAGATCCTCGAGCGAGAGCGAGTCCCAGATCGCCCGGAACGTCCCGGTGATCATCTCCAGGCTGATCCCGAGACGGCCGAGCGCGCCGGAGATCTGCGCGGCCGCGTCGGCGATGACGCCCGCTTCCGCCAATTTCCGGTACGTCGCCTCGCCGCCCGGCAGCAGCGCGATGAACCCGCCGATCAAATTTTCCGCGGTGCGCGGGACCGCCTTGCCGGTGATCGGATCCTGCCCGAGGATGACCGTCAGCAGCCGGAACCCGCGCAGCTTGGCGCCCTCGCGGCTGAGCCACTCCAGCAGCGCGTCCTTGATCAGCTTGACGACCTCGGCGAGCACCTCGGACGCGAAGACCCCGACCCGCGCGATCAGCCCCTGTGCCCGCGTGGCCAGCGCCGACAGGTTCGCCGCCAGGTCGGCGACGTTGGCCGGCTGGATCGCCTCCCACCCGGCCCGGAACAGCGCCGACAGCTCGCCGAGGATGCCCAGGAACTGGGCGATCCGGGTGTCCAGCCAGTCGGCCGTCTGCTGCAGCGTCCCGCGCTCGCGCATCTGGGCGAGCGCGTCCTGCTTGCCGATCAGCGTGAGGAAGTCGCTGAGGATCTCCACCGTGGTCGCCTCGACCGGCGTGCCGCGCAGCGGATCGAAGTGCAGCACCTTCTTGGCCAGCTCCCACACCGGCGTCCCGGCCAGGTGCTCCTCGGCCAGCCCGGCCGCCGCGTCCCGGATCAGCTGCACGATCGCGTCGTAGATGCCCTTCACGAAGGCGAGGGCGTCCGCGTACAGCCCGCTGACGTGCCGCCGCACGATCGCGATGGCGCCGTCCGGATCGGTCAGGTCGATCTCTGCCCAGGCCTGGTCGATCTCGGCCTGGATGCGTTGCAGCGTCAGGTTGTGCTGCCGCAGCCCGTCGTCGATCATCCAGAACGCGCCCTGCACGAGGCCGAGCTCGATCAGCTTGCCGGCCACCACGTTGCCGAACGGCACCAGCCCCAGCACACCCCGGGTCAGGTTCTCCGGGCCGCGATCCACGGTCCGGTTGGCGATCGGGTCGTACCCGGCGACCACCGTCAGCATGTCGTAGCCCGGCACCGTCCGCACCAGATCGGCGATCGCCCCGGACAGGATCCCGCCGCCGTCCCGCTGCAGTACAGCGCGATATACGCCGACCCGGGTCTGCTGCACGACGTGCGTGGCCTCGTGCGCCATCAGCGTCAGGTCGGCCGCGGACTCGCCCGCGCCGAGGAAGATGTGCTCGCCGGCCGTGAACGCCCGCGCTCCCAGTTGCGCCGCCGCCAGCTGCGCCCGCGGGTCGTCGTGCACCCGCGCGTTCCGCAGCGGGACCCCGAGGTACGCCTCGATCCGTGCCCGCACGTCGTCGGGGATCGGCCGGCCCGGGCCCGGCGACGCGATCGTCCGTTCCAGGCCGGGCGGCGGCTCCGGCGGTTCACCCGCGTCCGCGGCCGGCGTGACCAGGCGGGAGATCGAGGGCGCCGGCCCCGGCGATGGGTCGAGGATCCCTTCGGCGACGGCGTCCGCCTGCCGCTCGTACGCGTCATGGGGTTGGGAAACGGAAAGCTTGGGCTGGGTGAGGAGCCTTGCCACCGCTCGGTTTCCGGCCGCCGGGCCGTCGTTGTTTTTGATCGTACGGGCGGGGGCGTTCACGACCGCGGTCGCGGGGCCGGCCGGCTTCTCGCCCGGGATCGGTCCGTGCCGATCGGACAGCTTCACCCGGCCCACCTCCCGGATCACATCGTTGCGGCGGCCCGCGCGACCCGGCAAGGGGCGCGGCCGATCGGTGCACCTAAGGCTGCACCGCCGCCCCTTATGGCTCCGCGCATACGCGAGGCAGGCTCACCCATGGCGGCGAATCAGCGGCTTTCCAGCGGGGGTGAGGCGATGACGCGGGTCCTCATGGGGGACTTCGAGGCTCTGCACCGCCTCGGCCTCGAACAGATCCTGCGGGTCGACGGCATCGAGCTCGTCGACACCGCCGGCGACGACGTGCTCGACCGGCTCTGCCAGGCCCTGCCCGACGTGATCGTGCTCGACCTCGACAAGCGCTCGACCGGCGATCTCGTGCACGTGATAGTGCACCGGTTCCCGCGAGTCAAGGTCGTGGCCTGCTCGTCGCAGCATCCGATGATGCGCATATTTCCGCCACTCCATTACGGGGAGTTCTACGAATCCGACCTAGACCCCGCGCTGCTGACCAGCGCGGTCCAGGCCTGACAGGGGGAAGACTTCATGGCCGCGTCCTACGGAGCACCGGGCGTCTACATCGAGGAGCAACCCAGCGGCTCCATGCCGATCGAGGGGGTGGGCACCGCGGTCGCCGCGTTCGTCGGCTTCACCGAGCGCTACGACCCGGGGCAGGGCGACCCGACCGACCCCGCCGGCGTCAAACCGCAGCTCGTCACCAGCTGGCCGCAGTACGAGCGGATCTACGGCGGCTTCGTGCGCGGCGCGGTGCTGCCGCTCGCCGTGCGCGGCTTCTTCGAGAACGGCGGCGGCAAGGCGTACATCTGCCGCATCCCCACCACCGAGGGCGACGCCGCCACCGGCGGCAAGCCGACGCTCACCCTGCCCACCGCCGACAAGCCCGACACGCCGAGCATCCAGCTCTCCGCGGTCGAGCCGGGCCGCAACCTCGAGGTCGAGGTGGTCCCGCCGCCACCGCCGCAGCCGCAGGAGGGCGAGGGCGGCGGCGACGGCTCGTCGAGCAACGGCGCGGGCGAGTACACGCTGCGCGTCTACGAGGGCGGCGCGCTGCGCGAGGAGCTGGGCGGCCTGCAGTTCCAGGGCCGCAGCACCCGCACGGTGGAGAAGACCGTCAACGACCGGTCCAAGTTCGTCCGCATCGAGGTGCAGCCGTTGCAGGGCGCCTCGCTGGCCGAGCGCACCCCGGCCCCGGGCCGCTACACGCTGGAGTCCCCGCCGGTCTCGGCGAAATCGGTGACCCCGGCCGACCTGGTCGGCAGCGAGTCCGACCGCACCGGATATCAGGGCCTCGCGATCGCCGAGAACGTCACGATGGTCGCCATCCCCGACCTGGTCACGGTGGCCACCCGCGAGGACGGCTCGATCGACGAGGACATGTTCCTCGCCGCCCAGCAGCAGCTGGTCGACTTCTGCGAGGCCAGCCACAACAAGATGGCCATCCTCGACACCCCGCCCGGGCTCAACGCGACCCGCGCCCTCGAGTGGCGGGCCCGGCTCGGCCGCGACTCGGCGTTCGCCGCGCTGTACTACCCGAACGTGGTGGTCAACAACCCGCTCGCCCGCCCCGGCGCGACCAACGGCGAGCTCTACCTGACCGTGCCGACCTCGGGCCACGTGGCCGGCGTGTGGGCGCGCACCGACGCGGCCCGCGGCGTGTGGAAGGCGCCGGCCAACGAGGCCTTGCGCGGCATTGTCAGGCTGGAGAACAACGTGACCAGCGGCGAGCAGGATCTGCTGAACCCCGACGGGGTCAACTGCATCCGCGCGTTCGGCACCTACGGCACCAAGATCTGGGGCGCGCGCACGCTCGCCAAGACCGACCCCAGCTGGCGCTACATCAACGTCCGGCGGCTGTTCAACTTCGTCGAGGAGTCGATCCAGCGCGGCACCCAGTGGGCGGTGTTCGAGCCCAACGACTTCGATCTCTGGCAGCGGGTCAAGCGGAACATCACCTCGTTCCTGCGCGGCCTCTGGATGCAGGGGGCGCTGGTCGGCGCGACCCCCGAGCAGGCGTTCTACGTGCTCTGCGACGAGAGCAACAACCCGGCGTCCTCGGTGGACGAGGGCAAGCTCATCGTCGAGATCGGCATCGCGCCGGTCAAGCCGGCCGAGTTCGTGATCTTCCGGATCAGTCAGTGGCAGGGCGGCGGGGCCGCAAGCGAGTAAGAGGAGAGTTCCGTGCCTGATTTGATGGCGACCTTCAACTTCGTCCTCGAGATCGGCGGAGTGGAGATGGCGAGCTTCCGCAAGTGCTCGGGCGTCGAGTCGGAGACCGAGACGATCGAGTACAAGGAGGCCACCAAGGAAGGAAAGATGATCATCCGGAAGATGCCGGGTGCGATGAAGTGGAGCGACATCACCCTGGAGCGCCGGATCGACGAGTCCAAGGCGCTGTGGGAGTGGCGCAAGCAGGTCGAGGACGGCGACATCGACTCGGCCCGCCGGGACGGCTCGATCGTCATCAAGGACTCGATGAAGGCCGAGGTGGCCCGCTGGAACTTCGAGCGCGGCTGGGTCTCCAAGTGGACCGGCGCCGAGCTCGACGCGGGGGCCAACGAGGTCGCCACGGAAAAGGTCGTCATCACGCACGAGGGGCTCCACCGGGCATGAGCGGGTTGCAGACCGAGTTCCCCTTCACCCTGCCCAAGGGGTACGTCGACGACGACGGCACCTTGCACAAGACCGGCATCATGAGGCTGGCCTGCGCGCGCGACGAGATCGAGCCGCTGCGCGACGGCCGGGTGAAGGAGAACGAGGCGTACGCGACCGTGATCGTGCTCGCCCGGGTGGTGACCCAGCTCGGCACCGTCTCGCGGGTCACCACCAAGACGATCGAGTCGCTGTTCGTCTCCGACTTCTCGTATCTCCAGGACCTCTACCGCATCGTCAACTTCCAGGACCCGAGCATCCTCGACACGCTGGAGCCCGGCACCCCTTTCCCGCAGGCATCGGTGGAGGTGGGCTAGGGCACTACGCGCACGACGAGATCTGGCAGGAGATCGCCTTCCTGGCGTACCACCTGCACTGGGATCTCGACCGGCTGCTCGACCTGGAACACGGCGACCGGATCCGCCTCCTGCGGGAGGTGGGCGGCCTCAACGAACGCGCATGGCAAGGAGTGACGGGTGGCTGACGCGCACACGATCGATCCGCCCTTCGTCGGCAAGTTCATCTTCAAGATCGGCGAGCTGCAGATCGGCGCCTTCACCGAGGTGACCGGTCTCGCCGTGTCGCTCGACGTGGAGGAGCTGCCGGAGGGCGGTCAGAACGCGTACACGCACAAGCTGCTCGGCCGCATGCGCTGGCCGAACATCGTGCTCAAGCGCGGCCTGACCGACTCGGACGCGCTGTTCACCTGGCTGCTGAAGTTCTCCGGCAACGGCTTCAGCAAGGCGGAGAACAAGGTCACGCCCGAGACCGGCTCGATCAGCGTCCTGAACGCGGCCGGCAAGCCGTTCCGCACCTGGTCGCTGACCGACGTCAAGCCGGTGAAGTGGACCGGCCCGCGCCTGGCCGCGTCCTCGCGGGACCTGGCGATCGAGGAGCTGGAGGTGTGCCACAGTGGCTTCACGGTCGCGACCTGACCGGCCCCGCCCGCTGGTGCGGGCCGCCCGCTTCGTCGCCCGCCTCCTGCCCCGGTCCCTGCGGCCGGGGCTGCCCGGTTCCACCCGGCCGGGTTTCGCCCAGCCCGGTTCCGTGCCGCCGGGCGCCGCCCAGCGGGGGAGCGGCCCGGCGGTCGGCGCCGACGTGACCGAGGGCCTGCGCGTGCGGGCGCCGTGGTCGCTCGTGCGGTGGTACCGCTCGCTCGTGTCGCACCCGGCCGATGCGCCCGCCGCACGGCCGGGGCACGGCCCGGCCGGACCCGAGCGCGGCCCAGGAAGTCATGGTCCGGACGGTCCCGCTCCGGACCGTCATTCTCCGGGGCGTCTGGTCCTCGGCGGGCGACCGTCGGCTATCGGCTCGCCGGCGCGGTCCTTGGGCTCGCCCGCCCGCTCGCTCCGGGCGGCCCGTGCGCCGCTGACGTCCCGCGGCTCGCTGGTCGGCGCGCCGCCCGGCGGCCCCGACGTGCGCCCCGGGCACGAGCTGGCCATGGCGCCGGGCATCCGGGCGCTGGCCGCGAGCGGAAACCCGGGTGGGAGCGGGATTCCGGCGCCCGGTGTCACCTCGATGGCCTCCGGGACACGCGATCGCGACGGTCACGTGACGGCCTCGGACGGGCACGGCCAGATGCGGCGCGACGTGGCGGCGAGCTCGCCCGATGCCGCTGCCCCCGGGTTGACCGGCATCTCCGGGACCGGCATCGTGTCGCGTGCCGACGCCGCGACCGGACCGACCGTCCACGGCGACGGCCTGCTCGGCATGGTCGGGTTCGGACCGGGCGGCTACGGCTTCGCGTCCCTCGCCGGCGGCCTCCTTCGCACGCCGGCCGGCTCGGCGTCGTCGGGTCCGGTTTCGTCCGGGCCGATCTCGTCCGCCCCGTCGTCCTCGCCGGCCTCGTCGTCTTCGCGGGTCTCGTCCTCGCGGTTGTCGTCCTCGCGCGTCTCGGCGTCTTCGCCGTCCGCGATCGGAACGGCCGCCGGGACAGGTTCGGCGGTCGACGGCCTCGCGCCGGGTCGCCTCGCGCGCCGCGTCCGGGTGGGCCACCACACCCCGGGCGACCTCGACGCCCACCCCGCGTCGCACGGTCCCGGCGCTCGGCACGGCGAGCCGCTCGCCGGACAACCGGCCGCCGGGCCGACCGTCAGCGACCCGGACGGCGCCGCGGGGCTTCGCGTTCTCGGCGCGGCCTCGCTCCCGCCCGGCAGCGTCCCCGATCCGGTCGGCGCCGTCACCGTCGGCCCGGCGGTGGGATCCTCCACTCACGCCGGGGCGGGGAGTTCGCCGGCCGCTGCGGTGCTGGGCCGCACGCCGCGGGAGCGCTGGGAGGCCGCCGTGGCGGCGCGGCCGCTGGAGGCGCCCCGGGAGCTGCCGGCCGCCTTCCACGCGATGGCCTCGGCGATCACCGGGCGGGCGCGTCCGCCGCTGTTCACCACCGGGCCCAACACCCGGCATGCGCTGGCCGCGGCCGGGGCCCTGGGGGCGACCACCGGCACCACCGTGCACCTGCCGGCCGTGCCGGCCTCCGGGCCCGAGGTGTCGGCGGTTCTCGCGCACGAGCTCACCCACACCAAGAGCCCGGTGCGACGGCCCCGGTTCCTGCTCGGCGGGCTGTCGGGCCTGCTCGACGACGACGAGCGCCAGGCCCTCGCGGCCGGCCGCGAGCGGCTGTCGTCACTCACGCAGGGCGCGTCGGGGCTGGCGTCGTCGATCGGGCAGGGCGCGTCGGGGCTGGCGTCGTCGATCGGGCAGGGCGCGTCGGGGCTGGCGTCGTCGATCGGGCAGGGCGCCTCGGGCCTCGCGTCGTCGCTGGGGCAGGGCGCGTCGGGGCTGGCGTCGTCGGCGCTGAGCCAGGCGTCGAGCGCCGGCGCGGGCATCGTCGACTCGCTCCCGGTGGGCGGGGGCGGGATGGGCGCGGTCAGCGAGGTGGCCACCCGCGCCGCGCGGGCGGCCGTCATCGAGGCGGCGGGCAGCCCGATGGGAAGCGCCTTCTCCGGCCTGGCGGGCTCGGCGGCGGATGCGTTCTCGGGGCTGCCGGGCGCGGCCGGCAACGCCATGTCCGGCCTGCGCGGCGCCGCGGGCGACGCGATGTCGGATTTGCAGGGCGCGGCGGGCGACGCGATCGAGGGCGTGGCTTCCGCCGTGAGCGACGCGGCCGGCGGCGTCAGCAACGTCGTCGGCGGCCTGGCCGGCGGGGGAGCGGCGGGCGCGGGCAAGCCGCTGGACCCGGACCAGGTGGTCGAGATCGTCGAGCGCCGTCTGCTGCGCGAGATCGAGCGCCGCGGCGGCCGATGGGCGGGGATGTTCTGATGCGAGCGAGGCGGGGATTCTGATGGCACAGCCGACCGCGCCGGCCAAGGCGGAGCTGCGGACCGAGAACAACGAAGTGATTCCGCTGCTGTTCAATCCGGCCGAGCTGACCATCACCAAGTCGGCCTCGTGGAACGCGGCCGAGAGCAAGGGCAACAACGCGCCGCTGCTGAAGTTCTCGGCGGGGCAGCCGGGCACGCTTGCGCTGAGCATCACCCTGGACACGACCGACAAGGGGACCAGCGTCACCGAGCACACCGACAAGCTGCTCAAGCTGGTGTCCGTCGACCCGAAGCTGCCGGGGTCCGACAAGTCCCGCAACAAGGCGCGGCCGCCGTGGGTGACGTTCCACTGGGGACCGTTGCACTCGTTCAAGGCCGTGGTCGAGCGGCTCACGCTGAAGTTCACCTACTTCGCGGCGGACGGGATGCCGTTGCGGGCCAAGGCCGACCTGTCGCTCAAGCAGTACGAGGACGAGGCGATCAAGCCGCTGCAGAACCCGACCTCGCACACGCCCTCGCTGCAGACCGTGCACCGGCTCGGCCACGGCGAGACGCTCGACCGGCTGGCGGCGCAGCACTACGCCGACTCGACGCGGTGGCGGCTGATCGCCGAGGCCAACAACGTGGTCGACCCGCTCGCGGTGCCGGCCGGCACGCTGCTGATCATCCCCGAGCTGCCGGTGCGCCGCCGTGGCTGAACAGAAGCGGCGGCTCGACGGTGTCGTGCTCACGTTCGACGGCAAGCCCCTCGCCCCCGAGACGTACCCGCAGGTGGCGCTCGTGCGGGTGGAGGAGTCGGTGCTGCTGCCGGACTACTTCGCGATCCACTTCGACGACGCGCACTTCGAGCTGTTCGACAAGGGACAGTTCACCATCGGCACCCGGGTGGAGATCGCGTTCCGGGCCGAGGGCGACCCGGTGGTGGTGACCACGGGCGAGGTGACCGCGATCAGCGTCGAGCCGGGCGCCTCGGGCCGGCACGAGCTGGTCCTCACCGGCTTCGACCTGACCCACCGGCTGGCCCGGGTGGCGAAGTCGCGCAGCTTCCAGCGGGTCACCGACGCCGACATCGCCACCCGCATCGCCGGCGAGTACGGCCTGGACGCCGAGGTCGACGCGACCGGCGCCACCCACGACTACGTGCTGCAGGCCGGCGAGACCGACTACGCGTTCCTGCGCCGGCGCGCGGCCCGGATCGGCTTCGACGTGTGGGTCAGCGAGAAGAAGTTCTACTTCAAGAAGGCCGCCCGCTCGACCGCCACCCCGCCGAAGCTGACCTACGGCAAGAACCTGTCCCGGTTCAGCGTCCGCTTCTCGGCCGCCGAGCGCAGCGACGAGGTGGAGATCCGGGGCTGGGACAACCTCGGCAAGGAGGCGATCACCGGCCGCTCGGAGACCCTCGACCCGGGCACCGACGCGCCGGCCGCGCAGGAGCTCACCGACGCGGCCAAGCGGGCGTTCGGGCGGGTGAAGCGCAACGCCGGCCAGTTCCCGGTGACCGACCAGGCCGAGGCGGACGCGCTGGCCGGGTCGCTGCTGCTGCGCGCCTCCGGCGAGGAGGTGGTGCTGCGCGGCGAGGCGACCGGCGACCCGCTGATCGGGGCCGGCGCCAAGGTGAGCATCGAGGGCATCGGCTCCCGGATGACCGGCAAGTACCGGGTCACCGGGGTGGAGCACTCGTACGGCGCGACCCGGCCGTACCTGACCCGCTTCGTCTGCGGCGGCAAGGAGCCGGCCGGCCTGGCCGATCTGACCGGGGGTGGGGGCGCCGTCGCGACCGAGAAGCGGGGCTGGTCCGGCCTCGTGGTCGGGGTCGTCACCAACAACGACGATCCGGAGAAGCTGGGCCGCGTACGCGTCAAATTCCCCACCCTCTCGCAGGACGACGAGAGCGCGTGGTCGCGGGTCGCCACCCCGGGCGGCGGCAAGCAGCGCGGCCTGCAGTGGATCCCGGAGGTCGACGACGAGGTCCTGGTCGGCTTCGAGCTCGACGACACGACCCGCCCGGTGGTCCTGGGCGGCCTGTGGAACCGCAAGGACAATCCGCCCGACCCGGGCGCGATCGCCGGGGGCGTGGTCAAGCAGCGGATGCTGGTGTCCCGCAAGGACTCGCGGCTGGTCTTCGACGACGAGAAGCCGCAGATCGAGCTGCTGCTCGGCGGCACGCCCTGTGCGATAAAACTGGAAAAATCCGAATCGTCCGTCACGGGCGATCAGAAGCTCGTCATCACCGCGACGAACATCGAGATCAAGGCGACGTCCAAATTGTCGCTGAACGGCGCCCAGATCGAGATCACCGCCTCCGGCCCGCTGACCACGTCCGGCAAGCCGATCAAGCTCAACTGAAGGGAGGGGACCATGCCGCAGCCGGCCGCACGCCAGAACGACCCGGTCACCGGGACCGACATCCACATCCTCATGGTCCCGTCACCGGGCGGCCCGGTGCCCACGCCCACCCCGCTGCCGTACGCGGGGCAGCTGACGCTCCAGCTCTCCACCGACGTGCTGATCAACGGGCGGCCGGCCGCGACCCAGGGCAGTAAGTCCACCCAGACGCCGCACATCCCGCCGTTCCCGTTCCAGCGGCCGCCCACCAACCAGGGCGCGGTGCTCATCGGCTCGCCGACCGTGCTGGTCAACGGCAAGCCGCTGGCCCGGCTCGGCGACCAGGTGGCGACCTGCAACGACCCGGTCGACGCCCCGACCAGCGTGATCAGCGCCGGCTCACCCGACGTGCTGGTGGCGTGACATGGCGAGCGACGACTTCATCGGCAACGGCTGGGCGTTCCCGGCCGCGATCAACCGCAACGGCAGCGTCCGGCTGGTCACCGGGACCGAGGAGGTGGACGCGGCGATCCGGATGATCCTGTCGACCGTGCCGGGCGAGCGGGTCATGCGCCCCGACTTCGGCTGCGCCATGTGGCAGATGCTGTTCGCGCCGCTGACCTCGGGCACGCTCGGCCTGATCGAGCAGTACGTCCGGGAGTCCCTCGAGCGCTGGGAGCCGCGGATCGAGCTGGAGAGCGTCCACGCCGTCGGCGAGCAGGAGACGGGGACGGTGCACATCACCGTCGCCTATCGCATGAGGTCGACCAACGACGTACGAAATCTGGTTTTCCCGTTCTATACGATTCCCACCGAGGAGCCGGCGCCATGAGTCTCCCCGCCCCCGATTTGGACGACCGGCGGTTCCAGGACATCGTCGACGAGGCCAAACGGCGCATCAACCGGCTCTGCCCGGACTGGACCGACCACAACGTCTCCGACCCCGGCGTCGCGCTGATCGAGCTGTTCGCCTGGATGACCGAGATGACGCTGTACCGGCTCAACCAGGTGCCCGACCGGCTCTACATCAAGTTCCTCGAGCTGGTCGGCGTCGAGCTGTTCTCGGCCGTGCCGGCCCGCGCCGACCTGCTGTTCCGGCTGACCGCGCCGCGCGACGAGGTGGTGCGCGTCCCGGCCGGCACCCAGGTCAGCACCGAGCGGCGCGACGACGAGGCCCCGATCGTCTTCCTCACCGACGCCGAGCTGCAGGTCACCCCGCCGGCCCTGGTCGCGTGCCTGACCCACACCGGCGACCGGTACGCCGACCACTGGGAGGAGCTGCGCCGCGAGGCCGCCACCGTGCAGCTGTTCCCGACCCTGCTGCCGGACGAGGCCGTCTACTTCGGACTTCAGGACTCGGCCGCCGGCAACCTGCTGCGGCTCGACGTCACCACCGGTCCGGAGGGCGCCGGAGTCGACCCGCGCCGGCCGCCGCGCGTCTGGGAGGCCTGGGACGGGCAGGCCTGGAAGGACGTGCGGATCCTCGACGACACCAGCGCCGGCTTCAACAGCACCGGCGAGGTGACGCTGCTGCTGCCGATGCGGCACGAGGCCCTCGCGATCGGCTCCCGCCGCGCGTACTGGCTGCGCTGCCGGCTGATCCAGGCGGCCGAGGGCCAGCCCGAGTACACCAACCCGCCGATCCTCGAGCAGCTGTCCGCGGTCGCGCTCGGCGGCGCGGTCTCCGCGCACCACGCCGAGCCGGCCCCGGCCGAGCTGCTCGGCACCAGCAACGGCCGGCCCGGCCAGGTGTTCCAGGTGCGCCGCATCCCGGTGCTGCCGCGCCGCTTCGACGAGACCGTCCGGGTGGTGCTGCCCCGCCACGAGCGCACCGGCGAGCCCGAGGAGCAGGAGTGGACCGAGGTGGCCGACCTGGCCGACGCCGAGGCGGACGACCGCGTCTTCACCTGGTCGGGCGCCACCGGCGAGGTGCGCTTCGGGCCGCGGGTGCTCGACCGCGAGGGCCGGGTCTGGCAGCATGGCGCGATCCCGCCGATCGACTCGCAGATCTACGTCACCGGCTACCGCTTCGGCGGCGGCCGGCGCGGCAACGTGCCGGCCGACCGGCTGACCATCCTGCACACCTCGATCCCGTTCGTGGCCTCGGTGACCAACCTCGACCCGTCGACCGGCGGCGTCGACGCCGAGACCGTCGAGAACGCCAAGGTGCGCGGCCCGATGCTGCTGCGCGGCGGCCGGCGCGCGGTGACGGCCGAGGACGTCGAGCGGCTCACCCTGGACGCCGCGCCGAGCGTCGCGCGGGCCCGCTGCCTGCCGCCGGCCAATCCGTCCGAGCCGGCCCGGCTGCTGGTCGTGCCCCGCGTGGACGTCGCGCCGGAGAACCTCGTACTCGATGATCTTGCTCTGTCCGACGAGCTGGAGGAGCAGATCAAGGCCTATCTCGAGCCCCGCCGCCTGCTGACGATGCGCTTGCGCATCGACACCCCGCGATACCAGGGGGTCAAGGTGGTCGCGGAGGTGCGGGCCGCGCCGGGAGTGCGCACCGAGACCGTCCGCGAGCGGGCCGAGCGCGCCCTTTACGAATACCTCAACCCGCTCACCGGCGGGCCCAGCGGCCAGGGCTGGCCGTTCGACACCGACCTGCGGCTCGGCGACGTCTACGGCGTGCTGCACGGCTCGTTCGGCGTGCAGGGCGTCGAGGCCGTGCACTTCTTCTCGGCCGATCTGCGGCGCAAGCGCACCCTCGATCAGGTCGAGCAGCGGCTGCGCCTGCTGCCGGAGTCGTTGTTCATGTCCTATGAGCACCGGGTGGTGGTGCAGCAGTGACCGCGCGCGCCGGTTGGCTGGCCGAGCAGCTGCCCCGGGTGATGGGCAACGACCCGGTGCTGCGCGACTTCGTCGCGGCTTTCGAGCAGGTGCACGACACCGTACGCGAACGCATAGACGCCATCGAATACCAGGTCGACACCGGCCTGGCGAGTCCCGAGATGCTGGCCTTCCTCGGCTCGTGGCTCGGGGTGATGCTGGAGCCGACCGACCCCGCCGACTACCGCCGCTCGCTGGTCCGCGAGGTGGGCAAGCTGCTCGGCTGGCGCGGCACCCGGTTCGGCGTCGAGGCGCTGCTGCAGGCCGCCACCGGCGCCCGGGTCACGGTGACCGACGCGGGCGGCGTGTACGGCAGCAACGACAAGGTGCCGCCGCCCGACGCGGTGGTGGTGGTCCAGATGGACCACACCGGGCACCTCACCGAGAAGCAGGTGCTGGGCTTCCTGCAGAGCGAGCTGCCGCTCGGCGCCAAGGTCCAGCTGGACGTCCGCTTCCAGCCGCAGCCGGCCCGCGGCCGGGCCCGCCCACCGGAGCCATCGGGAGACAACGATGCCTGAGACGTACGGGTCGGTGCGCCAGCTGCCCTGCCCCGACTGCGGCAACCCGGTGCATCCCGACCGGGAGCAGCTCTGCCCGAACTGCGGTTACCCGCTGATGTTCCTGCGCAAGGGCGGCGGCGCCGACGACGCCCAGGCCCAGGCGGTCCCGCGCAGCCCCCGCGGCGACGCCACCGACCTGCGGGTGATGCCGCAGCCGGTGCCGCAGCCGCGCACCGACACCCGCCAGTTCCAGCCGGGCAGCTACGGCGCGCCGCGCGGCCAGCTGCAGTGCCGCAACTGCGGCTACCCCAACGAGGCGGCCCGCATCCGCTGCGAGCGCTGCGGCTTCGAGCTGAAGCCGGCCCGGCCGCAGGCCCGGCAGCTCGGCCCGGTCGCGTATCAGCAGGCGCCGGCGGGCCGAGGCTTCAGCTGGGGCTGGCTGATCGTCGTCCTGATCGTCCTCGCGGTGCTCGCGCTGCTGGCCCTCGTCGCCGCCGTGGTGTGGGTCTACGTCCTCTGACGGCGGCGTTCTCACCTCGTCAGCTTGCGCACCGCGGGGTGGTCGCCGGCGGTTTCCGTGCCGTACATCCGGGCGAACGGCTTGCCGGTCAGGCCGTGCGCGAAGACGCTCAGCAGCACGGTCAGGCCGATGACCGCCACCGCCTGGCCGGCGGCGGCACCGGCGATCTCCTCCAGCGCCAGCATCGCGAAGATGACCGAGGCCAGGCCGCGCGGGCCGAACCAGCCGACGAACGCCACGGTCGGCGCGCGCAGCCCCGACCCGATCAGGACCAGCGCGACCGGCAGCATCCGGATCACGGTGAGGCTCAGCAGCGCGTACGCGAGCGTCCGCCAGCCGGCCTGACCGGCGACGACCGGGACGGCCACCGCGCCGAACAGCAGCCAGGTCAGCAGCGACACCAGGCCGGCGGTCTGCTCGACGTAGAAGACCTCGCGGGCCCCGCCGCGGCCGGCGGCATGGCCGAACGCCAGCCCGGCGACGAACGCGGCGACGAAGCCGTTGCCGTCCAGCCAGAGCGTGCCCGCGTACACGGCGAGGGCCAGGGCCAGCACGCCGGGCCCGGCGAAGTCCGCCGACGCCCAGCCGCGCCGCCGGGCCGTCCGCATCGCGTACCCGCCGGCCAGCCCGGCCCCGATGCCCACCCCGGCGCCGATCGCCAGGTCGATCAGCGCGGCGCCCGGCGTCGCCGCGCCGTGCGCGCCCGCCGCCGCGCCGGCGATCGCCACCGCCACCACCGGCGTGGCGATGCCGTCGTTGAGCCCGCTCTCCACGTTCAGCACCCGCCGCACCCGCGGCGGCACCGCCGGGTCGGTCATCACCGCCGCGCCCAGCGCCGCGTCGGTCGGCGCGAGCGCGGCCCCCACCAGCAGGGCGAGCCAGACGCCGAGGCCGTCGAAGAGCCACGCCGCCAGCCCGGTGCCCAGCGCGATGGTCAGCGGCAGGCCGAGGCCGAGGAGCCGCCCGTACAGGCCCAGATCGGAGCGCAGCTCCCGCAGCCCGACCCGGGACGCGTCCGCGAACAGCACCCAGACCAGCGTCACCTCGGCCAGCACCTTGACCGTCCCGCCCAGGCCGCCGCCCGGCTCGGCGAGATCGAGATCCGCGGCGGCGGAGAGCGCCACCCCGACGAGGACGAACACGATGGGCGCGGTCAGATCGGCCCGGCTGAGCCGCGCCGAGAACAGCGCCCAGGCGAACACGACCAGCGTGCTCACCGTCAGGACCAGGACGTCCACGCCTTCCGATGCTCGGGCCCGGCCGGCGTCTTGTCGTCATCCAGCGCGCATGACCGGGAGCGGCCTGCCGAGCGTCCGGTCGTGGGCCGGCCCATCGTCGTCCTGATCGTCCTCGCGGTACTCTCCCTGCTGACCCGTGCCGCTGCCCGGGCATGGGTCCACGTGCTCGGAAAGGACTTCGCCACCAGTGAGCCGGGTCAGCCGAGAAACCAAGCTGCGGCTGGCGGATGTGCTGGTGAAGGCCGTCGGCGCCCTGTTGCCCGGCCCGGGTGGCACGCTCGCGGGCGAGCTGGGCGCCTGGGCGCTGGAAAAGAAGACCGGCGCCGACCCCGCGAAGGAACTGGCGATCCAGATCGAGGAGGCGGTCGGCGGCCTCACCAAGAAGGTCGCGCGCGGCGTGGAGAGGTCCTTTCCGGACGACGACGTCGACCGCGCCGCCGAGATGGTCGTCGCGACCTTCGAGTCCGTCGAGCTCGACCCCGGTAGCCTGGCCGACATCGGCCTGTCCGCCCAGCGGCTGACCGGCATCTACCTGGCCGCCGCGCCGGCCGGACTGGAGGACGACCTCGGAGAGGCGGCCGGCGCCTACCGCCGGCTGGTCGCGGAGATCTGCCATCGCCTGGAACGGCTGTTCCTGGACAACGCGTACCTGCACGGCCGGATCCTGCAGTTCATCCTGGAGCGCCGCCGCGGCGAGGACGTCCGCCTCTTCACCCGCAAGACCGAGTGGGACGACGACGAGTTCACCTGGGACTACCGCTTCGAGGCCCGCGAGCTCATGCCGGCGGTGCGGGCGACGAGCCCGAGCGGAGCCGAGATCGAGCTCTCGGTCGACGCCGTCTTCCAGGAGCCGCGCGCCGAGGTCGACGGCGCGGCCGGGCAGCTGTTCGAGCTGCTCGCCGCGGGCCGGGGCTGGATCGTCCGGGGCGCGGCCGGCTCGGGGCGCACCTTCCTGCTGAGGTACGTGGCGCTCCAGGCGCTCGCGGGTGGCCTGCCGGTCGAGCAGTGGCGCTCGAAGGTGCCGCTCTACTTCGACCTGACCGGGGACGTCGAGCCGGTGCCGGCCGGTGCCCTGGCCGGGCTGGACGGCCGCCTCGCGAGCCGCGCCCCGGCCGGGTGGGAGGAGCGCCTGATCCAGCGCGGCCAGATGCTCCTGCTGCTCGACAACGCCAACCCCGCAGACAAGAGGGTCATGCGTCTGATCGGCGACGCGATGGCGGCCGGCTGCGTCGTGGTCGTCAACGCCCGGTCGGCCGTGCCCGCGGCGGCCCGCGCCGCGCTCGGGCTGCGCGAGATGCGGCTGCTGGAGCTGTCGCCCCCCGAGGTCGATCGCTTCGTGCTGCGCTGGCACGAGGCGGTGGCCGAGGAGTGCGCGACCGAGACGGAGCGCGACGACGTCCGCAAGGCCCGCCGCGAGCTGTTGATGGCCATCGGCCGGTGCTCGGACATCCGCCGCCTGTGCGCGGGGCCGAACTTCCTGGCCGCGCTGTGCCGCACCCTCCTCGGCAGCGGGTTCACCCTTCCCGACGACCGGAAGATCCTGGTCAGGCAGGTGCTCGAAGCGGCGAGCGACGCCGGGCCGCTCGCCGACGGCGACTGGGAGGATCTGCTCGAGCTGGCGCACCACTCGGCGGAGAACGACGAGGAGTTCACCCCGGCGCAGGCCGCGACGTGGCTGGGCCGTACGCCGCCCGTCGACGAGCTGGTCGATCGGCACCGGATGCTCCGCCGCTGCGACGACGGGCGGTTGGCCTTCGTCCGGGACGCGGTCCGTGCCACCCTCGCGGCCCAGTTCCGTGCGGACCGCGAGTTCGTCGGCCAGCTCGCCCATTGGGCGGCGACCGCGGAGAAGCGCGACGCCGTGGTGGCCGCGGCCGCCTTCCTGCCCCAGCCGGCCGCCGACGACCTGCTGGGCCGGCTGGTCAAGCACGGCCGGTCCGAGGTGGCGCGGGTCGTGCTGCACGTGATGCCCCAGGTCGAGCGCGATCTGCGGAACTCGATCCGGGCGGCGACGGCGGACCTGCTACCGCCGGCTTCCCCGGAACAGGTCGACCGCGTCGTGGCGGTCGGGAAGGCCGCGCTCGATCCGCTCACGCAGCAGGAGCCGGCCGGAACGGGCACGGCCGCCGCCGTGCTGGCCCTGGCCGGGCGGGAAGATCTCGCCGCGCTGGCGACCGTCGCCGCCCGGGCCGACGCGGCGGCGCGGCAGTTGATCCGTCAGGCGTGGGATGATCACCCGGATAAGGCGGCCCTGGACGAAATGATCGCAAATCGAGAGGAGCAGAGCTGATGGACGTGGCGCCCGTCGTAGCGCTCGGCTCCAACGTCATCCGCGTGGCCATGGAGTTCTGGCTGCGGCGCCAGAAGAGCCGGAGCGAGCCGCTCGACCACTTCCTCGACACCGAGGTCGCCGATCCCCTGGACCGGCGCCGCCTGACCCGGCGGCTGGAATCGCTCACCGACACCGTCATCGCCGGTCTCTCCGCCGACGCCGGTTACGAGCAGCTCGACGAGGAATCCCGCACGCGGGTCGTCAACGCCGTGCGGTCCGCCCTCGAGCAGGCGTCGTTGTCGCCCGCCGACCTCATGGGGCCCGGGGGCATGGAGCAGGATCGGCTGCTGGCGATCATCAAGGAGCGCTCCCACGTCAGCCTCGTCCTCGAGGCCGAGCAACGGGTGTACGAAGTGCTCCTGGCGAAGACCGTCGCGGTGCTGCTGACGGTCGTGTCCGTGCTTCCCGAGTCCAGCCCCTACGTCGTGGCCGAGCTGCTGCGCAACGGCGACGAGATCGACGGCACGCTGCGCGCCCGGCTCAGCGAGCTGCCGGCCGCCGGGGGCGGCGACGACTCGTACCGGCTGGCGCTGGTCACCGGCCTCGACCAGGCCGAGATCGTCGGCTTCACGTTGCCCGCCGCGCTGCGCCGGTTCTCGCTGAGCCGCACCTACAGCCGGCCACGGGTCACCGTCGAGGGCGAGGACATGCCGGTCGAGTGGGCCCTCGCCGACTTCCCCCGGCTCTATCTCAACGGTCCGGCGGGGTCCGGAAAGACGGCGCTGCTGCGCTGGCTCGCCGTCGACGGCGCGCGCAAGTCCCTCGACGGCCTCCTGCAGAAGCACAACGAGCTGCTCCCGGTCTACCTGCCGGGCAGCCGCCTCGGCGCGGCCCCGGAGGAGGAGCCGCGCTCGGTCACCGACTTCGTCCTGCAGTACGCCCGCCCGTCGCTGCGGGAGAGCATCACCAACGACACGCTCGATCGCCGCGCCGCGCTCGGCGAGGTCATCTTCCTGTTGGACGGCCTGGACGAGTTCGGCCAGAAGCAGCTGCCGCGGATCCGGCACTGGCTGACCCAGCTCGTGCAGCGCTATCCGAAGTGCCGGCTGGTGGTCTCCTCCCGGCAGGCCGTGATCGACCCGGCCGTGCTGACCGACCTCGGCTTCGCCGTCGCCTCGCTGAATCAGCTCGACGACGCGGGCGTGGCCGATCTCGCCACCCGGTGGTTCGCCACGGTCGGCCCGGTGGTGCCCGAACGCGTCGGCGACCGGACAGCGGTCCAGCTCGGCCGGGAGGTCGTCCGGGTGGTCCGCAGCAGCCCGCAGTTGCGTGAGCTCGCCACCAGCCCGCTGATGTGCACGCTGATCTGCGGCGTCTACCTCGATCGCGGCTTGGAGTGGCTCCAGGGATCCGACATCTACGCGGCCTTCGTCGAGATGATGATCGAGCGGCGGGATGTCGAGCGGGGTCTCGGCCGGGACCGGCTGCCCCGGTCGCTGGCCTCCATCTTCCTGGAGGACCTCGCCGGACACATGGTGGGCAACGGATGGACCGAGCTTCCGGACGACCGGGTGCTGGACCGTCTCGAGCACACCCGGTCCACCCTCACCAAGCCGGCGCCGCACCCGCGCGAGGTCCTCGATTCCCTGCTGGTGGAGAGCGGCGTCCTGGTCGAACCGGAGCGGGGCCGGATCCGCTTCCTGCACCTGACCTTCCAGGAATACCTCGCGGCTCAGCACTTCCTGCACAACGACGACATCGAACTGATGGTGGAACGGGCGCACGAGCTGCTCTGGCGCGCGACCCTGGTGATGGCCGTGGGCCAGGCCCGGCATCGTCAGGGCGACCGCATCGTCAGGGCCCTGGCCGATCGGGCCGAGCGGGACGTGCCCCGGCGCGCCACGCTGGTCGGCGTGCTCGAAGAATGCGTCCGCAGCGCCCACCGGCTTGATCCCGCGCTGCGCGATCGGGTGGACGACCTCCGCCGCCGGCTGGCGTACGAGGCCGACACGGACGGCGAACGCTGGGAGCTCTGGCTGAGCACGGCGGACCGGGCGGTTTCCGAGAGCCTGACGTCCTGGCTGCTGCGCGAGCCGGCCCTCCGGCGCGAGGGTGGGCTCGTGTTCGCGGAGGGCCGGCTCGGTCCTGACCGCCCGGTCCCGTCCGGCATGGTGTTCTGCCTGTCGCTGGCCGCCCGGGGCCCGATCCTGATCGGCGCCCTGGTGAACGCGGTGGCGGCGTGGCAGGGCTCGCGCCCGAGCCGGGATCGGGTGGAGCTCGCCCTGGTGGTTCCCGAGGCCGGCCTCACGATCCGGATCTCGCCGGAGCGCCTGCCGCATTGATCCGCGTATCCGGATGGCCCGAGATTTCCGGCCGGCGGCTGTCGGATCGGCCGGGCGCCGTTCGTAGCGTAGGTGGAGCCGGACAGCGGGTCCGGCCGAGCAGAGGGAGCGACCATGCCCAAGTACCTCATCTACTTCAACCAGCAGTGGGTGGGTGACCACACCGAGGAGTGGTTCCGCGGGCGCGGGCCGCTCTCCCGCGCGGTCATCGAGGAGATCAAGGCCGCCGGGGCGTACGTCTTCGCCGGTGGCCTTGAGGAAGAGGACGGGCCGGTCTTCAGCGCGGACGCCACGAGCGGCTCGGTGTTGTTCAGCGACGGGCCGTACGTCGAGACGAAGGAGTTCCTGGGCGGGCTGACCATCGTCGACGTGCCCGACGAGGAGACCGCCCGGATGTGGGCCGGCAAGATCGCGGTGGCGTGCGGCTGGCCGCAGGAGGTCCGCCGGTTCAAGCCCTGACGCTTGCCACGGCACCGCGCGGCGAGCCGGCGCCGCTCACGGGGCGGCGCCGAGGACCTCCGCGATCGCGACGATCCGGTGCTCGGCCGCGGAGCGTACCGCGGCCTCCACCATGGCCAGGCTGACGATGTTGCGGGCGGCGGCCGAGTCCGGCCGCCGCCCGTCGCGGACGCAGCGCACGAACTCGGTCAGCGAACCCGCGATCCCCTCCGGCTCGGCGCCGACCTCGCCGGTCAGGACGGTGCCGTCGGCCAGTTGGGCGGCGGGCGCGTGGTCGCCGTCCCACACCGCGGTGCCGCCGGCGCCGCTGACCCGCCAGGCGCCGTTCCAGGAGGTCTCCAGGCCGGGCGCGCACCAGCTGCCGCTGAAGGTGAACCGGATGCCGCCGGCGAGCACGAAGGTCGCCTCGGCGGCCGCGTTGCCCGCGTACCAGCTCCACGGCGGGTTGTACGCGTCGCACCCGGCCGTCAGCGGGTCGGCCCCGGTCAGCAGGCGGGCCAGGTCGAACTGGTGTATCGCCATGTCCAGCAGCAGGGGATCGGCCATCTCCTCGCGGAAGCCGCCGAAGCGTGGCGCCCGGAAGAACTGGCAGGTGACCGTGCCGATCGGGCCGATCCGGGCGATCAGGCGCCGGAACGCGGCCAGGCCGGGGGAGTAGCGGCGGGACTGGGAGACCATCAGCAGCCGCCCGTGGCGCTCGGCCGCGTCGACCATCGCGCGGGCCTCGGCGACCGTGGGGGCGATCGGCTTCTCGCACAGCACCGGCAGCCCGGCGGCGAGCGCCGGGATCGTGGTGGCCCGATGCGCCTCGGGGATCGTCACGTTGACCATGGCGTCGGCCCGGGCCTCGGCCAGGACCGCGGTCAGGTCGGGGCCGACGAGGACGTCGCGGTAGCCGTGGTCGCCGGCCGCCGTGCGGGCGAGCCCCGCGTCGAGGTCGACCAGCGCGACCAGCTCGACGTCCGGGTCGGCCCGGATGGCGGCCAGCCAGGCCCGGCCCATCTGCCCGGCGCCGACCTGGAGCAGCCGCAGCGGCTCAGTCATCGATCGGCCCGGTGTAGCCGTGGCCGTGGAAGAAGTCGCCGGACTCGTACCGGAGCAGGGTCGGAGTTTCCCGCGGCCGGTCGCCGGCCGCCCACCGGACGCCGTTGGCGATCACCCGGCGGACGTCCCTGTGGTGGTAGACCGGGTAGTCCTGGTCGCCCGGGGAGAAGAAGAAGATCTTGCCGTGGCCGCGGCGGAACGTGCAGCCGGAGCGGAACACCTCGCCGCCGCTGAAGGTGGAGAGGAAGATCAGCTCGTCCGGGGCCGGGATGTCGAAGAACTCGCCGTACATCTCCTGCTGCTCGATGACGATCGGGTGCGGCACGCCCTGGGCGATCGGGTGGGTCGGGTTGACCGTCCAGACCAGCTCGCGGTCCCGCTCGCTGCGCCACCGCAGGGTGCACGTGGTGCCCATGAGCCTGCCGAAGATCTTCGACCAGTGCCCGGAGTGCAGCACCACCAGGCCCAGGCCGGACAGCACGTGCCGGTGCACCCGGTCCACGACGTCGTCGGCGACCTCGCCGTGGGCGGCGTGCCCCCACCAGACCAGCACGTCGGTGCCGGCCAGGACCTGCTCGGTGAGGCCGTGCTCGGGCTCGTCCAGGGTGGTCGTGGAGACCCGCGCCTCGTCCCCGAGGTTCTCCGCGATGCCCGCGGCGATCGTCGTGTGCATGCCGTCCGGATAGAGGTCTCGTACGTGCTGGTCGATCTGCTCGTGGCGGTTCTCGCCCCAGACCAGGACTCGCACGGTCACGACGGCTGGTGCAGGGCGCGCAGCTCCGCCTCGAGCTCGGGCGCCGGCCCGTCGACAACCGCGCCGGGGACGACGGCGGTGATCGGCAGCGCGGCCACCGGCGAGGCCGGCATGCCCCATCCGGTCCGCCACTCGACCAGCTGGGCGCTCGACAGCGCGTACACGATGCGCCCCAGCCCCACCCAGCCGTGACTGGCCGCGCACATCGGGCAATGCTCGCCCGACGTGTAGACGGTCGCCGCCGCCCGCTCCCCGGAGGTCATGTTGCGGGCCGCCCAGCGGGAGATCTCGAACTCCGGATGCCGGGTCTCGTCGCCGTCCTTCACCCGGTTGCGGTCGGAGAAGAGGACCTCGCCCGCCGCCGACACCAGGACCGAGCCGAAGGGCTCGTCGCCGTCGTCGAGGGCTTCGCGGGCCAGGTCCACGCAGCGCCGCAGGAAGGTCAGATCGGTCTCGGTGAGGGTCACGAGCCGATCTTATGAGGGTTTGCCCACGGCACGCGACGATCGAGGATCGCCAGCGCCATGATGGTGACGCAGAGCGCGCCGTTCAGGAACGACGCGGTGACGTCGCTCGGGTGGTGCATGCCGCGGTACAGGCGGGACACGGCCACGCCGACCGGCACCAGGATCAGGGCCCAGCAGAGCCATTTCGCCCACGTCCGGTTGACCTGGTGGGCGAGCACCAGGGCCAGGCCGGCGTAGAGGGCGAACGCCGCCGACGTGTGGCCGGACGGGAAGCTCGAGGTCGGCGGGGAGTCGTCCAGGTGCTTGACGGCGGGGCGCTGCCGGTCGATCACCAGGGTGGTGAAGAAGAAGACGATCGCCTGCGCGCTGACCGCGGCGCAGAGGAACAGCGGCTCGCGCCAGCTACGCAGCTTGCGCAGCAGGAGTACGGCGGCGATGCCGGTGACCGCGATGATGACCGGCGTGCTGCCGATCAGGCTGAAGATCTCGGTGAGCACGTTGAGCGGGCCGTCGCGGTGGGCGGCGAAGTACCGGTTGACGCCGTCCTCGGCGGTGAACGGCCACACGTCGCCGAGCACCCTGGTGACCAGCAGCCCGAGGCCGATCATCGCGAGCAGGAGCGCGGCGACGGGCAGCAGGATTCGCTTGGCCACGGCGGCGACATGGGGCAGATCCACATAGTTTCGTGCGGCTGCTGCGGTCTCGGGCATGGATCGCGCTCTACCCGGTTCGCCGCCCTTCTATGCGTTGCCGGATCCGATCCCGTCACCATCCGCGACCTTTTCCCTCGATAGCTCCCGGCGGCCGGCGGGCAGCCCGCGCCGGGCGATCAGCGCGACCGCGACGCCGAGCAGCCAGCCCGCGACGACGTCGCTGGTCCAGTGCACGCCGAGCGCCACCCGGCTCAGGCCGGTCACCAGCGGGATCGCGACGGCGGCGGCCCAGAGCCAGAAGCGGGCGCGGGGCCGGCCCGCCGTGTACGGCAGCAGGACGATCAGGAAGACGGCGGCGCCGAGCGCGTTGTTCAGCGCGTGGCCGGACGGGAACGAGTAGCCGGTCGCGCGGGCCACCGGGTCGAGCAGGTCCGGCCGGTCCCGGCCGACCAGGAGCTTGAGCAGGCCGCCGAGGATGCCGCCGGCGGCCATCGTGACGGCGACCCACCAGGCCGGCGGCCAGCGCCGGCGGCGGGCCAGCCAGATCACCAAGCCCACGGCCGCCACCCGCCACGTGTTCGGGTGGAAGACCAGGCTCCACCAGGTCATGGCGTCGACCCACGCGGGGTGGTCCAGCGCGAAGCCGTGCAGGGCGTCGGTCACCGACCGGTCGAGCCGGTCGAGCCAGCCGACCCGGCCGACGACCAGGACGGCGAGCAGGGCGGACGGCGCGAGCAGCAGGATCGCGCCGGCCGCCAGCGAGGTCAGGCGTAGTGGGAGCCGCATGAGCCTCCGCTATACCCGGTAATGGTCGCCACTTGCCACCGCGCCGAGTTTGTCGGGGTTCGCGACGTTGTGGATGGCGACCACCCGGCCGTCCGGGGAGATGTCGAGCGTGATCGTGGCGATCACCCGTCCGTGGCCGCGGAAGACCATGCCCGGCATGCCGTTGATCTCGGCCGGCGCCGCGCTCATGTCGGCCGGGGCGACGCCCTGGTAGGTGGCCGTGCCGAGCGAGGCGAACCAGGCGGCCACGACCGCGGCGCCGACGACCGGGCGCAGGGCCTGGCGGACCTTGCCGCCGCCGTCGGTCCACAGGGTCACGTCCGGCGACAGCAGCTCCATCAACGCGTTCACGTCACCGCCGGTGGCGGCGGCGAAGAAACGGTCGGTCACCTCCCGCTGCTGGGCCCGGGTGGCGGCGAAGCGCGGCCGCCGGGCCGTGACGTGGGCGCGAGCCCGATGCGCGGCCTGCCGCACCGACTCCTCGGAGCGGTCGACCGCGGCGGCGATCTCGGCGTGGCTGAAGTCGAAGACCTCGCGCAGCACGAAGACCGCCCGCTCGAGCGGGCTCAAGGTCTCCAGCACGACGAGCATCGCCATCGAGACCGAGTCGGGGTCGGCCGGCGAGTCGGTGAGGATCGGCTCGGGCAGCCACGGCCCGGCGTAGACCTCGCGCCGCCGCTGAGCCGCGCGCAGCCGGGCGAGGGCCTCGTTGGTGACGATGCGGGCGAGATACGCCTTGGGGTCGGCCACCTCCGAGCGGTCGGCCGACGACCAGCGGATCCACGCGTCCTGCACCGCGTCCTCGGCGTCGGCGGCCGAGCCGAGGACGCGGTAGGCGACGGCGAACAGGAGGTTGCGGTGCCGATCGAAGACACCGGCGGCGCGGTCGCCGGTCATGAGCGCTTCCCGTGCGGCCAGAACGCGCCCGACGCGGGGAACCGCTTCATGCGGCGGTAGGTGGGCCAGGGCGACGCGGTCACCACTTCTTTGTAGCGGGCGGCGAGCCGGCCCGTCAGGTAGAAGCGGCGCGGGCTGTCGTCGCCGTGGGTGAACTGGACCACGCCGTCGCCGCGGCCGAGGCTGACCGGGGTGTGGTAGTAGCCGAACCGAAATTTTCTGGGCTCCTTTCCGGCCAGCGTGCGAATGATCGACAGCGCCGCGTGCACCCCGGTGGGCATGCCGCCCTGGCACGTGCCGTGCATGATCCCGTACGGCTGTCGGATCGCCGCCGCGTCGCCGACCGCCCACACGAACGGGTGCGAGACCGACCGCAGCGCCTCATCGGTGACGATGCGCCCCCGGGCGTCGGTCTCGATGCCCGCGGCGAGCGGAGAAATTTTCGTGCCACCCGCCCACAGGAAGACGTCGCCGGGCAGAAAGACCCCATTGACGCGTACGCCCGAGGGCAGCACCTTGTCGATCTCGCCTTGGACCGTGCGCACACCGAGCCGCGCGAGGGCCCGGCGCAGATAGTCCCCGGCCCGCGGGTTCATGGTCGCGCCCGGAGCCGACCGGCCCACCAGCGTGACGGTCGCCGACGGGTACCGCGAGGCGATCTCGGCGGCCGACTCGACGCCGGTCAGCCCGGTGCCCCCGACCACCACGTGCTTCGCCGCGGCCAGCCGCGACGGCAGCAGCTCCGCGTCCTCGACGGTGTAGCCGTGCTCTGCCGCCCCGGGGACGGACGACGTGTCGGGGACGGCGCCCAGGGCGTACACCAGAAAGTCGAATTTGATTTTGCGGTCCTCGAGCGAAACCGTGCGCCGATCGAGGTCGACCGAGGTGACCCAGCCCTGCTCGAAGCGCGCGCCCGTGCCGGCCAGCAACGACGGGATGCGCAGCTCGGCGACCTCCTGCCCGGTCGCGGCCATCGGCAGCCGCAGCCGCTCGGTGAACCGGTCGCCGGCGTTGACCAGCGTCACCCGGACGTCGCCCGCGGAAAGCTGAGCGTCGCCCGCGGAAAGCTGAGCGTCGCCCGCGGCCGGCCGGATCTTGCGGGCGGCCAGCTGGATCGCCGCCGCCATGCCGGCATAACCGGCGCCGAGAATCACGATGTCTGTCATGCCCGCGAGATGAGAACCGCCCGCCCCGGCGTGACGCGACGTGACCGGCGTCACTGCCGGGCCTCCGGGGCCGCGGCCGCTCAGGCCGCGCGCATCGCCTGATCCCCGAACGACTCGACGCCGTCGCCGCCGCGCCGTTTCACCCGGTACATGGCCTCGTCGGCGCGGCGCAGCGTCTCCGGAAGATCGATGGCGGCCGCGGCCGCCACCCCGACGCTGATCGTCGCCGGACAGTCCGGGATGTCCCGGACGGCCGCCACCATCCGCTCGGCAATCGCCACGGCGAGATCGGCATCCGCGCCCGGCAGCAGGGCCGCGAACTCGTCGCCGCCGAAGCGGGCCAGCAGATCCTCCGGGCGCAGCTGGGCCGCCAGGGCGGTCGCGATCGCCCGCAGCGCGGCGTCCCCGGCCGCGTGCCCCGCCGCGTCGTTGATCTGCTTGAACTTGTCGGTGTCCACCAGCACGACCGTGACCAGGTCGGCCGGCCGGGCCTGGGCCTGCCGCACCGCCCGGTCGAACGCGCCGCGGTTGGCGATCCCGGTCACCGCGTCCAGCGCCGCCGCCCGGGCCGTCTGTTCGTGCTGCCGGCGCAACAGCTCCAGCGACTTCATCGCGGTGACCGTCTGCAGCGTGCGCGAACGTTGCCGCCACAGTTGCGCGGCGAGCGTGTCCCCGTAGGAGAGCCCGACCGCCGCGTCCCGCGACCCGCGCGCGGCCAGCAGGACCGCCCGGGTGCGGTGGGTGGCCGACTCGATGAGCCAGCCGGCGTCCGGTGGCAGGTCCGCCACCGCGCGCTCCAGCACCGCGAGGGCGTCCGCCTCCCGCCCGGATCGGAGCAGCGCCACCGCGTGGAAGGGCCGCGAGTACGCCAGCGCCGCCGGGCTCACCCCGCGGGCGGTCAGCGCCGCGAGGGCCTGGGCGATCTCCACGGCCGCGCCGGCCGGGTCGTCCCGGTCCGCTTTCGCGCACGCGGCCGCGAGCCTGGCGTAGTCGCGCCAGGCCGGGGCGTCCGGCCCGTCCGCCTCCGCCGCCGCCCGCAGCGCGAAGTCCTCGGCCGCGGCGGTGTGCGACTCGGCCTCGGCGACCTGCCCGACCTGGTACAGCTCCAAGGCCCAGAACAGGTGCATCTCGGCCTGGTTGAACAGCCACATCGCCCGGTTCCCGCTGCCGGGCGGGCTCATCTCGTACGCGGCGTCGTACTGCGGGCCGACCCGCTCGTAGAGGCGCAGCTCGAAGTAGCCGATGGCGACCGCGACCCGGGCGTTGACCGCGGCGATCGGCTCGGTCTCGCCGACCGCCACGGTCTCCGCGGCGACCAGGTCGTGCAGCACGTCGTCGAGCTCGTACGCGTCGCCGCGCCGCAGGTGGTGTGCGGCCCGGGTGGCCAGCGCGCAGGCGAGCCAGCCGGGGCTGTCCTCCCGCTCGGCGGCGCGGGCCATCAGGTCGAGCGCGGGCAGCGACACGTCCGGATCGCCGAGGTTGACCAGGGCGATGGCCCGGACGAAATGCATGCAGGCCGGCCCGTCGGCGATGTCGCCGGTGCGCGCCGCCAGGACGCGTTCGGCCTCGCCCAGCACCGCGCGGGCGTGCCCGCTCTGCGCCCGTTCGAGCAGCCTCGCCGCCTGTCGCGTCACCTCGCCCATCGACCCTCCCGACGCGCCTATCGGCAGCGCCGGCCGGGACGGGAGCGAAACGCCGGCCCGCTTTGTCGTACCGTCGATGCTGCCCCTACCGGCTTCGGGAGGCGCCACATGTTCGAGAAGTTCACCAGTCAGGCGCGTCAGGTCGTCGTCCTGGCGCAGGAGGAGGCGCGCCTGCTCCAGCACAACTACATCGGCACCGAGCATCTGCTGCTCGGGCTGCTCGACCAGGGCGACGTCGCGGCGGCGGCCGGGCTCTCCGCCGACCAGGTCCGCGCGCGCGTCGAGGAGGCCGTCGGCCGGGGGCAGCGCGAGGCGAGCGGGCACATTCCGTTCACGCCGCCGGCCAAGAAGACCCTCGAGCAGGCGATGCTCGAGGCGAAGGAGATCGGCGACGGCACCATCGGCGTCGAGCACCTGCTGCTCGGGCTGCTACGGCAGACCGACAGCGCGGCGGTGCGGGTGGTCACCGGGCTGGGCGCCGACCCCGGCGAGATCCGGCGCCGGGTGCTGGCGGCGCCGCCGGCCGGCTCGGCCGGGCCGTCCCCGGTCACGCATGTGACGGCGATGACCTCGTCGATGCCCGCGCCCGGTCCGCTGCGGGCGTTCGCGCGCGCGGTCCCGGTGCTGGAGAGGTACGCCCGCGTCGTGGACCCGCGGCCGGTCGCGGGGCGGGACGCGGAGATCGAGCGGCTGCGGCAGGTGATCAGCCGGCGCACCCGCAACAGCGCGGTCCTCGTCGGGTCGCCGGGCGCGGGCCGGCGGGCGGTGGCCGAGGGATTCGCGTCGTCGTCCGGCGCCAAGGTGTACGCCGTCGATTTCGCACTGGTCGCCGTGGGCGCCGACACCCGCGCCGAGGCGGAGTGGCGGATCACCGCGCTGCTCGCCGCCCTGCGCGACGCCGTCGTGCTGACCGAGGAGCTGGCGCCGTTCGAGGGCCTGCCCGGCGATCACGGTCCGTTGCTCGCCGTGTTCGTGCGGGCCGCCCTGGAACGCCAGGAGCTTCAGCTGATCACGACGTCGTCGCCGGACGCCTACGAGAAGCTGGACCCGCGGCTTTCGCATCTGCTGCAGAAAGTTGCGGTGAGCACGCCGAGCGCGCCGGCCGCCGCCGAGATGCTCGCCGCGGTGCGGCCCCGCTACGAGGCGCACCACGACGTGCGCATCGACGACGCCGCGCTCCCGCTCTGCGCCACGCTCGCCGCCGAGCACCTCGGCACGCTCCCGGCGTCGGCGACGCACCTGCTCGACGAGGCGTGCGCGGGCGCGGCCGGCACCGATCGGGTGGTCGCCGAGGCCGACGTGCGGGCCGCCCTCAAGAGGTTGCGAAGCTAGGAGATTTCGTGGAATTCCGGCAAGTCGGCGCCGAGGTGTTGCCCGATCTCGGCGCGCTCTTCGACAGCAACGCCACGATGCGAGCCTGCTACTGCATGTGGTTTCTGCTCTCCTCGAAGGAGATGGACCAGGGCTGGGGCGGTCTCAACCGCACCCGGTTCGAGGAGGCGGTCTCGTCGTCCGGCGAGCCGTTCGGCGTGCTCGCCTACGACGCCGGCCGGCCGGTGGGCTGGTGCGCGATCGGCCCGCGCTCCCGCTACGCGCGGGTGCTGCGATCGCCGCTGATGAAATCGCGCGACGCCGCGGAGGACGGCGAGGTCTGGATGGTGCCGTGCTTCTTCGTCCGCGTCGGCGAACGTCGCCGCGGCACCACGAAACTTCTGCTGGAGGCGGCCGTCGACGCCGCCCGCGCGCAGGGCGCCACCGCGGTGGAGGGCTTTCCGCTGGCCGGGCCGGGGCCGCACAAGGACGACCGCTACCTGGGCACCGAGGGCCTGTTCGCGGCGTGCGGCTTCACCGTGATCGCGCGCCCGTCACCACGCCGGGTGGTCATGCGGCTCCCGCTGGGTTAGCGGATCTCGAAGGCGGTCAGCCCCTCGGGCGGCTCCTCCGCGACGGTGACGCCGGTGACCTCGGCGTCGGCCGGGCCACGCCGCGACCACGCGACGAGCCGGTCGACATTTTCCGCCGTACCCTCGAAAACCGCCTCGACCCGCCCGTCCCGCAAGTTTCGCACCCAGCCCGCGACCCCCTGCTGGCCGGCCACCCGGCGGCAGGTGTCGCGAAAGAAGACGCCCTGCACGACGCCCGAGACCAGCACCCGCCTCCGCACCACGAAAACAGCCTAGTTTGATGAGCGCCGGGCGGTGCGGCAGTATGCACGGGTGCGTGGCAACCGAATCGCGATCTTCGCTGTGGCCGCGGCCGTGATCCTCGGCGGCGGGGGCCTGATCGCCCTGGGCCTCGGCGGGACGGACGCCGCCACCAGCCTGTCGCCGAGCTCGCTGATCCACGGCGACAAGCCCTCGTCGGCCGCCGCGTCCCCGTCGCCCACCGGCCCCAGTCCCGAGGAACTGGCCAAGGCCAAGCGGGACAAGCAGGTCAAGGCCCTCGACGCGGCGCTCCGGAAGCTGGACGCCACCTCGCCCGAGTTCTCCGTCGCGGTTCTCGACCGGAAAACCGGTGCCAAGTACGCCTACCGCGGCGCCGAGAAATACGACACCGCCAGCATCGTGAAGGCCCAGATCCTCGCCTGCGTGCTGTTGACGGACCAGGATGCCGGGCGCGAGCCGACGAAGACCGAGATGGCCCTGGCGAAGCCCATGATCCGGCTGAGCGACAACAACGCGGCGACGTCGCTGTTCCAGCGGGTCGGTGCCCGCAGCGGCCTCACGAAGTGCAACAAGCGGCTCGGTCTCACCCACACCGTGGTCAACAGCTCGTGGGGCCTGACCCGCACCACCGCCGACGACCAGATCCGGCTCCTCGCCGAGCTGGCCGACACCAAGGGCCCGCTCGACGCCGGCTCCCGCAAGACCGCCTTCACCCTGATGAGCACGGTGAGCTCGGCTCAGGACTGGGGCGTCCCGTCGATCGCCAAGACCGGCGAGACCGCGATCGTGAAGAACGGCTGGGACACCCGCTCGGCCGACGGCGGGCTCTGGGCGGTCAACACGATCGGCCGGGTGACCTCGGACGACGTCGACGTGGCGGTGGCCGTGCTCTCGCACGACAACAAGTCGATGGAGGGCGGCATCACGCTGGTGCAGAAGGTCGCGAAACTGACCCGGCAGTACCTGCAGTACTGACGTTGCGCACCGCCGCCATCAGCAGGCGCCAGAAACTTTCCACGTCCAGGCCCACCGCGACGTCCGCGTTCGGCTCACGCCCGGTGCGGCGGTGCAGGTCGGCGACGGTCGCGCCGCGGGTGTACGTGCCGGCGAGCTCGACCGCGACGGCGACCTTCTCGGTCCGCACGATCGCCGGGTCGATCACCCGCGCGACCGCCACCGGATCGTGCACGGGCGGGTGGCCGAACCCGAAGTTCCGCCGGTACGCGTCCGCGAAGAACGTCATCAGTTCGGCGCAGACGCTGCCCACCCGGGTGTCCATGGCCCGGAACTCGGCGATGATCTCGTCGGTCGCCAGGGCCTGGTGCGTGACGTTCAGCCCGATCATCGTGGTGCGCAGGCCGGAGCGCAGCACGATGTCGGCCGCCTCGGGGTCGGTGACGATGTTGAACTCGCCGTACGGCGTGGTGTTGCCGCGCTCGGTCGAGCCGCCCATGAAGACCACCTCCGCGATCCGGGGCAGCACCTCGGGATGCAGGCTCAGCAGCAGCGCGACGTTGGTCAGCGGCCCGGTGGCGATCAGCGTGACCGGCTCGTCCCGCGCCCGGATCAGCCGCCGCATGAGCTCGACCGCGTGCACGCCGGCGACCTCGGCGACCGGTCCGTCCAGGTCGGGTCCGTCCAGCCCGGACTCGCCGTGGATGTCGGCGGCGACGGTGAGGGCGCCGACGAGTGGGCGGCCGGCGCCGGCCGCGACCGGAATCGTGCCGGCGCCGGCGAGCGCGAGGATCCGCTGGGCGTTGCGGGTCGTCTTCTCGAGCGTCTGATTGCCGGCGACGGTGGTGACGCCCAGCAGGTCGAGGCCAGGACTGCCGAGCGCGAGGAGCAGGGCCAGCGCGTCGTCGTGCCCGGGGTCGCAGTCGATGATCACCGGTGTCGTCATGCCCCCGACTGTATTGAAAACGCTCCCGTACCCCGCCGATCCGGGTGTCGAGGATTTGACCGGCGCTGACATCGACCACCGGCGATTTCGCCGATGCGTGACCCCTCTTGATGCACGGAGGATGCAGAAACCCCGAACTTCCTGGAGGGTTTCATGCGTCGTCTCGTCGTCCTCCTCACCGCCGTGCTGGCCGCGCTCGCGCTGAGCCCGGCTCCGCCGGCGGCCGCCGCCCCCGGCACCCCGGTGATCTTCGTGCACGGCTACACCGGCAGCGCCTCGAACTGGACCACCGCGATGTCGGTGTTCCGCGCCGGCGGGTACTCGAGCAGCCAGCTGTTCGCGTACGAGTACAACTCGTACGGCAACAACATCACCAACGCCCAGGGGCTGGCCAGCTACGTCAGCCAGGTCCGGGCCCGCACCGGCGCCGCGCAGGTCGACATCGTCAACCACTCGATGGGCGGCCTGGTCAGCCTGTGGTACCTCAAGCAGCTGGGCGGCGCCCAGTACGTCCGGCACCTGGCCTCGATCGCCGGCGCCAACCACGGCACCACGTACGCCGCCGCCTGCCTGGCCTTCGTCACCTGCCAGCAGATGTATCCGGGCTCGTCGTTCATTCGCACGCTGAGCGCGGGCGACGAGACGCCCGGCAGCACCCGCTACGCGACGTGGTACTCGCCGTGCGACGGCATCATCATCCCGTTCACCAGCACCGTGCTGAGCGGCGCCACCAACAACTACGTCGTGTGCCAGACCCACATCGGCTACCTGGCCGACACCGTCACGCTCACCCGGATCCGATCCTTCCTGGCGACCTGACCCGCTCCCGCGATGCGGCCGCGCACCCGGCAAGGGCGCGCGGCCGCTGTCCGCAACGGCCCGGGGACCGGACTTCAGAGGAGCGCGGGCTGCAGCGCGCCCTCGTGGGTGAGGAGTTGAACCTTGCGCTCGACCCCGCCGGCGTAGCCGCGCATCGAGCCGTCCGCGCCGATGACGCGGTGACACGGGCGCACCAGCAGGAGCGGGTTCGCGCCGACCGCCGCGCCCAGCGCCTGGATCCGGTCGCGCGGCAGCCCGAGCCGCGCGGCGAGGGCGCCGTACGTGGTGGTCGTGCCGTACGGGATCCCCTCCAGCGCGTGCCATACGCGCCGCTGGAAGTCGGTGCCGCCGGGGGTGAACGGGATGTCGAACCGGGTGAGCTCGCCGGCGAAGTACGCCGCCACCTGGCGGATGACGCCGGCGAACGGGGCCGCGTCCCGGCGCGCGCCGGCCGGCACGTTCCGCCGGCCCGGCATGGACAGCGAGGTCAGCGTGGCCCCGTCGCCCACCAGGAGCAGCTCGCCCACCGGGCTCGTGATGGTGGTCCAGGCGGTCATCGTCGTCTCCTTCGCGGTCGGCTTCGTTCCCGGTCAACTCTGCCGCCGGCGGCGCCCGCATGCTGGCGGGATTCGGACATCGCGCTGACGTCGGCCGGGGCCGGACCGCCGATGGCCGGCGGCGGCGTCACCGGGGGCGGTCCAGGCTCCGGAGCCGGGCGATGCTCTCCGCCTCGTCCGGATCCGGCCGCGGGGTCTCGAGGAACGCGCGCAACACCTCGACCGCGACGTCCGGCGCGAGCCGTTTGAGGCTCATCGCCAGCACGTTCGCGTCGTTCCACAGCCGGGCGCCGCGGGCGATCCACGGGTCCCAGGCGAGCGCCGCCCGCGCGCCGGGCACCTTGTTGGCCGCGATCGCCGTGCCGGTGCCGGTCCAGCACATCACCACGCCGTAGTCGGCCCGCCCGTCGACGACCGCCTGCCCGACGAAGCGCCCCAGGTCGGGCCAGCCCGGCGACCCGTCCGGCCCGATGACCTCGTACCCGTCATCGGCCAGAGCCTTGACCACCGCCCGCGTCGTCTCGTTCTCGTCGTCGCTCGCAAAAGCCACCCGCATGCCCGGAGCCTATGCCGACGCCGGCCGCGAAAACGCTCAGCCGACCGGGGCGAAGCGCAGCTTCGACACGGCCACCGGCGCGCCCGCGGCGGCCGGTTTGATCGTCACGTAGTCGACCCCGCCGTGCGCCTTCGCCAGCTCGGCCGTGACCACCAGGCCGGGGGCAGGCTGGCGGGTCAGGTCGACGAACGTCGCCTCCATCTCCAGCGAGTTCGGCACAACCGGGATCACCTGCACCGCGCCGGCCTGGCCGCCCGGCAGGAAGTCCAGCAGCAGCGGCACCTCGTGGCACCTGGTCGGGTCGTCCGGCGAGCTGGACGTCAGGAACCGGCGGTTGCTGGCCTGATCGGTCAGCACCGCCGCGCTGCGGGCGTTCTCGCAGCCCGGCACGGCGATCGTCCCCGGGTCCGCGCTGACCAGGAAGCCCTGGTTGCGGAACGCGTCCGACGGCACGACGCCGTCCGGCGGCGAGGTCAGGTCGACCTCGCGCAGCCCGCCGCCGTTGTTCGCCGGCGGGTCCGTGGCCGGTGGCGGCGCGGCCGACGTGGCGGCGGCCGCGGAGTTCGTGGCGGCCGGCGCCGCCGAGGCGGCGGCCGAGGTGGCCGGCGGCGCCGCGCTGGCCTGCTGCTGTTGCTGGGCCCCGGTCGGCGCCGCCGGAACGGTCGGCGCGGGCTGGACGGCGGCCGTGGGGGAGGGCTTGTCGTTGCCGCGGGCGAGCAACGCCGGCACCGCGATGGCGGCCGCCAGCACGACGACCCCGGCCGCGATCCCGCCGAACTTCGCGAACTTCGACGCGAACCGGGGCTGCTGCACGAACGACGCCGTACCGGTCACCGGGGTGGCGCCCAGCACCTCGGGAGCGGCCGTGATGGTCAACTGCCGCTGCTTCTCGCGATTCCACGGCAACGGCGCCGAGACCGCCAGCAACGCCCGCGCCGCGACCCCGGGCGGCAGGTCCAGATAGGCCGGCTGGAACACCGCGCTGACCCGCCGCTCGGGGTCGGTCGCGTTCAGCAGCAGCCGCACCGGCGCGTTGCCGCCGTTGGACACCTCGACGGTGAATTGGCCGGACTTCCCGCCGTTGACCACCTCGGGCGTGGTCCGCAGGGTGATCTGCTCGACGCTCGCCAGTTGGATCGGCACCTCGACGCAGCGTGAGACATCGTGCCGGTAGGGCGAGCGCACCAGCGCGCCCACCACATACGTTCCCGCGGGTGGCGGCGGCTGCACCGGCAGAGTCACGCGCACGGTGAGGGTGGCGCTCTCGGCCGGGCGCAGCTTGGCGACCTCGGGCTCGGCACGCACGGTCGCCCCGTCGGGCAGGCCGAGCATCTCGACGCCGTAGTGCTCCACGATGTCGCTCGCGTTGCGCACGGTGACGTCGAACTGCAGGTTGTCGCCGGGGGCGGCCTCGGCCCGCTCCGGCGCGACGTTGACACGCAGCGGCAGGGTCACCGGCTCATGCTGACACCCCGGCACAAGCCGGAGCTATACCAGACCCGACACGAGATCTTCGAGGGTCGCTTTCGCTCCCTTGCGGTGCAGGCTTCCCAGGACCGAGGTGTACGCCGAGACGAAGCGCTCGTCGTCCGCCAGATCACCGAAGACCTCCCGATCCTCGATGAACGCGAGCGGCTCCGACCGTTGCCGCCGGGCGTTGGCCACCAGCCGATCGCGGAGCTGGTCGACCACCTCGATCGGCCGTCCCTGCTCGTCGACGCCCTCGGCGTACCGGGCCCAGGACGCCACGATCGCGGTGGACAGCAGGATCTCGCCGCCGGTCTCCAGGTTTCGCCGGATCACCGGCAACAGCCACTTCGGGATCCGGTCGGAGCTTTCCGCGCACAGCCGCGCGACGGTGTCGCGTACCTGCGCGTTGGAGAACCGGTCGATCAGCTGATGCTGGTATTCGCGGAGATCGACCCCGGGGACCTCGGCCAGCGTCGGGGTGGCCTCCCGTTCCATGTACGCCAGGAGGAAGCGCGCGAAGAGCGGGTCCTGCGCCGCGTCGTGGACCAGCCGGTATCCGGCGAGCCAGGCGAAGTAGCACAGCCCCTGGTGCGAGGCGTTGAGCAGGCGGAGCTTCATCAGCTCGTACGGCTCGACGTCCGGCACCACCTGCACGCCGGCGTCCTCGAACGGCGGCCGCCCACTGCCGAATCTGTCCTCCAGCGCCCATTGCGTGAACGGCTCGCACACCACCGGCCAGCCGTCGTCCACGCCGAACCGCTTGCGCACCTGCTCGCGGTCGTCGTCGGTGGTCACCGGGGTGATCCGGTCGACCATGCTGTTCGGGAAGTTGACGTTCTCGGCGACGTAGGAGGCCAGGCCCGGGTCGCGCAATCGGGCGTACGCCACGAAGGACCGCCGCGCCGCCTCCCCGTTCCCCTGGATGTTGTCGCAGCTCATGATGGTGAAGGGCGCCAGACCGCGGGCCTTGCGCCGCTCGATGGCGGCGGTGATCAGACCGAAGCTGGTGCGCGGCGACGCGCCCGGCTGCAGGTCATGCCGGACGTCCGGGTTGTCGGCCATGAACTCGCCGGTCACCGCGTTGAAGTTGTACCCGCCCTCGGTGACGGTCAGCGAGACGATCCGGACGCCGGGGGAGGCCATCTTCTCGATCACCGCCTCCGGGTCGTCGGGGGCGTAGAGGTACTCGGCGATCGACCCGATGACGCGCGCGTCGAGCCCGCCGTCGGGCGCCTTCACCACCAGCGTGTACAGCCCGTCCTGGGCCCGCAGCACGTCCCGCATGCGCCGGTCGGCCGGCATCACCCCCACCCCGCAGATGGCCCAGTCGTGGGCCGTGCCCGCGCTCATCAGCCGGTCCAGGTACATCGCCTGGTGGGCGCGGTGGAAACCGCCCACCCCGAAGTGCACGATCCCGGTTGTCAACCGCGACCGGTCGTAGGTCGGGACGGCGAGATCCTTCAGGTCGGACAGCGTGGCGGTGCGCAGCGGCAGCATCTTCGGTGACCTCCCGGCGGTGGTTCGGGGATGACCCTCAGCATCCCACCGGGACCGCTAGGTCACCGATGACCGAATCCGATGATCTTGTGACCGCCGCGGGCAGTGCGGGGTTTGCGTGAACGGGCATTTTAGGGCAGCCTTACGAAGGTAAGCCTTACCGACGAAGGAACGCCGCCCATGTACGTCTGTGTCTGCCAGATGGTTCGCGAGAACGAGGTTCGCTCCGCGATCCGCTGTGGCGCGCGCTCCGAGGAGTCGGTCGGCGACGCGTGCGGGGCCGGCACCGGCTGCGGAAGCTGCCTCGATCGCATCTGCGAGCTGATCGAGGAGGAGGCGGGCGACACGCAGCTGCCCTACGCCGCGTAGTCCGTCCGGGAACGTACAGTTACCCCCGATTAGTCCGAATCTGGGGGTAGGCATGCACGGCGACGCTCGGGTCATCGAGTTCCTCAACGAGCAGCTCACCGCGGAGCTCACCGCGATCAACCAGTACTTCCTGCACGCCAAGATGCAGGAGAACTGGGGCTACGGCGTGCTGGCCAAGCACACCCGGGCCGAGTCGATCGACGAGATGCGCCACGCCGAGCTGCTCACCGACCGCATCCTGTTCCTCGAGGGCCTGCCCAACTTCCAGCGGCTGTTCCCGCTGCGGATCGGCGAGTCGGTCAGGGAGCAGTTCGAGTGCGACATCAAGGTCGAGATCGAGGCCGTCGACCGGCTGCGCCGGGGCTTGGAGTACATGCGCTCGATCGGCGACATCACGTCGGCCCGCATCTTCGAGGACATCCTGGCCGACGAGGAACACCACGTCGACTATCTGGAGACCCAGCTGGCCCTGCTCGAGAAGCTGGGCGAGCCCCTCTACCTGCAGAACGTCACGGAGCACCCGCCGGCCGGCTGACCCAGGCTGACCCCGGCGGCCATCGCGCCCACCAGGTGGGCGAGCTGCCGCGTGGTGCCACGGCGAGCTCGAACCGGGTACCTGGCGAGGTTCCGGGACCCAGGTCTGTTCCGTGGTCTGAGCTGGGTGTTCGCAACGCTTGCTCTGCTCACCCACAGGAAGCGCCCACGCCAGGCGCCCGGGCGCGCGCGGGCGTCCATGATGAGGCGCTTCGCCCGCATCGACCCGAGGCGACCGGGCTGTGCTTACCGCAGGTGAGCAGAGCAAAGGCAGCGCAGGACCGCAGGTGAGCAACGGCGGTGAGGTGGTTGTTCACCGCGGTGTCTAGGCGCGGCGCTCCAAGAACTCGTACACGTCCTGGTTGTCGACCCCGGGGAACGTGCCCGGCGGCAACGCCGCCAGCAGGTGCGAATGCACCCGGGCGCTCGGCCACGCGTTGCCCGACCAGCGTTCCACCAGGTCGGCCCGCGGCCGGCGGCAGCAGTCCGGGTCGGGGCAGCGCGACACCGTCCGCCGCGTCGTGTCGCCGCCGCGGAACCAGCGGGCGTGCTCGTACGGCGTCCCGACCGTCACCGAGAATTCGCCCGAGCGGGTCGACTCGATGTGGACGGTGCACCAGTACGTGCCGGCCGAGGTGTCAGTGAACTGGTAGAACGACGAATACGGGTCCTCGGACTGGAAGATGGTGCGCGACGCCCACTTGCGGCAGATCGGCTGGCCCTCGATGGCGCCGGTCACGTCGGACGGGAAGCGGACGCCGTCGTTCTCGTACGCCTTGTAGACGATGCCGTTCTCGTGGACCCGGGTGAAATGCACCGGGATCCCGAAGTGGTGGGTCGCCAGGTTGGTGAAGCGGTGCGCGGCGGTTTCGTAGGAGACCCCGAAAGCGTCGCGGAAATCGTCGATGGCCAGGGCCCGGTCGGCCTTGGCGTCGCGGAGAAACTCGACCGCGAACTTTTCCGGCATCAGCAGCGCGGCGGCGAAGTAGTTGGCCTCGACGCGCTGGCGCAGGAAGTCGCCGTAGTCGGACGGGTCGTTGTGGCCGAGCACGAAATGCCCGAGCGTCTGCAGCACCACCGCGCGTGGGTCGTGGCCCTTGCCGCTGGCCACCTGGGGCAGGTAGATGCGCCGGTTTTTCAGGTCCGTCACCGAGCGTGTCGAGCCGGGCAGGTCGTTCACGTAGTGCAGCGAGAAGCCCAGCGATGCCGCGATGTCGAGGATGCCGCGCTGCGACAGCGGCCCGGTCGTGTATCGCACCGACTGCAACACCCGGGCGGCCGCCGCCTCGATCTCGGCGAAATAGTTGTCGCGCTCGCGCATGTTGTCCCGCAGCCGCGCGTTGGCCTTCCGGGCCACCTCGGGGGTCGCGCTGCGCTCGGCGAGCACCCGCGCCAGCTCGCGATGCAGACCCACGAGGGCTTCGAGGGCGTCCGCCGGCAGCCTGCGGCCGCCGCGGACCAAGGGCAGACCCAAGCTTTCGTACGTCTGCTCGCGCTGGAAATGAGCGAGTTCGATCTCGAGCCCGGCCCGCCGGCTGGGCGCCTCGGCCCGCAGCAGATCCTGCAGCGGCACGCCGAGCGCGGCGGCGATGCCCTGCAGCACGGAAAGTTTCGGCTCGCGCTTGCCGTTCTCGATCAGCGACAGCTGCGACGGCGCCCGGCCGACCGCCTCGCTGAGCTGCTCGAGCGTCATGCCCTTGGATTTGCGCTGGTGACGCAGCCGCTGCCCGAGGGTGACCAGGTCAACGGTGCCGTCCGAAAGTGAAGCCGTCACGGGTTTTGACGTTAGCAGAAATTCCGCGTTTCTTCTCGTCACAAACGCCTCCCTGGCCTCTTGCGGCGTACGTCAGAGTCAAAAACAACGCGACAGGCGTACTGGAAGGGACTTGAAATGACTGATCAGCTGACCGAAGTCAGGGGCGGTACCGCTGCGGACCTCACCAGGGCGTGGGCCGGCGATCCCCGGTGGCTCGGCATCAAGCGCAGCTACACCGCGCACGACGTGGTCAAGCTCCGCGGCACCGTCCAGGAGCGGCACACCCTGGCCGAGCGCGGCGCGCGGCGGCTCTGGGAGCTGCTGAACAGCGAGGACTACATCAACGCGCTGGGCGCGCTCACCGGCGGCCAGGCGGTCCAGCAGGTGCGGGCCGGCCTCAAGGCCATCTACCTCTCCGGCTGGCAGGTCGCGGCCGACGCCAACCTTTCCGGAAATACGTACCCGGACCAGTCGCTCTACCCGGCCAACTCGGTGCCGGCCGTGGTCCGGCGGATCAACAACGCCCTGATGCGGGCCGACCAGATCGACACCGCGGCTCGGTATGCCGCCGGCGCCGGGTCCTCCGGACGGCGCGGAGAACCCGGAGCAAACCCCGATGAGCGGCACGAGCGCGACTGGCTGGCGCCCATCGTGGCCGACGCCGAGGCCGGCTTCGGTGGCCCGCTCAACGCGTTCGAGCTGATGAAGGCCATGATTCAGGCGGGCGCCGCGGGCGTGCACTGGGAGGACCAGCTCGCCAGCGAGAAGAAGTGCGGCCACCTCGGCGGGAAAGTTCTCATCCCGACCGCGCAACACATCCGCACGCTGAACGCGGCCCGGCTCGCGGCCGACGTGCTGGGCGTCCCGTCGCTGGTCATCGCCCGCACCGACGCGCTCGCCGCCGACCTGCTCACCACCGACGTCGACGAGCGGGACAAGCCGTTCCTGACCGGTGAGCGCACCGCCGAAGGTTTCTTCCGGGTCAAGAGCGGGCCCGCGCCGGCGATCGCGCGCGGTGTCGCGTACGCGGATTATGCCGATCTTCTCTGGGTCGAGACCGGGAAACCGGACCTCGAGTTCGCGCGCGAGTTCGCCGAGGCGGTCCACCAGGAGCACCCGGGCAAAATGCTCGCCTACAACTGCTCGCCGTCGTTCAACTGGAAGAAGAACCTGGACGACGCCGACATCGCCCGCTTCCAGAAGGAGCTCGGCGCGATGGGGTACAAGTTCCAGTTCGTCACGCTCGCCGGGTTCCACGCGCTCAACCACTCGATGTTCGAGCTGGCCCGCGGCTACGCCGAGAGCGGCATGACCGCGTACGTGAAGCTGCAGGAGGCCGAGTTCGCGGCCGAGGCCGACGGCTACACCGCGACCAAGCACCAGGCCGAGGTCGGCACCGGCTACTTCGACGCGGTGTCCACGGCCCTCAACCCGGACAGCTCGACCACCGCCCTCAAGGGCTCGACGGAGACGGAGCAGTTCTGAGATGGGCAACGAAGAGGTCACCATCACGGGTACGACCGACGGCCGCTACGCCGAGATCCTGACCCCCGGGGCCGTCGCGTTCGTCGTGGCGCTGGACCGCGAGTTCGGCGCCCAGCGGGTGCAGCTGCTGGAGCGCCGCCGGCGCCGCCGGGCCACCCGCACCGACGAGCTCGACTTCCTGGCGTCCACCGCGCCGATCCGCGCGGACGACTCGTGGCGGGTGGCGGCGCCGGCGCACGACCTGCTCGACCGCCGCGTGGAGATCACCGGCCCGCCCGAGCGCAAGATGACCGTCAACGCGCTCAACTCCGGCGCCAAGGTGTGGATGGCCGACTTCGAGGACGCCACCGCCCCCACCTGGGAGAACGTGCTCCTCGGCCAGCTCAACCTGCGCGACGCGCTGGACGGCACGCTGGACTTCACTGCGCCGGACGGCAAGGAGTACAAGGTCAACGGCTGGACGCCGACCATCATGGTGCGCCCGCGCGGGTGGCACCTGCCGGAGGCGCATCTGCGGATCGGCGGGCGGGCCGTGTCGGCCACGCTGTTCGACTTCGGGCTCTACATGTTCCACTGCGCGCAGCGCCAGATCGACAACGGCAGCGGGCCGTACTTCTACCTGCCGAAGCTCGAGTCGCACCTGGAGGCCCGGCTCTGGAACGAGGTCTTCGTCTTCGCCCAGGAGCAGCTGGACATCCCGCGCGGCACGATCCGCGCCACGGTGCTGATCGAGACGATCACCGCGGCCTTCGAGATGGAGGAGATCCTGTACGAGCTGCGCGAGCACTCGGCCGGGCTCAACGCGGGTCGCTGGGACTACCTGTTCAGCATGATCAAGAACCGGCCGGACGTGGTCCTGCCCGAGCGGTCCCAGGTCACCATGACGGCGCCGTTCATGCGGGCGTACACCGAACTGCTGGTCCGCACCTGCCACCGGCGCGGCGCCCACGCGATCGGCGGCATGGCCGCCGTCGTGCCCAGCCGCGACCCGGTCGCCGCCAAGCGCGCGCTCAACCAGGTGCGCCAGGACAAGCGGCGCGAGGTCGGCGACGGCTTCGACGGCTCCTGGGTCGCCCACCCGGGCCTGGTCGCGACCTGCCGCGAGGTGTTCGACCAGTGGCTCGGCGAGGAGCCGCACCAGATCGTGCGCAAGCGCGACGACGTGCGCGTGACCCGGGACGACCTGCTCTCAATCCGGGTTGACATCGGTTTTCCGCCGCGGGATGGCACAGTGAAGGCGGCCGGCGTGCAGGTCAGCGAGGTCGCGCTGCGCAACAACGTCAGCGTCGCGCTGCGCTACATCGCCGCCTGGCTGGGCGGTCGTGGCGCGGTCGCGCTCGGCGGCCTGATGGAGGACGCCGCCACCGCCGAGATCTGCCGCGCGCAGCTCTGGCAATGGATCCACGCGAGCACCCCGACCGACTACGGCGTGCCGGTCTCGGCCGCCCTGGTCACCCGGATGCTGCGCGAGGAGCTCGACGTGCTCAGCGAGACCGGGGCCCTCGACGAGGACGCGGCGCGGCGCTTCGGCCAGGCCCGGACGCTGCTGACGGTGCTGCTCACCGAGCGCACCTGCCCCGAGTTCCTCACGCTGCCGGCGTACCTGCGTCACATGTCCGGCGGCTCGGCCTCCACCGCGGCCACCGAGCAGGCTCCTGTCGCGGCCTGATCGGCGGTGCGAGCGGCGCGGCCCCGGCACTGGGCCGCGCCGCTCCTCGCATCATCGTTTGTCGCCGGCCACACGGGCTGACCCGCCTCGGGGGTGGCGCCGAGGCGGCGGCCGATCATTGCTGACCGAGCAGCGCGGGCAGCCGGGCCGGCGACAGCCACGCCAGCAGCGCCCGGGCCGCCTCGAGGACGAGGGCCCGGTCGTGGGTCAGCGCGAACTCGAAGCGGCGCTCCGGGTCCGGCCCGGTGTCGCCGAGATCGCGGGCGACCAGCGCGGCCGCCCGGTGCGGCCCGACCGCCAGCACGTTCCACTCGCCGCGCAACGCGTCGTTGTCGTCGAGGCCGGCGCCGCGTACGCCCGGGGCCGGCTCCGCGTCCAGGCCGGCGCCGAGGGCCGCGACCAGCGGGGCCCGCCCAGCGATCCGGGCGAAGCGGCGGGCCGTGGCCGGCGTGAAATGCCGTGCTTCCTGGAAGCAGGCGAGCAGCACGCACGGCTCGCGGCCGTCGGCCGCGAACGCCTCCAGATGCCGGCTCATCGGCATCAGCTGGGCCTTGGTGGCCGCGTGCGCCGGGCGACGGTCCGCGATGATCTGGTACGGCGTGCGCCGGTCGCGTTTCGGCGCCGGCAGGAACGGCAGCCGCGACCCCGCCCGCGCCCCGGCCGGCAGCGGTCCGGGCCGCCCGAAGTACCAGCCCTGCCCGACCGTCGCGCCCATGGCCCGCGCCACGGCCAGGTGCTCGGCCGTCTCGATGCCCTCGGCCAGCACCACCGCGCCGCTCGCCTCGGCGTACGCGGCGACCGCCGCCACCACCCGGGCGGTGTGCGGGTCGCCCGGCGCGCGCAGCAGGCCCATGTCGAGCTTGACCACGTCCGGCTGCACGAACGGCATGAGCGCGAGCGACATCGGGTCGGCGCCGACGTCGTCGAGGGCCACGCCCCAGCCCGACGACCGGCACGCGGCCGTCGCGGCGAGCAGCCCGGACGGGTCGTCGGCGATGGCGCGCTCGGTCATCTCGGTGACCACCCGCAGCCGGTCGGCGGCCGCGGCGGCCAGCGGCGCCAGGTCGTCCGGGCAGTCGTCGCGCGACGCGGCCGGCTCCATGTTGACGAACCAGGTGAGGTCCGGGTCGGCGTCGGCGGCGAGGATGCTCCGGTACGCCCGGGCGCGGCAGATCCAGTCGAGCTCATTCGCCCGCCCCACCGCCCGGGCGCCCGCGAACAGGGCGGCCGGGGACTCCCACGGGCCGGCGGCCGGGCCGCGGCTGAGCGCCTCGTAGCCGAGCACCCCGCCGGACGCGATGTCGACGAGCGGCTGGAAGACGGACGTCACCGCGCGCGCGTCGAGGACCTCCCCGATGTTCTGCACAAGACCACAGATCGGCGGGCCGGCGACGAACCTGAGGATCAGCGGCCCGAGGTCACCCGCTTCACGAAGCCGTTGAGCGTGGTCATCGCCCGGTCGACCCGCTCGTCGAGGGTGAGCGTCTCCTCCTGCCGCACCAGGCGGCCGCGCGGTTGCCGCTTGCCCCGCAGGTAGAGCGAGCACGCCAGGTCGGTGCAGATGTACTCGCCGACCGTGTTGCCTTGCCGCCCGGCCGCGCCGGCGAGCGGCGCCACGAAGAGGGTCACGCCGTCGGCGGTGTGCCCGGTGTGACAGACCCGGCACATGCTCGACCGCGTCATGCTGGTGCGCCGGGAGTCGGGCCGCCGCAGGACGACGCCGGTCGGCCCCGGCAGCACGATCAGGGCCCGCTGCGGGGCGCCGGGGTCGGTCCAGCCGAGGAAGTCCAGGTCGGGCCAGGGCACGGCGGCCAGGTCGGGCATCTTGATCCGGCCCGCCTCGCCCTTGGAGCAGTTGACGAAGGACGCACGGATCTGCTGCTCGGTGAGTGGTTCCACCGGCCGAACGTAACGGATCACCCGGGAGCGGGCAGCCGATTAACGACCCATCGAAAATCTTCGTTAGCTCTCTTTACTGTTAACACTCTTTAACTTATGTTGGGCCCCACGAGCAGCTTGCATCGACCCCCATCGACGCAAGTCCGCCGATCCCCCATGAAGAAGGAGTACTTCATGAGACGCAGATTCCTGCTCCCTGCACTGACCGTCGCCGCGACCGCCGCCTCGCTCCTGGTGGCCGTCGCCCCCGCCTCCGCGCACGGCTACATCTCGTCCCCGCCCAGCCGCCAGGCCAACTGCGCCAGCGGCGCCGTCGCCAATTGTGGCGACATCGTCTACGAGCCGCAGAGCGTCGAGGCCCCCAAGGGCTCGAAGCAGTGCAACGGTGGCGGCTCCCGGTTCGCCGTGCTCAACGACAACAGCAAGGCCTGGCCGGTTGCCGGCGTCGGCCGGACCGTCACCTTCAACTGGATCCTCACCGCCCGGCACTCCACCAGCACGTGGGAGTACTTCATCGGCAACACGCTGCTCGCGTCCTTCAACGACGGCGGCGCGCAGCCCGGCGCCACCAAGCAGCACACCGTCAGCATGGGCAGCTTCAGCGGCCGGCAGACCGTCCTCGCCCGCTGGAACATCGCCGACACGGCCAACGCCTTCTACTCCTGTGTGGACGTGAACATCGGCGGCGGCAGCACCACGCCCACCACGCCGCCGACCACCACGCCCACCACCGCCCCGACGACCCGGCCGCCCACCACCTCGCCGACCACCGCGCCCTCCGGCACGTGGCGGGCCGGCGCCAGCTACGCCGTGGGCGCCGTGGTCACCTACAACGGCATCTCCTACCGGTGCCGGCAGGCGCACACCGCCATCGCCGGGTGGGAGCCGCCCAACGTGCCCGCCCTGTGGCTAGCCATCTGATCCGCCTCGCGCTGATCCTGGCGCTGGTCGCCGGCTGCTCCCCGGAGCGGCCGGCGGCCCCGCCCGCGCCCGCTTTCAACGCCGCCGACGTGATGTTCCTGCAGATGGCCCTCGAGCAGATCGGCGAGGGGGAGCAGGTGGCGGCGCCGGCGGCCGAGCGAGCCACCGACCCGCGGATCCGCGACGTCGCGGCCGAGCTGCGCGCCCAGTGGACGGAGGAGTCCGGCACGATGCGGCGCTGGCTGCTCGGCTGGCAGCAGCCCCTGACGGCCGATCCCGCCGCCGGAGCGCACGCGGGACACGGCGCACTGCACGCCCTGCGGGCGGCCGACATCGAAGAGTTGCGGTCCGCGTCATCCGGCCAAGAGTTCGATCGTACGGCGGTGAGCCTGCTCCTCGGGCATCTCGGCAATTGCGTCGAGACGTCCCGGATGGAGGAGTCCGGCGGCGCCTACCCGCCCGCGCGGGCCCTGGCCGCCACCGTCACCCAGCGGCGACAGGCCCAGGTGCGGCGGCTGCTGACACTGGCCGCCGCCCAGTGAGCGCCCTGGCGGGTGAGCGTCCGATGTGCCGGCCCCGCAGGGGTGAGCGTCCATGTGCCGGCCCGTCTGAGTGGGCGCACAGTGCGGGCGTCGCGAACCGGGGCGCACGGCCATCGCCGGGCGTGGCCGCCGTGGGCCGGGCGACCATCGGTCGGCGGGTGACCGCGGTGAACGCGCGGTGAGCGTCACCCGGCCGGCGGGCATGTAGCGGAGACGGCCGGGCGCGTCCCCGGGAGATCACGCGGATGTCGCGGATCTGCAACCGGCGGAGGCCCGGCCGTCACCCACGCCCGGCAGCGCCCTCACGGGAGTCGCCGGGCCGTTTTCTCAGAGCGGGCGGATGTTCTCCGCCTGGAGCCCCTTGGCGCCCTGCGCGACGTCGAACTCGACGCGCTGGTTTTCCTCGAGGGTGCGATACCCCGACGTCGCGATGGCGGAGAAGTGCGCGAAAACGTCACCGCTGCCGTCGTCCTGGGTGATGAAACCGAAACCCTTGTCCCCGTTGAACCATTTGACCGTACCGGTGGCCATGCCTTCTCCTGCCGAAATATGTGAGCCCCCGCACCGTGCGGAGACTCGGGCGCGGCATTGACCGCCCCGGAAGAGCAAAAAAGCCCGACGGGTGCGAAGACCCATCAGGCGTCAAGACGTCCAAGGAGACCAAAACAGCGACGATAACCTAGCACGAACAACCCACCTTCGTGGGGCACCGACCCGGCAATCACCGTTCGGCGCGAGAATCTCGCGCCGCCGCGCCGCGCCGGCAAGGTGTCGCTCAGGTCGCCGGGGGTGGTTTACGTCGCTGCTGCGGGCGGGGCTGGGCGGCCGGGCGCCGGTCGGGCCGCTGCCCGGGCGGGTACGAACGGGTGTTCCGCGCCTGCGGCGATGGCGGCGGCCCCGGCGACTTGGCATCCTCCGCCGTGGCCGATGACCCCGGCTGCGTGTCGCCCGTGGGCGGCTCCTGGCCCTCGGCGGCATTGCCGGCGGGCGTCGGTCCGTCGCCTTCGGATTCGCTTCCGGTCGGCTCGTCGCTCTCCGCGCCGGGCTGACGTGGCCGTCGGCCGCCCTGAGCCGGCCGTCCCGGCCGGTGTGGACGGCGGCTCGTGCCGGGGGAAGGCAGCCCGGCGGCCGGTGTGGTGTCGCCCGGTGTGGTGGTGTCTCCCGGTCTGAGGTTGGCCGGTGAAGTGTTGTCGCCCGGCAAGGCGTTGTCGCCCGGCGTGGTGCCCATGGTCGGTGTGGTGGTGTCGGCCGGCGTGGTGCGGTCGGCCGGTGTCGTGCGGTCGGCCGGTGATGCCGGATCGGCCGGGTGCTGTGCCGACAACGGCGGCCTCGGGTCGCCGGTCGGGCGGGGGCGCGGCCAGAAGCGCACCTCGAAGGTCGTCCGGCGCGGGCGGCGCCAGAGGAGCGGGACCCCGAACGGCACCACGACGGCGGCGACGATCAGCGCCGGCAGCCAGTAACGGATGCCGCCCGCGATGACCAGCCCGGCCAGCAGGACGGCCGAGACCAGGGCCATGCCCAGGTGGCGGCGCTGGCCGCTGCGGGCGGCGGCGGGCACGACGAAGACCACGTGCAGGGCGAGGAGGGCGGTGAGAAGGGCGCGGACCGCAAGGATGTCGCCGAGCCCGACCACGAGCAGGACGGCGACGAAGGCGACCGTCCAGTACCGGAAGGAGCCGCCCGGGAGCAGCAGAAAAGCGATGATCACCCAGATCGAGATGATCACCGTGGTGGCCGAATCGAATCCGTTGATATCCCAAGCGTAAGGGAGATCGCCAGAGCCCACATTCGCTGAGAAGGGGTAATCGTGTGCCACCCTGCCGCCGGGCGCTACACCCCGGACAGCACCCGTGCCTCGGTGCGGCCGGTCGCCGTGCCCGACTTCTGGACCACCACGAGGTCGAGTCGGCCGTCGCCGTTCCAGTCGGCGACCGAGAAGTCGCTGCGGCCGTCGGTCGGCCCGATCGCGGTGACGGTGGCCTTGCGCAGGTCGCGGGCGAAGCCGGCCGCGCCGTCCAGGACCCGGACCTCGGTCTTGCGGCTCCTGGTGCCCGACTTCCGCACGTCGACCAGGTCGAGTCGGCCGTCGCCGTTCCAGTCCGCCAGGGTCACCTCGTGCCGGGCGTCGATCTCGCCGAGCGCGGTCACCGAGTGTTGCAGCTCGCGCTGGAAGCCCGACGCGCCGTCCAGGATCTGGATCTCGGTCTTTCCGCTGGCCGTGTCGGACTTGTAGACCACGATCAGGTCGGGCACCTTGTCGGCGTTCACGTCGGCGACGACCATGTCGTGCCGGGCGTCGGTGGGCCAGAGCGCGGTGGCGGTCTGCACCAGGACGGTCTGGAAGCTGGTCGCTCCGTCGAGGATCCGCACCTCGGTGCGGCCGCTCGCGGTGCCCGACTTCTGGACCGCGACGAGGTCGAGGCGGCCGTCGCCGTTCCAGTCGGCCGTCGTGTACGCCTGCCGCCCGTCCGCCAGGCCCAGCGGCGTGGCGGTGCGCAGCAGCAGGCGCTGGAAGCTCGAGGCCGCGCCGGGGATGCTGGGCGTGCCGTCCAGGATCGAGACCTCGGTGCGGCCCGTGGTCGTCGCCGAGTGCTGCACCACCACCAGGTCGGGGCGGCGGTCGCCGTTCCAGTCGGCCACGCTGACGTCGTGCCGGTCGTCGGTCGCGCCCCACCCGGTGGCCGAGGCCATCAGCACCTTCTGGAACGGCCCGGCCGGCCGCCGTGCCGCCGCCGTTGTCGCCGCGGCGGCCGTCGTGGCCGTCTGCCGCCACAGGCTCGCCACGATGAGCTGGGCGTCGCGCGTCTCCGGCGCGTACGCCTCGGGGTAGGCCGACCCCTGCACGCGCTGGCAGATCTGCCCGATGTCGCCGCCCATCCAGCCGTCGCCGGTGTGCTTGCGGATCATCGCGCTGAGGAACGCCTGGGTGGCGTAGCGCGGATCGGTCAGCTCGCCGGGCTGGCCCCAGCCCTTGGACGGCCGCTGCTGGAACAGCCCCAGGCTGTCGTGGTCGACCGCGACCGTGTAGTTGTGCAGGGTGCTCTCGGCGATGGCCGTGGTGACCGCGATCTCGGCGGCCCGCTGGTTGAGCCCGCGCGCCTGCACGTTCGCCACGATCGCGCGGGCGCAGGAGATGTGGTAGCCGGTCACCGAGCGGCCCAGCCGTGCGCCGGTCATCGACGGCCGCAGGTCGCGGGCGAGCTGGTTGTCGGCGGTCGTCGGCCCGCCGGGCTGGCACGGCGCGAAGGGGATCGCCGCCCGCGCCGGGGACGCCACGGCAAGCACGCCGGTCACGAGCGTCGCGACGATGAGCATCGCGGCCCTGCGTGGCATAGAGGAACCCCCCGAGCGGACAACCGGCCACCTTGAACCTGCCATACGCCCGGCGGCTCCGGAAGACGCGATCGGCTGACAGCTGGCTGAGAAAGTCACCCGACGAGGCGGCGCTCCCAGGCCCAGGCCGCGATCTCCACCCGGCCGCGCGCCCCCAGCTTGGTCTGCACGCTGCCGAGATGGGTCTTCACCGTGCCGATCGAGATGAACAGCTCGGCGGCGATCTCGGCGTTGGTCAGCCCGCGCGCCACCAGCTTGACCACGTCCAGCTCGCGCGGCGACAGCCCGCCGTCGTCGGTCACCGGCTTGGGCAGCGAGAGGTGCTCGAGCAGGCGCACGGTGATCTTCGGGCTGATCAGGGCGTCGCCGGACACCGCGGCCCGTACCGCCTCGACCAGCAGGGCCGGCCCGGAGTCCTTGAGCAGGAACCCGGCCGCGCCGTTGCGCAGCGCCTGGTGCACGTACTCGTCCAGGTCGAATGTGGTCACCACGACCACCTTGACCGGGTCGGCGACGCCGGGGCCGGCCAGCAGCCGCAGCGCCTCGAGACCGTCCATCTTGGGCATCCGGATGTCGAGCAGGGCCACGTCGGGCTTGAGCTTGCGGGCCAGCGCCACCGCCTCGACGCCGTCGGCCGCCTCGCCGACGACCTCCATGTCCGGCTGCGCGCCGATGATCATGCCGAAACCGGTGCGGACCATCGCCTGGTCGTCGGCGATCAGCACCTTTATCACTGGTCCACCTTCACGTTGAGCGGGAACGCGGCGTCGACCACCCAGCCGCCCTCGATCCCGGGCCCGGCCGAGATGCGGCCGCCGACCGCGCGGACCCGTTCGGTCAGGCCCACGAGACCGTACCCCGACCGCTCCCGGGGACCGGCCGGACGTGCCGTGCCGTCGTTGGCCACCCGCACCAGCAACCACTCCGGCGTGCGCCGCACCCACACGTCGGCCACCCGGGCGCCGGCCGCGTGCTGCCGGACGTTGGTCAGCGCCTCCATCACCACCCGGTACGCCGAGGTCGACACCTCCACCGGGATCCCGTCGACCGTCCCGTCCAGGTGCAGCCGGCCGATCGGGCCGCCGGCCGCGGTGAACTGCTCGAGCAGCGGCCCGAGGTCGTGCACGCCGGCGACCGGGGCCAGCGGGGCGTCCGGCTTCGACGAGGGGTCGCGCAGCACGCCGACCATCCGGCGCATCGACGCCATCGTCTCGGCGCCGGCCTGCTCGATCTGGTCGAGCGCCTTGAGCACGCGCTGCGGGTCCTGCTCGGCGATGAACTTGGCGCCCTGCGCCTGCACCACGATGCCGGTGACGTGGTGGGCGATGAAGTCGTGCAGGTCGCGCGCGAACTCGGCGCGCTGCTCCGCGCGTACGGCGTCAACTGCTCGCTGCCGGGAGCTCTCCACCAGGCGCAAGTAGACGCCCAGGCCGGTGGCCGCGGCCGCGGCCAGCGCCTGGACCAGCCCGAAGATCACGAACGACGCGTCCTGGCCGCCGCGCAGCGGCAGGAAGCTCACCGCCGCGCCCGCGCTGATCACCGCGGCCACCGCCCAGCCCGGCTGGGCCCGGCGCGCCACCACGAACAGCACGCCGAGCAGGGCCAGCGACTCGGCCAGGCCCCAGCTGCCGTAGTCCGGGCGGGAGAACGCCACGAGGAAGGTGACCACGATCGACGTGAGGCTCAGCCAGATCGTCGCCTTCGCCAGCGACACCGAGTTCTGCCGGTGGGCGGGCAGCCAGATCGCGGCCGCGCCGATCGCCAGCAGGATCCGGACCAGGCCCATGATCTCCCAGCCGGACTGGGTCAGCAGGCGGCCCTGCGCCACGTCGAACAGGCCGAGGAAGGCGAGCATGAGAAACGCGCCCACCTGGCCGAGGCGGAGCAGGATGGTCCGGTTCGGGTTGTTCTCCATCGTGACCCAGCGTAATGGCAGGTCAGGCGACCCCCATCGGCCGAAAGACAGATCCGCGAACCGGGGAGATCCCTGACCGGCGGCCGATGCGCCGCCCACCCGTCCGCACCCAGACTTCCACCCGTCCAAGAAGTCATCGGAGTGGAGTGACGATGCAGACCCAGTACCCACCGGCCGCGCAGGACGCCCTCGCGGCGGTCGCGGCCGTCGACCTGGTCAAGGTCTACGGCACCGGCGACACGGCCGTACGCGCGCTGGACGGGGTGACCGTCGGCTTCACCCGGGCTCAGTTCACCGCGATCATGGGCCCGTCCGGCTCCGGCAAGTCGACGCTGATGCACTGCCTGGCCGGCCTCGACACGGCCACCTCGGGCCAGGCGCTGCTCGGCGGTACCGACCTGACCCGGCAGAGCGACCGGGTGCTCACCAAGGTGCGCCGCGAGCGGATCGGCTTCATCTTCCAGTCGTTCAACCTGCTGCCGCAGCTCACCGCCGAGCAGAACATCCTGCTCCCGCTGGAACTGGCCGGCCGCAAGCCGGACCGGCACCTGTTCGCCCACCTCGCCGAGTCGCTCGGCATCACCGGCCGGCTCAGCCACCGGCCCAGCGAGCTCTCCGGCGGCCAGCAGCAACGGGTCGCGGTGGCCCGCGCGCTGGTCTCCCGCCCCGAGGTGGTCTTCGCCGACGAGCCGACCGGCAACCTGGACTCCCGCTCCGGCGCCGAGGTGCTGCTGTTCCTGCGCAACTCGGTGCGCGAGCTCGGCCAGACCGTGGTCATGGTCACCCACGACCCGGGCGCCGCCGCGTACGCCGACCGGGTGGTGCTGCTCGCCGACGGCAAGGTCGCCGGCGAGATCGAGCACCCCGACCACGCGTCGGTCACCGAGGCCCTGCGGTCCCTGGCGGCGCAGCGGTGAACGCGGTCCTTCGCACCCAGCTGCGCGGCGTCGCCCGGCGTCCGGCCCGGCTGCTGCTGACCGGCCTCGCCGTGCTGGTCGCGTCGTTCGTCGTCTACGCCACCGTGCTCGCCCAGCAGATCACCGAGCGCAGCGTGCTCGACGGCCTCAGCGGCACGCCCGAGGCGGTCGACCTGGTGGTCCGCAACGGCACCATCACCACCGCGGAGCTGGCCGCGATCGGCAAGATCCCGGGGGTGGCCGAGACCGCCGGGCGGATCGACGCCGGCGGCCAGATCGGCAACGAGTACCTGCAGATCGCCGCTGACTCCTCGGCCGGGCCGCTCGCGGTCACCCGGCTCTCGTCCGGTCGGCTGCCGGCCGGGCCGACCGAGATCGCGGTCAGCCCGCGCACGGTCGAGCGGCTCGGGCTCAAGGTGGGCTCGACCGCGCGGGTCACGCTCCGCTACGACCAGGACGGAAAACCCCTGGCGCCGACGCCGCTCACGGTGGTCGGTGTGGTCACGGGCCGCGATGACTACGGTTTCCAGGCGTACGCGTCAATGCCCGCCGTCGCCGCGATGACCGGTTCGGATCAGCTCACCCAGATCGACCTGCGGCTGGCCGCGGGGGCCGACGCGGCCGCCGTACGCGATCAGATCGAAACCGTCGTCGCCCGCGGAACCACCGAAGTGAAGGACGGCGAGCGACCGCAGATCGCGGCCGGGCGCGACGTGCGTCTCGAGGAGGCCCGCCGCGCCGCGAACGACGTGGACAGCGTCTTCGAGGTGATCGGCCTGTTCGTGGCCATCGCCGTGGTCGCCGCCGGGCTCGTCGCGGCCTCGACCTTCCGGATCGTGTTCGCCCAGCGCATGCGGCAGCTGGCGTTGCTGCGCGCGGTCGGCGCGGGCCGGGGCGGCATCACCTGGTCGCTGGCCTTCGAGGGCATCCTGACCGGGCTCGCCACCGGCCTGACCGGCGTGCTGCTCGCGCTGGGCGCCGGCCATCTGGTGCCGCGGATCGCCGCGGCCCTCGGGACGGACATCGCCTCGCCCGGGCTGCCACTCGGGCCGGCCCTGCTGACCGTGCTGCTCGCGGTCGTCGTGACGGTCGTCGCGGTGGTCGCGCCGGCCTTCACCGCCGGCAAGGTGTCGCCGCTGGAGGCGCTGCGCGGCGCCGGGGTCACCGGCAGCCGGCGCGACATCGGCAAGCTCCGCTGGGTGGCCGGCGTGCTGCTGGTGATCGGGGCCGCGCTGCTCGCCGCCTTCGTGATCCGCGGCCTGCCCGGGCGCGACCCCAAGGACTACGACCCGAGCGTCAACCTGCTCGCGATCGTGGCCTCGGGCGGGCTCGCCTACCTGGCGCTGATCGCGCTCGGGCCGGTGCTGGTGCGGCCGGTCCTGTTCGTGCTGGGCGCGCCGATCCGCCGGTCCGGGCCGGTCGGCCGGCTCGCCGCCGGGGGAGTGGGCGGCGCGCCCCGCCGGGCCGCGGCGGTCTCGGTCGTGGTCGCGCTCGGGGTCACGCTGATCGCCGGGACGCTGGTCGGCGGCGCGTCGATCCGGATCCTCGCCGAGCGGGAGAGCAACTCGTCGTCGCCGGCCGACTTCGAGCTGACCACCAACGACACGCCGATCGGCGCGGACACGGTGAAGCAGCTGTCCGGGCGGCCGGAGCTGTCGCACGTGGCGCCCTACCGCCGGCTCACGGTGCAGGTCGCCGGGAACGAGAGCGAGCTGGAGGCCGTGGACGTGTCGTTCGCGGCGGTGCCGCGGCTGGGCAAGCTCGACGTGGTGGGCGGGTCGCTGGGTGACCTGGGTCCGGGCAAGGTCGTCATCTCCGGGTACACGTCGGACATCACCGGCCTCTCGGTCGGCGATGCGCTGACCGTCGCCGACGGCAAGCGCACGCTGCCGCTGACGGTGGCCGCCAAACTGCCCGACTCGGCGCCGCTGGGCGCGGCCATGGTCCTCGACCCCGGCGACCTCACCAAGCTCGGCGCGCCCGCCACCTACAACGGACTGCTCGCCGACGCCGCGGTCTCGGGGGAGCAGGGCCGTACCGACGCGCGGAAGGCGCTCAGCGACGCCGTCGGCGGCCGGCCGTGGGCCATCACGGTCCTGGCCGACCAGCGCGACGAGATCGACAGCCAGCTGACCATCCTGCTGGCGATCGCCCTCGGCCTGATCGGCCTGACGGTGCTCATCGCGGTCGTCGGCGTCGGCACCACCACGGCGCTGTCGGTCGTCGAGCGGGTCCGCGAGTCCGGCCTGCTGCGGGCGGTCGGCCTTTCCCGGGGCGCGCTGCGGGCCATGCTCACCACCGAGTCCGCCCTGTACGGGGTGATCGGCGCGGGCCTCGGCCTGGTGCTCGGCGTCCCGTACGCGTGGCTGGCCGTCCAGGCGCTGGGCGTCAACGCCCCGCTCACCCTGCCCATCGGCCAGCTCGCGCTGGTCTTCGCGATCCTCGTGCTGCTCACCGCGGCCGCCGGGATCCTGCCCGCCCGGCGGGCCGCGAAGGTCAGCCCGGTCGCCGCCCTGGGCGCGGAGTAGGACCCCGATCGCCGGCTGCCTTTCTTGCCCCCGGCGGCCGGCGATCGGCTATACACGCTTGCATGTGGCCACTCTTCGATCTGCGGATCCGCCATCGCGACGTGCTGCTGCGAGCCGTGCGCGAGGCGGATCTGCCACACCTGTGCACGGTGTTGCCGCCCGATGTGGGGCACGACCCGCGGCTGGCGCTCTTCCCCGGGCAGTCGCTGATCGAGAACGAGCGGCGGCTGCTGCGGATGGGCTATTGGAAGGCCTGGGGCACGTGGGACCCGCTGTCGTGGGTGCTGCACCTGGCGGTGGTCGTCGACGACACGGTGGTCGGCGTGCAGACCCTCGAAGGCGACAACTTCCCGGCGCTGCGCACGGTGGACTCGGCATCATGGCTGGTCCCGCCCGCGCGCGGACGGGGGCTGGGCGTGCGGATGCGTACGGCCGCCTTGGGTTTCGCCTTCGACACCCTCGGCGCGACGGCGGCGATCAGCTCGGCCACCCTCGCGAACGCCGCGTCGTTGGGGGTTTCCCGGCGCATCGGCTACGCCGACAACGGAATCAGCCGCATCGTCGACACCGGCGGGGAGGTGGTCGAGCTGCAGCACTTGCGGCTGACGACCTGGCCGGGCGCGGACGTGACGGTGACCGGTTTCGAGGGATGCGAGCCGTGGTTCGGCATCTGAGGCGGCCGCCCGGCTTTTCGCCCCACCCGTTCCCCGTTCCCCGTTCCTCGTTCCTCGTTCCCCGTTCCCCGTTCCCCGTTCTTCTCCGCTTCGGCGATCCGGCCCCCGCGTATTCAGAAATCGTATTTCGGTCGGCGCGAGGTGTCTGCCGATGTGAATGAACCTGGGAATGCCGGGCGGAGTGCTTTGGTGGCCCAGGATTGGTCTGCAGGCCGGCCCATCTCGCTGTGCCCGGGGTGAATTCTCTTTCCTGGTTTGATCGCGCCTGGACGAATCCCGGGCGTGTGGACGGCTGGCATCGGGGTTGGCAACGGCATGGGTACCGGCGCCGGCACCGGCGTTCGGACTGGCACCGGCGTTCGCGCTGCTGGCACCGGCATTCGCGGTGGCGCCCGCATCCGCGGTGGCGCCCGCATCCGCGCTGGCGCCCGCATCCGCGCTGGCGCCCGCATCCGCGCTGGCGCCCGCATCCGCGCTGGCGCCCGCATCCGCGCTGGCGCCCGCATCCGCGCTGGCGCTGGCATCCGCGCCGGCACCCGCATCCGCGCCGGGATCCCCGCTGGCATCGGCACCGGCGTTTGCGCGGGCAGGAGCATCGGTGCCGGCCGCAGTATCGGCCCCGCCGGGCGTGGCGGGCGATGGCGGACGCACGCAGGTCGCGTCGTCGGGCCAGATCAGCGGCGCCGCGGCTTCGGTGTGATCGTGCAGGCCCAGCTCGGCGCACTCGCGAGTGCAGCCCCGGGTGCGGCACAGCTTCGCCGCGTGCCGCCGGGCAAGGCCCCAGCGTCGCCGGCGCGCGTGGTCGCGGCGGAATTCCTCTTTCGCCGGAGAATAGTTGCGCGCTCGGGTGCGGTCGCGCATCACGGCCATTGCCGTCCGGCTGAAGAATGATAGCTGTTGGCACCGCATGGATACATTCTCCCGCACCCCGCATAGGCCCGGCCAATTTAGGATCATGCCAATTTGCGGAATCCTCGAGCCCGTACCGGAAATAACGCCAGCGATGAGCCCCCTGCCTCCCTGGATCGGAACATCGGAGCACGGGGGTCTCGCCAATGGGGACCTGTTCGGGTCAGTGGTGTGCGCCGGTTCGGCCGAGGGTGGTCTCCGGTGTGGCTCCGGGGCGGGTCCACTGCGGCGCCGGGCGGCTCGTCGGGCCCCACACGGGCTTGCCGTCCACGTCCGTGCGCCAGTACCAGCACGGCTGTTCGCCCTCGGGCCACCCCGCCGGGGTGTCCTGCCAAGCCTCGCCCCGGCCGTACGGCGTCATGTCGAGCAGGGCGAACGACCCGCTGGCCGCCTCGGTGCCCCGGTCGGTCGTCCGGTAGGTGAGGAACACGCGCTCGCCGTCGCGCAGGAAGCAACTGAAGTAGCCCATGTCGCCGCCGATCGGCTCCGGCGCATCGCGTACCGAATACCACGGCTGGGTGTAGCCCATGAAATCGACGAACCGGGCCACCTCGTCCCACCGGCCGGGGGTGAGCACGGCGAAGGACACCCCGCGGGCGTTGAGGTAGCTCGCGTCCCGCAGGTGCCAGGCGGCCACCGTGCAGCCCTCGCATTGCCCCTGATGCGGCGCCCCGTCGTGCCACATGTGCTGGTAGACCAGCAGCTCGTCGCGGCCCTGGAACAGCTCCCGGAACGGCACCGGACCGTCCGGGCCGACGACCTCCGCGCCCCCGTCGATCTCGACCATGGGCAGCCGGCGCCGGGCCGCGGCGATCGCGTCGCCCTCGCGGGTGTGCGCCTTCTCCCGGATCAGCAGCTCGTCGCGGGCCGCCTGCCAGGTGTCCAGGTCGACGATCGGCGGCCGCCCGGAAAGTTCGTTCGTGGTCATCGCTGACTCCCTTCTCTGCCGAGACGTCGATGCTGCCGCCCCGGCTTCGACATGATGACGAAAAGCGACCATGATTCCGGACAGCCGAAGGCGGATGTAGCCGCCGGAAGGAGACCGCAGAGCAATGACCTCCGACCGCGGATACCTGCTGGACAACGCGCGCGCCGAGGCGGGCGAGCGATTCGGGTGGCTGGCCGAGCTGTTCGACGGCGTGACGCGCGGGCACCTCGATCGGCTCGGGGTCGGGCCCGGCTCGCGCTGCTGGGAGGTGGGCGCCGGCGGCCCCAGCATCCCGGCGGCGCTTGCGGCCGCGGTCGGTCCGGGCGGATGTGTGCTGGCCACGGACATCGACCCGTCCTGGCTGAGGACCGGCGACGGGTACGAGGTGCGCCGGCACGACGTCGTCGCCGATCCGCCTCCGGAGCCGGGGACCTTCGATCTGGTGCACGCCCGGCTGGTCCTGGTCCATCTGCCCGACCGGGCTCGGGCGCTGGCCACGATGGCGGCGGCGCTGCGGCCCGGCGGCTGGCTGCTGGTCGAGGACGCCGACACCGCCCTGCAACCGCTGGCCTGCATGGACGACAGCGGCCCGGCGCAACGGCGGGCCAACCGGCTGCGCGACGCGTTCCGGGAGCTGCTCACCCGACGGGGCGCGGACCTGCGCTTCGGCCGGACGCTGCCGCGGGCGTTGCGGGCGGCCGGCTTGACCGAGGTCGGCGCGGCGGGCTTCTTCCCGGTGGGCGGGCCGGCCTGCGACCGGCTGGAAGCGGCGACCATCCGGCACGTACGCGGCGAACTGCTCGCGGCCGGGCTGGCCGACGACGCCGAGCTCGACGCCCACCTGGCCGCCCTCCACGCCGGCGAGCTCGACCTGACGCTCGCGCCGCTGATCTCCGCCTGGGGCCGCCGTCCGGCGGAGCCCCCTCCGGCGGCCGGCGAGTCAACCACGCGGTGACCGCGGGCGCCCGGAACGGTCTCGCCACTCGGCGACGCGGCACGCGACCGCACCCAGGAGCAGGCCGGCCAGGCCACACAGGAACGCCGTGCCGATGGCCGAGTCGTTCGCCTCGTACCCGCCGGCCCCGAACCAGCCCCAGGCGCCACCCGCGACCGCGCCCACGATCAGGCCGGCCACCGGCCACACCGTCCGCCGCATCCCCTCATCGTTGCCGGTCGGCGCCCGGCTCGCGACCCCACGGTCAGGCTGTCCTTGATTTGCCCGGCGAACCCCGGGGTGGCCCATAGATCGACTTCCCGCTACTCTTCGCCCGGCTGCGGAGGGGGACGGCGTGCATCGGCGTTGGGCTATCGGGATCGGCGCGAGCCTGGCGGTGCTCGCCGCGGGCGGCGCCACGGCGGTGCTGGCCTGGCCGGCGGACGTGCCGGAGGCGGCGGTGGGAGTGACCGAGCTGGCGCCCGACCCGAACCCGCCGGCGCCCGAGATCGAGGCGAAGTTCGACGCGCTCGACATCGCGCCCGCCGACGACAAGGCCGAGTCGGTGGACGTCCCGGAGCGGACCACCAAACGGTTCAGCCTGCTCGGCATCAGCTGGACCGATCCCAAGTCGGCGCCGCGCGGCGCCGTTCAGGTCCGCACGCACAGCGTCGCCACCGGCAAGTGGACCGCCTGGCAGACCCTGGCGAAGGGTGAGGCCGGCGCCGACAACGGTGGCCGCGGCGCCACCGAGCCGCTGTGGGTCGGCCCCTCGGACGGGGTGGCGGCCCGGATCGCCGGCGGCGGGCTGCCCCGGGGGCTGCGGCTCGACCTGGTCGACCCGGGTCAGAAGGGTGGCCGCGGCGGCGGCGAGCCGGACCCGAGCGCGCCGGCCACGGAAGGCCCGGAGGAAACGCCGAGCCCGGACGCAACGCCGAGCCCGGACGAAACGCCGAGCCCGGAGGCCACGCCGAGCCCGGAGGCAACCAGCCCGGAAGGCACCGAGCCAACGCCGGCCGAGACGCCCACGGTCACGACACCGGCCACGACACCAGCGACGACGGCGCCGGCGACCGTGCTGCCCACGCCCACCTCGACCGCGCCGCTGGCCACCCCGCTGCCGAGCTACGTCAGCCGCGCCCAGTGGTCGGCCGACGAGCGCCTGGTCACCGACCCGATCAGCGTCGCCTCCGAGGTGCGGGTGCTCTTCGTGCACCACACCGCCGAGTCCAACAGCTACTCGTGCGCGGACTCGCCGGCGATCGTGCGGGCGATCCAGAGCTATCACGTGAAGAGCAACGGCTGGTCGGACATCGGCTACAACTTCCTGGTCGACAAGTGCGGCACCCTGTTCGAGGGCCGCAAGGGCGGCGTCACCAAGGCGGTCATCGGCGCGCACACGTACGGCTTCAACACCAACTCGGCCGGCATCGCGGTGCTCGGCAACTACAGCACCGCGGCGTCGCCGGGCCCGGCCGAGCTGACCATCGCGCAGGTGGCCGCGGCCCGGCTGGGCGCGTACGGCCACAATCCGAACACGACCGCGCAGCTCACCGAGGGCGCGCCGGACGGCAAGTTCAAGCCGGGCCAGGTCGTCACGTTCCAGCGGGTCTCCGGTCACCGCGACGGGGTCAGCACCGAGTGCCCGGGCAACAACCTCTACGCCCGTCTCCCGTCGATCCGGGCGCTCGCCCTCACCATGGTTTCCGGCCTGACGGCCCGGACTTTCGGTGGCGGCACGGCGGTGAGCGGCGTCTATTACACGCGTACGGCGGTGACGGTCAACTGGCAGCTCGGAACCCCGTCGGAGTATCTGGCGCGGTTCGACGTGCTCGTCGACGGCAAGGTGGCCAAGACCGCGCCGCCCACCGCCCGCAGCGCCCCGCTCACGTTGGCGCCGGGAACGCATTCGGTCGCGATCCGGGCCGTACACCTGTCGGGCGCGACCGTGACGACCGGCGCGACCAAGGTGATCGCCGATGTCACCGCGCCCACCTTGGTCGCGCCGGCGGTGACCCTGCGCGGCGGCACCTACAGCACCACCTACGCCCCGGTGACGGTCGCCTACCGCGCCGCCGACAACGTGAAAGTTTCCGCGCTCGCTTTCACCGCGCCCGCGAAAGTTACCGTCTCGCCGACCTCGACGACGTGGCAAACGGGCCTGCGTCCGGGCACGGCGACCAACGTCACGCTGACCGCGAAGGATTACTCGGGCAACGCCCGCACGGCCACCGTGCAGCGCAAGGTCAAGCTCATCGCCGAGACCTCCGCGAAGCGCACCGGCAAGTGGACCACGCGTAGGGGCTCGGCCTATCTGAGCGGCAAGGCGTTGGCGGCGACAAAGGCCAAGACCAAGCTTTCGTACGCCTTCACCGGCCGGTCCGCGGCCCTGCTGTTCTCGCGGGGCGCCAAGACCGGAAAAGCCTATGTCTACCTGGACGGCAAGAAGGTCGCCACGATCGACACCAGGAGGTCGGCCACGGCCTACCGGCAGGCCCTCTGGACCCGCACGCTCAGCCCGGGCAAGCACACCGTCGTGGTCGTGGTGGCCGGCACCGGCGGCCGCCCCACGGTCGTCTCGGACGGGCTCGCCTACATCCCCTGACGCCGCACAGGCGGTCAGCCGTGCCGGCGGGCCGGCCCGCGCCGGTCCGCCGCCGGCGCGGCCGTGCCGGTGGCCGCCGGCGGCAGGGTGAACCAGAAGGTCGCCCCGCTGCCGTTCTCGCCCTCGGCCCAGATCTCCCCGCCGTGCCGCTCGACCGCCCGGTGCACCGTGGTCAGCCCGATCCCCGTGCCCGGGAACTCGTCGGCGCTGTGCAGCCGCGCGAACGGCCGGAACAGCTCGCCCGCCTTCCCGGCCGGGAAGCCGGCGCCGTTGTCCCGCACGTAGAACCGGTCGCCCGACGCCCCGATCTCGACGACCGGCGCCTCGACCTTGCCGGTGAACTTGACCGCGTTGTTGACCAGGTTCTCCAGGATCACCCGGACCAGGCCCTCGTCGGCGTCCGCGGTCATCCCCGGCTGCACGTGGAACGCCACCTTGCGCCCGGAGTCGCGCGCCTGGATCTCGCCGATCACCTGCCAGGCGATCGACGTCAGGTCGAACGACTCGCGCCGCAGCTGCCCGCGGCTGGCCCGGGCCAGGATCAGCAGCGACTCCACCAGGTCGGCCATCCGCTCGGCCGCCGCCTGGATCCGGCCGAGCCGGCGGCGCGCCTCGGGGCTGAGCGGGTCGTCCTCGTCCTCGAGCATGTGCTCGGCGAAGCTGCTGATCACCTGCAGCGGCCCGCGCAGGTCGTGCGAGACCGAGCCGGAGAACGCCTCCAGCTCGCGGTTGCGCCACTCCAGCTCCTCGACCAGCGCGGCCCGGGTCTCGGCCAGCTGCCGGGCCGCGCGCTCCTCCGCCGCGTCCAGCTCGCGGCGCATCAGCTCCTCGCGGATGCGGCGGCTTTCGTCCTGGGACTGCTTGCGCCGGATCTGCGTGCGGACGTGCGCCCGCAACGCCTCCGGCCCCGACCCGGAGCGGACGTAGTCGTCGGCGCCCGCCGCCAGGCAGGCGAGCATGTCGTCGTCGTTCGCGCCGGTCATCACGACGGGCGTCTCGCCGATCACCGGCACTTCCTTGATCCGGCGGCACGTGTCCCGCCCCCGGTCGCCGCCGAGCCCGAGCCCGAGCACGATGCAGTCGACCGGCTGCGCGGCGAGCAGGTCGAGCGCGTCCTCGATGCGCGTCACCGGCACCACGTCGTAGCCCTCGGCCCGCAGCGACTCGGCCAGCGCGGCCAGCCCCTCCCGGTCCGGGGTCAGCGCCAGCACCTTGCTCGGCCCGTGCAGGCTGCCGGTCACCTCGATCGGCAGCTGGTCGGCGCTCTGCCGCAGCACCGCGTTGAGCTTGGCCGGCACGATCGCCAGGTTCTGCTGCTTGCGCACGAACGCGTCCGCGCCGGCGTCGAGCATCTGCAGCTCGGTGGCGTAGTCGTCGGCCGCCGTCATCAGGATGCACGGGATGTCGCGCAGCGCCGGGTCGAGCCGCACCCGGCGGATCACCGTGGCGCCGTCGATGCCGGGCATCACCCCGTCCACCACGATGGCCTGCGGGCGGCGGTCGGCGGCGATGCGCAGCCCCTCCTCGCCCGAGGGCGCGGTCAGCACCGAGTAGCCCTCCGGCTCGAGCAGGTCGCGCAGCTGCTCGCGGAAGGTCATGCTGTCGTCGATCACCAGCACGGTGATCCGGTCCTCGGCGACGGTGGGCGCCTCGCCGAGCAGCTGCTGGACCCGGGCCACCACGTACCCGGCGTCGTACGGCTTGCCTACGTACTCGTCGGCGCCGACGCGCAGCCCGGCCAGCCGCGACGCCACCTCGTCCTCGGTGGACAGCAGCACGGTGACCACGCCGGCCCGGTCCGGCATGCGGCGCAGCTCGGTCAGCAGCTCCAGCCCGTCCGTGTCGGGCAGCAGCACGTCGAGCACCGCCACGTCGAAGCCGCCGCCGGCGAACGCCACCCGCGCCTCCCCGCCGGTGGCGCACAGGATCGTGGCGAAGCCGGCCGCGGTGAACGCGTCGTGCAGGTTCATCCGCACGGTCAGGCTGTCGTCGACGATCAGCACGTGATGGCTCATCGGCGGCTCCCGACCGGCTGGAGCTCGGCCAGCCTGGTGGCGATCCGGGCCGGGGGCAGCACGTACGAGGCGGCGCCCAGCAGCGCCGCCTCGCGGGGCATGCCGTACACCACGCAGGTCGCCTCGTCCTGGGCGAACGTGACCGCGCCGCGCATGCGCATCGCCAGCAGCCCGTCGGCGCCGTCCCGGCCCATCCCGGTGAGCAGGCAGCCGGCCGCGGCCGGCCCGAGCTCGGCGGCCACCGACTCGAACAGCACGTCCACCGAGGGCCGGCAGGAGTGCCGGGGCGGCAGATCGCTCAGCCGCAGCAGGCCGTCGCGGACCAGCAGGTGCCGGTCGGGCGGCGCGAGCACCACCCGGCCGGCGACCGCCTCGATCGGCGTCCAGTCCCGGGCGTAGCTGACGTCGCGCCCGGTCTGCCCGGCCAGCCAGTCGGAGAACGCCACCGCGAACGGCTCGCTCGCCGCGATGTGCTGCACGCACAGCACCGGCGGGCGGAAGCCGAGGGGCAATGTGCGCAACAGCTCGGTGAGCGCGCGCGGCCCGCCGGTGGAGGCGCCGACCGTCACCACACGCGGGACGCCGGCGGCCGGGGCGGGGAAGGGCTCCGGCGCGGCGCGCCGGCCGTCCAGCCGGGCGCGCGGATGGGTGATCACCCGGATCCGGGACACCAGGCGTACGGCGGCGCAGAGCCGCCGCCCCCAGTCGGCGTCGCTCGCGTCCCCCCGGGGCTTCTCCAGCACGTCGACCGCCCCGGCGGCGAGCGCGTTGTACGTGCTGAACAGCTCCTGCCGGTCGGCCGAGGAGACGACCAGGATCGGCGTCGGGTGCTCGGCCATGATGTGCTCGGTGGCGACCAGCCCGCTCACGGTCGGCAGCATCATGTCCATGGTCACGACGTCCGGCCGCAACCGGCGCACCATCTCGACCGCCTGGCCACCGTCGGTGGCCTCGCCGACGATCTGCAGCACGGGGTCGGCGGCCAGGGATTCGCGCAGGTGGTGGCGCATCGTGGCGGAGTCCTCGACCAGCAGGACGCGGATCATCAGAGGATCAGCCTCCGGATGTGCGCGAGCAGGTCCTCCTGGTTGAACTCGCCCTTCACCACGTACGCGGCCGCGCCCGCCTCCTCGCCGCGCCGCCGGTCGTCGGCCGAGGACCGGGAGCTGACCAGGATCGCGGGCACCGCGGCCAGCTCCGGATCGGCCCGGGCCCGCTCGACGAACTCGAACCCGTTCATGCCCGGCATGTCGATGTCGGTGAGGAACAGCCCGTACTCGCGGCTGTGCGCCATCTCGAGGCCCTCCTCGGCCGAGGCGGCCAGCTCGACCTCGTAGCCGGCCGACTCGAGGATGCTGCGCTCGAGCATCCGGGTGGTCAGCGAGTCGTCGACCACCAGGATCGGCCGCCGCGGCGTGACCTCCTCGGCCGGCCGGCCGCCGATGCCGGGGTCGTCGCGGGCCGCCGCGACCAGGCCGTGCGGATCCAGCACCAGCCGCGGGTTGCCGTCCAGGTCGATGCAGACGCTGCCGATCACCGGCGTGGCCGGGGCGAGGTCCGGCAGCGGCCGGGCGACCAGCGTGGCGGTGCCGGCCAGCCGGTCCACGCCGACCGCGACGGTCTGCTTGTCGGCGGAGAGGACCACCGCCACGCCCGATCCGGCTCCGGCTCCGGCCCCGGCTCCGGCCTGGTCGGCGCCCGCGCCGGCGAGCGTGCGGGCGAGCGGCAGGAACGGCACGACCTGGCCCTCGTGCGCGATCCGCCCGCTGGCGACCGCGGTGGCGGCCTCGTCGCGGGGCAGTCGCACGCAGCGCCGCACGGCGTCCATCGGCATCGTCGCGATGGTGCCGCCGGCCTCGACGACCAGCCCGTTCATGCTCAGCAGGGTCAGCGGCACCACGATCTCGACGGTCGCGCCCCGGCCCGACTGGTTGACGATCGACACCGTCCCGTGGAGCTGGGCGGCCACGTCCCGGGCCACGTCCATGCCGATGCCGCGGCCGGCCACCTCGGTCACCGTGCCGGAGGTGCTGATCCCGCCGTGCAGCACCAGGTCCACCAGCTCCTGCGGCTCCGGCTCGGCGCCGGGCGGGAGCAGGCCGCGGGCCTCGGCGACGCGGCGCAGCGCCGTCAGATCGAAGCCGCGGCCGTCGTCCGTACACCGGAAATGCGCCCACCGGCCGCGCCGGCGCACCTCGACGGTGACCGAGCCCTCGGCCGGTTTTCCGGCCGCCCGCCGGTCCTCCTCGAGCTCGATGCCGTGCACCACCGCGTTGCGGACCACGTGCAGGAACGCGCCGCTGACCTGGTTGAGCAGGTGCGGGCCCATCCGGGTGTCGGCGCCGTGCGCGACGAAGCGCACCCGCTTGCCCTCGGCCTCGGCGGCGTCGTGCACCGCGCGGTGCAGGGCCGTGAAGATCGTGCCGGCCGCCACCAGGCGCAGCCCCTCGGCGCGGCCGCGCACCTCGTCGAACTGGCGCTCCACCTGATCGACCGCGTCGGTCCAGCGGCGGCCGAGCACGCCCAGCTCGGAGGCGAGGCGCTGGGCGGTGGCGCGGGCCTCGGCCGGGTCGCGGCCCGCGCGCAGCCGTTCGCCGAGGGCCTCGACGCCGCGGTGGAGCCGGCCCAGGGTGTCGCGGCCGTCGCGCAGCGGGGCGATGCGGGCGTTGGCCTCGCCGATCGCGTCGAGCAACTCGTCCAGGTCGGCGGTGACCGCTCGCGGGGTGGGCGCGTCGTCCTCGTGCGCCCGGGCCGGCCCCTCGGCGCCGACCGGCTCGGCCGACCCGGGTGCCGGCCCCGGCCCCGGCGCCGGGTCCAGCCCGGCGGCTCGCGGCGGGGGCTGCGGCGCGGGCTGCTCCAGCTCGGTGACGAAGCGGGCGATCTCGTCGTTGAGCCGCAGCAGCTCGCGCACCTCCGCGGCGGCGATCGGGCCCGCGTCGCCGCGGTGCGGGACGAGGACCTCCTCGAACTCGTGCGCCCGGTCGGCGATCTCGGTCTGCTTCACCACCCGCGCCGCGCCCTTGAGCGTGTGCGCGAACCGCAGCAGCCGCGCGACCAGGTCCGGCCCGCTCTGCTGGTCCAGGTCGAGCACCGCCGCGCTGATCTGGTCGACCAGCTCGCGCGCCTCGATCCGGAAGTAGCGCAGCGGATCCTGGGCCTCGGCCATCTCAGTGCCGCCCGGTGCCGACCAGGTCGAGCAGGTCACCGGAGAGCGTGCTCAGGTGGGCCGCGGTCTGCTTGGTCTGCACCGCGCTGGCCTCGGTCTCCCGGCTCGCGCGGGCCGTGTCCGAGGCCGCCGAGCTGACCTGTTCCACCGCCGTGGTCTGCTGTTTGGTGGACAGCTCGATCTCCCGGGTGGCGTCGCTGGTGGTCGCCACGAGCTGCGCGATGCGCCGGAACGAGCTGGTCGCGTCGTCGAACTGCCGCGAGCCGGTGTCCACCGCCTTGGCGCCGATCTCGGTCGCCATCACGGTGGTGTTCACCGCCCCGCGCACGTCCTCGATCAACGCCCGGATCTCCTTGGCCGACCCGGCGGTCCGGTCGGCGAGCTTGCGGATCTCCTCGGCCACCACCGCGAAGCGCCGTCCCCACTCGCCGGCCCCGCTCGCCTCGATGGTCGCGTTGATCGCCAGGATGTTGGTCTGCTCGGCCAGCTCCGACACCAGGTCGACGACCACCCCGATCTGCTGCGACTTCTCGCCGAGCGCCAGCATGTGCTGCACGATCTGGTCGACCTGGGCCCGGATCGCGTTGATCGAGGCCCGGGTCTCGTCGATGGTGGCGTCGCCGTTGCGGGCCGCCTCGGCGGTGTCCTCGGCGACCTTGGAGACCCGCTGGGCGCTTTCCGCGATCTGCCGCGACGTGATCAGCAGCTCGCTGATCGTGGTAGTGATCTCGTTCATCGCGCTGGACTGGTCGCGCCCACCGGAGGCCTGCTGGGCCGCGGCCGCCTCGAGCTCCGCCGACGAGCTCTGGATGTGCCCGACCGCGGCGCCCACCTCGCGGCGCAGGTCGCGGCTGAGCCGCCAGGCCACCCCGGCCGAGCCGGCGATCAGCAGCGCGCCGATCCCGATGATCAGGATGATCGACCACATGGCCCGGGTCGACGACTCCTCGCGGGTGTCGTCGACGACCTTCTTGAGCCGGGTGACCAGGTTGACGATCGCGTTCTGGATCGTCTCGCGGGACTGCCGGACTCCCTCGGTGTTCAGGTCGCGCACGTCGATCGTCCGGGGCAGCTTCGCGCGCTGGGCCATCACGTCGTCGATCACCTTGGCGTGCGTGGCCTCGGCGGCGGTGACCGCGTCCAGCAGCTTGATCGCGGCGGGATCCTCGAGCGCGGCGCGCACCCGGTTGATCTGCTGCAGGAAGTTGGCCCGGTCCCGATCCACGTTGGTGCGCGCCTCCGGGCTGCCGGACAGCAGGTAGGAGCGGTAGTCGGCGATCCGCCGCTCCATCAGCGCGTTCAGCGTCTGCGCCTCGACCAGGCTGGTCGAGGCGATCCGGATCACCTTGTCCTTGGTGACCAGCACGTATCGCAGCGCGAGGACCGAGGTGGCGGTCATGATCAAAGTCAGCGCCAGGGTGAGGCCGAACCCGGCCGCGAGCTTGGCGCCGAAGGTACGTCCTGCCATCATCGTGCGACCTCCTCGGTGGTGTGCCCGGCCTCGATGGTGTGCCCGGCCAGCGCGTGCACCACGGCCCGGGTCGCCGGCACGTCGACGAGCGGCCGGGCGAGGCCGTCCAGGCCGACCATGCCGCGCAGGCAGCCGCGCCGGCCGGCGGCCGCGTCCTCGGCGACGATCGCGTCGGCCGCCACCCGCACGTGCCCGTCCAGCTCGTGGAAGGCCAGGCCCAGCGGCGGCGTGCCGAGCGGGAGCACCAGCCAGCGCGGGCGGCCGGCGACCGGATGGCCGAGCAGCGCGGCGAGGTCGTAGACCGGGACGACGGTGCCGGCGAAGCCGGCCAGGCCCAGCAGCGACGGCACCGAGCCGGGCAGTGGGGTGACCGGCCGGTCCGGGTGCAGGCCCTGGGTCTGGGCGAGGCGCAGCGCGTACGGGTGGCCGCCGGCCCGGATCGCCAGCAGCTCGACGTGCTCCTCGTCGTGCCGGCGCACCGGCTCGGCGAACGAGTGGTCGAACTCGTGCCGCAGCCGTGCCATCCGGGTCACCACGTCGGCGTCGGTGGTCACCGCGGTGCGGTCCAGGCTGGTCGTCATCGCCCGGGCTCGGTCCTGGGAGGTCGTCATCGCGGCACCCCGCAGGCGTCCAGCTCGGCGCGGCAGAGCACGGCCAGCGCCATCCGCCCGAACCCGCCGCCGAACAGCAGGATGCGCAGGTCGTCCTCGCCGGCCAGCAGGGCCCGCGCGCGCTCCAGCTCGCCGGCCGCGATCCGTTCGTCGCCCCGGCTGCGCGCCAGTTGCCCGAGTCGCAGCCGGGGCAGGGCGAAAACCGGGTCCAGGTACGCCGCCAGGCGGTACTGCCGGAGTGCCTTCTCGACCTCGCCCGACCCCTCCAGGCAGAGTCCGTGCAGCTGGCGCGCGTCCGCGTTGAGGCTGTCGTCCTCGGTGAGCCGCCGGGCCGTGTGCAGGGCCTCGTCGAGCCGTCCGGACAGGGCGAGCAGCACGCCGCGCAGCAGCCGGTCGCGGGGCCGTTCCGGCTCGGGCGGCCGCTGGTCGAGCAGCGCGAGGGCGTCATTGAACCGCTCCTCGCCGAGCAGGAAGACCGCCCTGTGGTAGGTCTGGTCGGGCGCCGGGGCGGGCTCCCGCCGGGCGGTCGCGGGCCGCTGGGCCGGGGGCGCCCCGGCCGGCGCGCCGGCGGGCCGGCGGTAGTAGAACGCGTTGTGGGTGTGCCGCAGCTCCAGCCCGTCCGGGCCGGAGCCGAGCGAGTCGGTGTGGCCGAGGAACAGGTAGCCGCCCGGGGCGAGCGCCGCCGACATCCGGTCGATCAGCGCGGCCGCGACCTCGGGGGCGAGGTACATGAGCAGGTTGCGGCAGAAGATCACGTCGTACTGGCCGGGCCGCCACAGCTCCTCGTCCGGGTCGGCGACGTTGTAGCGGCGGAACTGCGTGATCCGGGCGGCCTCGCCGGCCACCCGGTAGCCGGCCCCGTCCTGGTGGAACCAGCGGGCGCGTACGTCGTCCGGGGTTTCCCGCAGCGACCACGCGGAATAGCGGTTCGCCGCCGCCAGCTCCAGCATCACCGGATTGACGTCCACCCCGATGACGCTCGGCAGCCAGTCCCCGCCGGGCGCCGCCGTGCGGGCGGTGATCGCGAGGCTGTACGCCTCCTCGCCCGACGAGCAGCCCACCGACAGCAGCCGCAGGGCGCGCTGGCCCGCCCGGGCCGCGATCCGGTCCGGCAGCGCCTCCTCGCGCAGCGCCTGGAACTGCTCGCCGTGCCGGAAGAAGTAGGTCTCGGTGATGCTCAGCCGCTCGACCAGCTCGGTGAGCTCGTCGGCCCACGGGCGGGCGGCCAGCCGGTTGAGGTAGTCGCCGCGGCCCATCCGGCGGGCCCGGGCCCGCTCGTCGAGCAGCGGCGCCAGCTGCCCCGCGTCGCGGTCGGTGAACGTCCAGCCGAACAGCCGGCCGAGCAGCTCCCGGAACCGGGTGATCTCCGCGCCGGCGGCGGTCACGGCACGCCCGCGGCGGCCGCCGCTTCCCACACCTCGTCGGGCACCGCCCGCATGCTCTGCACCAGCAGCAGCGGCTCCGCCCCGATCGTGCCCACCCCGGCCACCAGGCGGCCGGCCGCGCCGCCGAGCAGCGCCGGGTGGCCGCCCGCCTCGTCGGCGTCGACGGCGCGGATGCCGAGCACCGGGCCGGTGGCCATGGCGACCGCGCCCCGCTCGGTGCGAACGGTGACATAGCGCTGCGGGTCCTCGCAGCGCCCGCCGCCGAGCAGGCGGCACAGGTCGATCACCGGCGTGGGTACCCCGCGCAGCACGCTGATGCCCAGCACGAAGGGCGGGGTGCCGGCCAGCGGCAGCGTCTCCATCGGCCGCATGGTCTCGATGACCTCGTCCAGCCGCAGCGCGCACAACAGTGGCCCGGCACGAAACACGAGCGCCGTGATGGTGGCCTCGACCGCCGGCGCCTGTCCGTATTGCCGCACTAGACCAGATTAGCCAGACTTCGAGGCTTCCATCCGGCTAAGGCAAGGTTCTCTCGCTTTCCAGGCCCGCCGGAAACCGCCCATACGGCACGGCCGGGCGGTTCCCGCTCGGGATCTGACATTTCTGTTATGGGTTGACTACAGGGCGTACATGGGACACAGTGGACAGCGCATCGATCTACGTGAATCAGAATCGGGGGGAACGATGTCATCGCTCCGCAAGATCTGCGCGCTCTCGTCCGCTCTTGTTCTCGCCGCGGCCTTCCTCGGCTCCGCCCCGGCCCAGGCCGCTCCGGCAGCGCCGGCCACCGGGCGGCATTGCGTCGCCGAGGCCGGCACGCCCACCACGGCGCCCGGCGCGCCGACCTGCTTCGCCACCTTCCCCGAGGCGATCTCGTTCGCCACCCACGGCGCGGTCAAGCTGCCGGCCGGCGCCACCGCGCTGACCACCAGCCAGCTCAAGTCGGCGGCCCTGGCCACGACTGTGCTCGGCGTGTCGTACTGGAACACCGGCTACAGCGGCTCCAGCTACACCCACATCGGCTCCGGCGGGTGCGACACCAGCAGCGACATCGACTACTACTTCCAGTTCCCGGCGGACTGGAACGACAAGGCGGGCTCCGGCCGCGAGTACGGCCTGTGCGACGCCACGTACTGGGACAACGGGCACGGCACGTACGGCTCGGGCGCCTCGGTCGCGGCCGACTGGTCCGGCGGCGCGATGAACGACCACGCCACCTTCATCGACTGGCGCTGACCCGCCGAGCCGCGCCGGTCATTCCTGGAGGCGGGGGAGTCCCAGCCGGGCGCACGTCCGCTCGTCGCCCGGCAGCACCGCGGCGACCCCGTTGTCCAGGGTGCAGGCGACCAGCGCGGGCACCGGGTGGTCGGCGCTCTTGCCGGCCGGCAGGCCCACCTCCTTGGAGCCCGCGGTCAGCAGGCCCTGGCGCCACAGCGCCGCGCAGATCTCGACCGCGGCCTCGGCCTTGCGCTGCCCGGCGGCCGGCACCGCCTGCCCCACGGTGGTGCCGTAGAAGTCGTGGTCGCCGCCTTTCAGCGACGCCCTGGTGTAGCAGCGGGTCTGGTCGGCCACCGGGACCGTGGCCGGCTTGAGCGCCACATAGGCCGCCGCCGCCCCGCCGAACATCAGCACGGAAGCGCCCGCCGCCACCACCACCAGCCGGTACGTCACCCGCCGCGACCGGGGCGCGAGGGACGCCGCCGCGTGCCGCTCGAGAGCCTCGCGGCGCAGCTGCGCGTGCGCGGCCGGCATCTTCCGTTCCGGCGGGAGCTCGGCCAGATCGATCATCGGGTCGCTCCTTCGTCGCAGGGGGAGAGCCGCACCGGCGCCCGCCCCGCGGGGAAGGCGCTCTCGAGCCGCTTGCGGGCGCGGGCCAGCCGGGACCGGACGGTGCCGATCGGGATGTCCAGGGCCGTCGCCGCCTCCGCGTACGACAGCCCGGACATCAGCACCATGGCCACGACGTCCTGCTCGCCGCGGTTGAGCCGGGACAGCTCGCGCAGGACCGCGCGCATCCGGCTCTCGTCGTCCAGCCGCTGCGCGACGTCGTCGGCCGGATCGGGCTCGGCGGACGGCGGCGGGATCCGGAACAGCGCCGCGTCGTAGCGACGCCGCGCGCGGTGCAGGTTGCGCACCACGTTGTTGGCCACCCCGAGGAGCCACGGCACCAGTGACCCCTCGAAGTGGACCGCCCGGTCCCGCTGCCGCCACATCTCCAGGAACACCAGCGAGGTGGCGTCCTCGGCCGCGCTCCACGACCCCAGCCGGCGAAAGCAGTGGTTGTAGACCACGGTCGCGTGCCGGCGGAAGAGTTGCCCGAACGCGTCCCCGCGCCCCTCCACGGCGAGCGCGAGAAGGTCGACGTCTCGCAGGCTCTCGTCCATCGCCGGCTCCATACCCTGTCCATGTCCGCGGCCCGGCCCCGAGTTCCCACTTTCCGGCCCCGCCGGGCCGTACGATATGAATCTCATTCTGTTCGGAGCGCGACCACCGGATCGAGGCGGCCCGCGCGTTGCGCGGGAATCACGCCGAAGATGATGCCGACGGCGGCGGAGACGCCGAAGGCCAGCGTCAGCGACCACCAGGTGATCGCGGCCGGCACCGGGGTGAGGCGATCGACGAGCAGCGCCGCGGTGACGCCCAGCGCCATGCCCAGCACGCCGCCGATCGTGGTGAGCAGCACCGCCTCCAGCAGGAACTGGATGCCGATGTCGCGCGGGCGGGCGCCGACCGCCTTGCGCAGGCCGATCTCCCTGGTCCGCTCGCGGACCGACACCAGCATGATGTTGGAGACGCCGACGCCGCCGACCAGCAGGCTGATGCCGGCGATCGCGGCCAGCACCCCGGTCAGCACGCCGAGGATGTCGCCCAGCACGCCCAGGATCTGCTCCTGGGTCACGGCGCTGAAGTCGGTGTCGGGATGGCGTTTCACCAGCGCCGCCACGACCGCGGCGCCCAGCGCGTCGATGGTGTCCCGGTCCGGCGCCCGGATCGCCAGGCCGTCGATGCGGTCGGTGCCGAGCAGGCGCTGGGCGGCGGTGACCGGGACGTGCACCTCGCTGTCCCGGTCGACGCCCAGGCTCTGGCCGAGCCGCTCGAAGGTGCCGATCACCCGGAAGCGGACGCCGCCGATGGTGATCTGGCGGCCGATCGGGTCGCGGTCGCCGAAGAGCTGGGTGGCGATGCCGGCGCCGAGGACCGCCACCCGGCGGCCGGTGGTGACGTCGGTGCGGGTCAGGTACTGGCCGCGGTCGAGGCGGCGGACGAAGACCGTCGGGGTGGTCTCGAGCACGCCCTGCATGCTGGCGTAGGCCGAGCGCGATCCGGAGCGGACGGTCTCGCCGGAGCTGATGGTGACCGCGACCCGGGAGCGGTCGCCGACCACCCGGGTGACGGCGTCCACGTCGTCCATGGTCAGCGTGGAGGCGGTGGGGGCGGCGCCGGGGTCGAGGCGGCCGGGCACGACGATCAGCAGGTTCGAGCCGAGGCCCTCGACCTGCTGCTCGATCTGGTGTTTGGTGCCGGTGCCGATGGAGACCAGGGCGACGACCGCGCCGACGCCGATCACCACTCCGAGCATGGTGAGGGTGCTGCGCAGCCGGTTGGCGCGCAGCGCGTCGACGGCGACCCGCCAGGCTTCCGCGATTCTCAAGAGACGATCAGCCCGTCCCGCATGGTGATCTGGCGGCGGGCCCGGGCCGCCACGTCCCGATCGTGCGTCACCAGCACCACCGCGACGCCGTCCAGGGACTCGAGCAGGGTGAGCACCGACTCGCCGGTGGCCGAGTCGAGGTTGCCGGTGGGCTCGTCGGCGAGCAGCACGCTGGGGCCGGTGACGAGCGCCCGCGCGATGGCGACCCGCTGCTGCTCGCCGCCGGACATCTGGTTGGGGCGGTGGTCGAGGCGGTGCCCGAGGCCGACCCGGGACAGCATCGCGGTGGCCCGGGCGCGCCGCTCCCGGCGGCCCACCCCGCGATAGACCAGCGGCAGCGCCACGTTGTCCCGGGCGGTGGTGCGCGGCAGCAGGTGGAACGACTGGAACACGAAGCCGATCGTGGTGTTGCGCAGGTGCGCCATCTCGGCCGGGCTCAGCGTGGCCACGTCCCGGCCGCCGATGAGCAGCCGGCCGCTGGTCGGCCGGTCGAGGGCGCCCATCAGGTGCATCAGCGTCGACTTGCCGGACCCGGAGGCGCCGACGATGGCCAGGTAGTCGCCGGCCTCGACGGTCAGCGAGACGCCGCGCAGGGCCGGCACCGAGACGCCGTCGAGCTCGTAGGTGCGGGTCACCTCGTCGGCGACGATCGCGTCGGGCGAGGTCATGACGCCTTGTCGCCGGCGCGCACCTGGTCGGCGCCGCCGACCACGATCTGCTGCCCGGGCTCGACGCCGGAGGTCACCTGGACGACGTCCTCGCCCTGCACGCCCAGCTCGACCGGCACCTGCTCGTAGCGGCCGCCGCGCACCGCCCAGACCGTGTCCCGCCCGTCGGCGTTGACGATCGCGGACGCCGGCACCGTGACCGCGTCCACCGCCCGGCGGACCTGCAGGCGGACGACGGCGCTCATGCCGGGGCGCGGCGTGGGGGAGCCGCCGGCGAGGTCGAGCCGCACCCGGTAGGAGACCCCGCCGCGGGCCGAGGTGGTGGGCAGCAGATCGACCGCCCGCACGGTGGCGTCGTAGGTGACGCCGGTCGCGGCGTCGAGCTCGGCGGTGGCGGCGACCCCGGCCCGCACCAGCAGCACGTCGGTCTCGTCGACCTCGGCGACCAGGCCGAGCCGGCCCACGTCGACGATGGTGACGATCGGGGTGCCGGCCGCGACGTAGGCGCCCTGCGGGAGGGCCTCGTCGACGCCGGGCAGCGCGGAGCCGCCGGCGGCGGCCGGTGCGCTCCCGGACGCGAGCAGATCGCTGAGGGAGGGTGTGTCTCCGCCTGCGGCGGGCCCGCCCAACTGCACGGTTCCGCTGATCGGCGCCCGCAAGGTGAGTGCGTCCACCGCGGCGTCGGCCAGATCGTACGCCTGCTGGGCCTGCAGCCGCTGGGCGGTGGAGAGCGACGCGACCGCCTCGCCGAGCGACGCCACCCCGCGCTGGACCGAGCGCAGCGCCGCCGCGGCGGCGGTGGAGGCCGCCTCGTACTGCTTCTCGGCCGCGTCGACCTGCTTCAGCAGCACCGCCCGGGTCGCCGGGTCGGTCAGCTTGGCGGCGGCGTCGCGGGCGTCGTCGAACGCGTCCCTGGCCTTCTTGTCGGTGCTCTTGCGGACCGAGGAGTACGTACCGAGGCTCAGCGCGGGCCGGCCGCCGCCCGCGGACGCTTGATCCAGCGCCTTCTCGGCCGACGCGCGCCGCGACTCCAGCTCCGGCGAGTCGATGATCGCGACGACGTCACCCTTGGTGACCTTGTCGCCGGACGCGACGCGCAGGGAGGTCAGGGTGCCGGCCGCCGGGGCGCTGAGGGTGGCGGCGGCCCGGGCGGTCACCGACCCCGGCGCCTCGACGATCTCGTCGACCGTGCCGCGGCTCGCGGCGCCTACGGTGATGTGCTTGTCGTCGCCGTCGCAGGAGGCCGCGGTGAGCGAGACCAGCAGAACGATCCCGAGCGCGAGAACGCCCGGCCGGGGCCGGGCGCGGGCGGGCCGGACGGTGGTGCGCGGAGGTTCGCGAAGCACGCACGCCACTCTATGCCTCGATGGATCGGGTCGTTCCCCTGACACCTGGCCGGGGCAAGACCGACAAATCCGGATATGTACCTTGACGGCCCGGCACACGCTGAGTGAACCGTCCCCGCGGCCCCCACGTACTCCTACCGGCAAGTGAACCGTGAAGGACGGGATGGCGATGCAACGAGCCGACGAGCTGACCGTGGTGCACCACGACGACACGGTGAGCCGGTTCCGGGACGTGATCTACACGCTCGGCCGGGACGGGCTACGCCTGATCACCGGCGACGGCAGCGAGCGCCACTTTCCGCGCCACGAGGTGCTGACCACCCAGGCACAGAGCAACGCCCGGGCCTGAGCGACCCGGGCGTTGCTCGGACAAGGGGCCGGATCAGGTGCCGGGACGGCGCCCGATCACCTTCACCCGTGAGCCGATCTTCCCGAGGCCGTAGTACGCCTTGGCGTCCTGCGGCAGCAAGTTGACACAGCCGTGCGAACCGCGCCACTTGTCGTGGATGTACGTGGTGGTCTGGTGGAAACCGCGCCCACCGATGAACCGCTGCCAGTACGGCAGCCAGACCTTGTACGGGTCCGACCACTCCTTCTTGGTCCGCTTGTTGATCTTGAAGGTGCCGGCCGGCGTGCGGTAGCCCTTCATCCCGGTGCGGGTGACCGTCGGCTTCAGGTGCACCTTGCCGTTCTTCATCACCCATGTGGTCTGGTGGGTGAGGTCGATGCAGAAGGTGAGACCCGACTTGGGCGCCTTGCAGGCCGCCGTCTTCGTCGACGCGAGCCGCTTGGCCACGTCGTACGTCGTCGGGCCGGCCAGGCCCTTGGCCGGCTTGATGCCGAACCGGGCCTGGAACTTCTTGATCGCCGCGCAGTCGGCGGCGGACTGCTTGCCGTCGACCTTGACGGCGCCGTAGCCGCCGATCTTCTTGAGGTAACCCTCGACCTGCTTCTGGTATTTACCGGTCGCACAGCCCGCGGCCGCCGCCTTCGTGACCACCGTGGTGCTCACGACCTTGGCCGCCGGAGCGGTGCGCACCGCGGCGCCGGCGCCCGAAGGCGACAGCGCCATGGCGCCGAGACCGCCGCCGACCAGGGTCGCCAAAGCGGCCCCGGCAAGGCGGACGGGAACCCGTCTCACTCGCAACTTGGTCCTCCCCAGGACATGTGTGCGCACATCGAAGCACAACCGTGCTCGCCGCGGTGCTCAGGGAAGGACCGTGGCGCGATTCCGGTAGGGAGAATCGGCTCGCGCCGGGCCGAGTTGAGACAGGTCTTCGGGATGAATCAGGTCGCGGGCGTCGCGAAGTCCTGCACCCAGTACGCGGTGTCGTCGCGCGCGATGGCCAGGCCGATGCCCATCTGGTGCAGCCGGCAGTCCAGGATGTTCTCCCGGTGCGCGGGGCTGTGCATCCAGCCGTCGACCACCTCGTACGGGCTGTCGACGCCGCGGGCGATGTTCTCGCCGTACCGCTTCCACCGGTAGCCGGACTCGCGCACCCGGTCGCCCGCGCCGTCGCCGTTCGGCGACTCGTGCGCGAAGTAGCGGCGGCGGGCCATGTCGGCGGCGTGCTCGTTGGCCGCGTCGATCAGCCGCCGGTCGAGGGTGAGGCCGCCGCAGCCGCCGCGCTCGCGGTTCCGGTTGATCAGCGCGAGGATCTGCTGCTGCACCGGCGCGTGCGGGCTGTTCGAGATGTCGGCCGCGGTGACGCCGCGCCGGGCGGCGGCGATCAGGTTGCCGCCGGCCGCGTGCGGGGCCTCGGCGTGGGCGGGCGCGCGGACCGGCGCCGGCTTCTGCGCCACGGCCGCGGGCTTCGGTCGTGCTTGCTGGGGTGCGGCCCGCACTCCGGCGGCCGGCGCTTCATGCGTACGCGATGGATTGTCGTTGTTGTTTCCGGCCGGTTGGCCGGCACTGTCATCGGCGTCGCCGGACGCCGGGTCCTCATCGTCCGACCAGCCGTCGTCGTCCGACCAGCTGCCGTCATCGTCCGGCCGGCTGTTGTCGTCGCCGCTCGCGCCGAAGCCCGGCCACGCGAAGAAGTCCGGCATCGTGAACCCCGGCCAGACCGGCGCGTCCGGCGTCTCCTCGGCGCCGGCGCTCGTGGCCGCGATGCCGCCGGTGAGCAGCAGCGCCGACGCCGCGACCCCGACCACCGCCAGACGTTTCCTCCGCATACCGAATCATCCCTGTCGATCCTGGGCGGCCGGCCGCTCCGGCGCGCCGCTATGCCAGGGGTCAACGTCACAAACCGGCCAAGGTCACCGGCGCGGAGCACAGACGTCGCACACCCGCACCGACAAACCGGACAGTTCATCCCTACGGGGTAAGCCTGCGAGGCGTCTTTGCCGACCGCCCGGACGGTCCCGCCCCGCCGATCACGCCGCTACCTTTCCCCGGTGCGCAACCGCTACCTGGACCTGCTCCGTGCCGCGGCGATCGTGCGGGTGATCGTCTACCACCTCTTCGGCTGGCCCTGGCTGTCCATCCTGCTGCCCGCGATGGGCGTGATGTTCGCCCTGGCCGGCTCGCTGACCGCCGCGTCGCTGGAGAAGCGGGCGGCCGGCCGGGTGGTCGCGTCCCGCCTGCGGCGGTTGCTGCCCCCACTGTGGCTGCTGGGCCTGGTCGTGGTGCCGGTCATGCTGGTCGCCGGCTGGCCCCGCGAGGTCGGCGGTGAGCACCCGTTCAGCGTCCCGCGGCTCGCGTTCTGGATCCTGCCGATCGGCGACCCGCCCGGCAGCGACGCCGGGATCGACGCGTGGGAGCCGCTCTGGTACATCCGGGCGTACCTCTGGTTCATCCTGCTCTCGCCGGTCCTGTACGCCCTGTACAAGCGGGTCGGCTGGGTGGCCGTCGCCGCACCGCTCGCGCTGATGGCCATGCTCGACCGGACCGGCTTCTCCCTGCCCGATACGGCCGACGCGGCGCTGTGGGACTTCGTCACCTACGGCGCGTGCTGGATCGCCGGCTTCGCCCACCGCGACGGCCGGCTGCACCGGGTCAAGCCGTGGGTCGTGATCCCGGTCGCGGTGGCGATGGGCGCGGCCGCGCTCTACTGGCTCGCCGGGCACCAGGGCGAGGACGCCTGGGACCTCAACGACGTGTCCGAGTCGCAGGCGCTGTGGTCGCTCGCGTTCGTCCTGCTGGTGCTGCGCTGGCAGCCCCCGATGGACTGGCTGGGCCGGATCCGGCCGCTGGACAGCCTGGTCACGGTGCTCAACGCGCGCGCCGTGACGGTGTACCTGTGGCACAACATCGCGATCGCGGCGGTCTGGCCGGTGCTCGCCGTGGTGGCGCTCGACGACCTGGCCGGCGACGCCGGGGGCGTGGTCGACCTCGGCACGGCCCTGCTGCTGACGCTGCTGGCGATGCTGTTCCTCGGCTGGGCGGAGGACCTGGCGGCCCGGCGCGCGCCGCGGTGGTGGCCGTCGGGGCCGCGGGCGCTGCAGCCCGAGGAGGTGCTTGCGGAGCGTGAGCCGGTGACGGTGACGATGCGGCAACCGGATGCCCGGTCGTACCGGGCCGCGGCGGCCCTGAGCCGCCGTCCGGGCGGGACCGGACCGCGGAGCGCCCCCGACCCGGCCGCGGGACGGCACGCCGCGCCCGAGCCGCTGGCCGGGGAGATCGTCGAGGCGCCGGACTGGTTCCGCTCCTGAGCCGGTCCGGCAGCGGCTGGGATCGATCCGGTCGCCTTCCCAAAGTGTCGGACTCCACGAGTAGGAAGGTCCCTGGAAGCCATCCGGGGACCGACCAGAAAACTCGGGGACATGAAACGGCCTGACGTGCCCGCGCCACTGCTGGTGCTGCTCTCGATCACCTCGGTGCAGTTCGGCAGCGCCATCGCGCGCACGCTCTTCGACGACCTGGGCGCGGCCGGGGTGACCCTGCTGCGGCTCGCGATCGCCGCCCTGGTGATCGCGGTCGCCACCCGGCCGCGCCTGCGGGGCTGGTCGGCCGCCGCCTGGCGGTCGGCCGCCCTGCTCGGCGTCGTGATGGCCGGGATGAATCTGGTCTTCTATCTGGCCCTGCGCACGGTTCCGCTCGGCATCGCGGTCACCGTCGAGTTCCTCGGCCCGCTGCTGCTCACCCTGGTGCAGACGCGCCGCGTGCTCGACCTGTTCTGGGCGCTGCTCGCCGCGGCGGGCGTGGTCCTGCTCGGCTCGGCCAACGGCGGCGCCGCCCCGATCGGCGGCCTGATCCTCGCGTTCGTCGCCGGCCTCTGCTGGGCCGGATACATCGTGTTCAGCGCCAAGCTGGGTGGCCTCGTCCCCGGCACCGGCGGCCTCACCATCTCGCTCGCGGTCGCCGCCGTGCTGGTGCTCCCGTTCGGCGCCGGGGGCGCCTCGGCGGTGGCGCACGACCCCGCCCTGCTGATCGGCGCCACCGCCGTGGCCCTGCTCTCCTCGGTTGTCTCGTACGGTCTCGAGATCAACGCGCTGCGCCGCATCCCGACCCGCGTCTTCGGCATCCTGATGAGCCTCGAGCCGGCCGCCGCCGCGATCGCCGGCCTGCTCCTGCTCGGCCAGCGCCTGACCGGTCTCGAGATGCTGGCCCTGGTGCTGGTCATGGCGGCCAGCGCGGGCGTGACCCTGGCCGCGCCGCGGCCGGCGGAGGCGGTCGCCGAGCACGTCTGAAAAGCTCAGATACTTGCCGCCGCAACCGAAAAGGCAGCCGACACGAGGAGGCGGCAGCGGTGCGGTATCAGCTACGCGACGAGACGGGCGCGTCCCGCTCGCTCGCGTACCTGTTGCTGGCCGCGGGCCCGTTCGTGCTGGTCACCGGCGTGATCCTGCCCGACCGCCGGACGCCCGGCAGCGTCGCCACCTTCCTGCTGCTCACCCTGCTGCTGTGCGGCGCCGGGTTGCTCTGCCGCCGGCGCCCCGAGCGGGTGCCGCACCTGGCCTGGCTGATCGCGCCGTTCTTCGGCATCGCCATGATCACCGGGCTCAACGTGGCGACCCGGGACGCCAGCACCGGCGCGCAGCTGTTCTACCTCTGGCCGGTCCTGTACGCGGCGAACTTCCTCGGCCGTACGGTCAACTACCTGACCATCGCGATGGTCTCGGCCGGCAACGCCGCGGTGGTGTTCCCGATCCTCGGCGTCAACGTGGGCGTCTCCGACTGGGCGTCGCTCACCGTCGCGATGATGCTGACCACGGTGGTCGTCTCCGCGCTGCGGCGCCGCAACGAGCGCCTGCGGGAGGTGCTGGAGACCCAGGCGTACGCCGATCCGCTCACCGGCGTGGCCAACCGCCGCAGCTTCGACGGCGAGCTCGCCCGGGCCGTCGAGTCGGCGCGCCGGACCGGCGAGCCGATCGCCCTGATGACCCTCGACATCGACCACTTCAAGAAGATCAACGACACCTGGGGCCACGGCGTCGGCGACCAGGCCCTTCAGCTGGTGGCCGACGCCCTGCGCCGGGTCGCGGACGGCCGCGACGACGTGGTCGGCCGCCTCGGCGGCGACGAGTTCGTGGTGCTCATGCGCACCGACCGGTGGGGCGCCCGCCGCGCCGCCGACGAGGTGCGGGCCGCGGTCGCCGCGATCGGCACGCTCCCCGGCGGCCCGCCCGGCCTGAGCATCGGCATCGCGCTGCTGCCCGACCACGCCGGCACCGCGGTCGAGCTCGGCGCGGCGTCCGACGCGGCGCTCTACGAGGCCAAGGAGGGCGGCCGGGGCCGGACCGCCATCGCCCACCCGCCGCCCCCGCGGCACAACGTCGACCAGGTCCCGGCGGCCACGGTCACCGGGGTCTGACGACCCGCTGCTCCGCCGTGTCCTCGTCGAACGCGTCGTTCTGCTTCGCCGCCGGCGGCGCCGGCTCCGCGGGCAGCTCCCGGGGGTAGGGCCCCCAGCCGTCCCGCAGCACGTGGATGTAGACCGCCTCGAGGCAGACCCCGATCCGCTCGGCCAGCTCCTGGTCGTCGGGCCGCCCGAGCCGCACCGCCTTGGCGAAGTGGTCGAGCGCCTCCATGTGCCGCCCCTGGTCGAAGCAGCAGCGCCCGGCGTTCTCGTACACCACGCTGCGCAGCGCGTCCGGCACCCGTGCCGAGGCCGCCTTGGCGAACAGCCGGTCCGCCTCCACGAAGTCCCCGCGCAACCGCAGGATGTGCGCCAGCTCCGCCTGCGCGATCACCATCGACTGCACGTCCCGCGCCGACTCCGCGTGCGCCAGCGCGAGCCGGCTGGCCGCGGCCGCCATCCCCAGCTCGCCGAGCAGCCGGTAGACCTCGGCCCGGACGCTGAGCAGCCCCGCCTTCGCCACGTTGTCCACTTCGTCGGCGAGCGGCCCGTCCAGCCGTTCGCCCAGCTCACGAAGCGCTTCCCGGTCGTCGACCACTTCCCGCAGCGTCCCGCCGTCGAGCCGCCACCGGATGGCGTCGAGATCCGCCGCCGCCAGCACCGCCGGTGGCTTGACCGCTGCGTCGTCCCGGCCCGCCTCCGCTTCGGGAGCCCGCGTCGCCGCCGCCATCCGCTCGGCCATCTCCGCGCGCACCGAGGCCGGGTCCGGCGCCCCGCCGTCCCCATGACCGGCTTGCGGCCGTTCGCCGCTTTCTGCACCCTTTCCCGTACGGCCGTCCCGCCCGTTCCCCGCCTGCGCGCCACCGCCGGCCGCGCTTTCTGCCGCCTCGTCGCCGTCGGGTCCGGTTTCGAGCGCGACCCCGTTCAGCAGCCCCGAGAGGTCGAGGTCGAGAACCACGCCGTCTTCCCGCGGGCCGTTCCCCGCGCCGCCTGCCGGGCCGCCTGCCGGGCCGGTCGCGCTCCCGGCGTCAGCGGCGGTCGTGTTCCCGGCGTCCGCGTCTTCCTCTTTCTTGGGCGCGACGAACCACATGCCGCCGAACTCGGTGTCCGCCGGCCGCCGAGGCTCCGGATCGGGCCCGGTCACGGTGAGGCGGGCGATCGGCTTGAGGTTGTGCAGCGTGCCGTCCGGGTCCATGTAGGGCGCCGCATGCGCCCCTTGCCGCCGCTGCTCCACCCCGGCGCCGCCACCCGCGCTCGCGCCAGCACTCACGCCGGCGCCGGCGCCGGCGCTCGCCCTCGCACCCGCGCTTGCACCGGCGCTTGCACCGGCACCTGGGCTCGCACCCGCGCTCGCACCGGCACCCACGTTCGCGGCGGCACCCGCGCTCGCACTGGGAGCGGCGCCGGCGCCGGCTTGCGTCTCCGGCTGCGCGGCAGTCTGGCCTGCCGGGGCCGGCGGTCCGGCCACTCCCTGCTCGGCCGGTCCCGACTGCCCAGCGCGCGCCGCCAATTGAGCCACGTGCGTCGGCGGCCGGCTGTGCACCGAAGGCTGCGACGACGGCGTTGGCGGCCCGCTCTGCGCAGGGGTTTGCCCCGGCGGCGTCGGCGCAGCCTTCGGTGCAGCGGTCTGCGCTGGCAGCGTCGGCTGTCCGTGCTGCGTAGGCCATTCCGCCGGCGGCGTCGGATGTCCGTTCTGCACAGGCCATTCCGCGGGCGGCGGTTGCCCGTTCTGACCCGCTGGCCCGGTTTGCTGGAATTGCGGACCAGCGTGCGCCGCCGACTGCCCCTCGGAGGAAGGCCGCGGCGACGGAACCCCGGCGACCCGCCCATCGCCGCCCGCTCCCGGGCCGCGCCCCGCAACGGGCATACCCGGGTCGACGGGCCCACCTCGCTGCGCCGCCGGACTGACGGGCTGGACCCGCGGGTCCAGCTGAGCCGGCGGGACCGGCTGAGCCGTCGGCGCGGGCGCGGGCCGCTGAGCGTGAGCGGGCGGTTGCGCGGGCGCGGGCGGCTGTGCGTAAGTGGGCGGTTGCGCGGGCGCGGGCGGCTGTGCGTAAGTGGGCGGTTGCGCGGGCGCAGGGGGCTGCGCGGGCGGTTGAGCGTGAGCGGGCGCTTGAGCGGCCGCGGGCGGTTGAGCGTGAGCGGGCGTTTGCACGGCCGCGGGCGCTTGAGCGGCCACGGGCGGCTGAGCGGGTGCCGGCGGCCACTCCTGCCGAGGCGGAACCGCCGGTCGAGCGCTGACCGGAGCCGATGCCAATGTGGTCGGTCGAGCTGCCGACGGCGGCACCTGCTCATCCGTGCGTTGCGCGGGCGGCGCCGGCCAGGGCCCAGGAGCCTGCGGCGGCGCCTGCCACGCGCCTGGAGCCTGCGGCGGAGCCTGTCCTGCGCCGGGAACCTGCGGCGGAGCTTGTCCTGCGCCGGGAACCTGCGGCGGCGCCGTCCACGCTCCGGGAGCCTGGCCAGCAGCGGCTCCCGGCCCCGCGGAAGCGGCCGGCGGGGGAGTCGCCGCATTGTGTGCCGCAGCGGCGCCGGGCGGGACCGCGCCAGGCTGAGCGGCGCCGGGCGGGACCGCGCCAGGCTGAGCGGCGCCGGGCGGGACCGCGCCAGGCTGAACCGCGCCGGGTGACATGGAGCCGGGGACCGGAGGCCGGACCTCCACCGGTCCGGCGTGCGGCTGACCGGCATGAGGTTGAACAGCGGGCGGCTGACTGGGGTGCGGCTGGCCGGGGTGCGGCTGGCCGGGGTGCGGCTGGCCGGCGGGGGCGGCGGTGGGGGTGACCGGGCGGTTCGGGTCGAGGCCGGGGCGTGGGAGGTTGGGGGACATCGGCCGCGACAGGCCGGTGACCGGCTCGGCGGCGGGCGGCGCGTCGTCCGGAACCATCGACCATGGGCCGTCGCCCTCGGTGAGCATGACGTGGGCCGTGCGGGGGCTCCGGCGCGCACCCAGGCGGCTGCCCGTGTCGGCGGGGGAGCCGCCGTGCGAGGGCGCGCCGAGGCGGCTGCCGGTGTCGGCGGGGGAGGTGCCCTGCTGCGGGGTGCCCAGGCGGCTGCCCGTGTCGGCGGGGTGGGTGCCTTGCTGAGGCGTGCCCAGGCGGCTGCCCGTGTCGGCGGGGTGGGTGCCTTGCTGAGGCGTGCCCAGGCGGGTTCCGGTGTCGGAAGGCGAGCCGGGCTGACCCTGGAGCGCGGCGGGGTCGAGGCGGTCGGGGCGCTGGGCCGGCGCGGGCTGCGGGCCGGAAGCGGCCGGGGTGACCGGGGTGATCGGAGCCGGAGGCGGCGTGACCACGCGGGCCGCGGGGGTGACCGGGGTGGTGCCGACCACGCGGGGCGTGGCGGTGGGCTCGGCCTTCTTGACGACGCGCGGGGTCGGCGGGGGCTCCTCGCGGCTGATGACGCGGGCCGGGGTGGGGGGCGGGGCCTTACTGATGACCCGCGGGCCGTTGCCGTCGTCGTCGCGGTCCGCCGGCTCGGTGTCGGGGTCGCTCGGCCGCGCGTCCTGCTCCGGGGCGTCCTGCTGGGCGGCGGGCTGCTGGGCGGGGGCTTGCTGGGCGGGGGTCCGCTCTGGCGCAGCCTGCTGGGGGGCGTCCTGCCGCGCGGCCTGGTGGGCCGCGGTGCGCTGGGGGGCGTCCTGCTGGGCGGCGGCCTGGTGGGCCGCGGTGCGCTGGGGGGCAGCCTGCTGGGGGGCGTCCTGCCGCGCGGTGGCCGGGTCGTCGTTCCAGGTGGCCTCGCCCTCGATGTCCCAGGACGTGACCCGCTCGCGCTCGTCGTTCCAGCCGGAGTTGTCCGCCCAGGCGATCTCGGTGCTCCGGGCGTCGCGGCGGCCGCGTGGGTCGTCCTCGGTCCAGCCGGTGCCGCCGACCGGGTCGTAGCCCTGGTCGTAGTCGGGGCCGGCGGTGACCGGCGGGCGGCCGCGGCCGTAGTCGTCGGCGGGGCGGCCGTGGCGGGGGTCGGAGCCGGGGCGCTGGTCGGCGTCGAGACGCTTGGTGGGGCGCTGGTCGTGGGCGGGACGCTGGTCCTGGTCGTCGCGGTAGGGGCGCCGCGTGACCAGGTCGTCGGGGGACTCCGGGTCCCAGAACGCGGTGCGCGGGCGGCGGCGCTGGTCGGGGGTGTCCGCCCAGGCCGCGGGCTCGCCGCGGCGGGTGCGCGGGTCGCCGACCGGCCGGCGGGCGCGCGGGTCGGTGGCTTCCAGCTCGTCGCGGGAACGCCGGGCGCGCGGGTCGGGGCCCTCGCGCCGCATCCGGGTGTCGGTGATGTCCAGCTCGGTGTCGATCGGGCGGCGGCCGCGGGCGGGGCCGCGACCGTCCCGGCGGAACCGCTCGTCGGCGTCCCGGCGCCGGTCCTGGTCGTCCCACCGCTGATCGCCGTCGGAGTCCCACCGCGTGTCGCCATCCGGGGCCCACCGTGGGTCACTGTCGGCGGCTCGGCGCAGGTCACTGTCGGCGGCTCGGCGCGGGTCGCTGTCGGCCGACCGGCGCTGGTCGCCCGGGGCGGGGCGCCGTGGGTCTCCTGGGGCCGGCCGGCGCTGGTCGCGGCCGGCGGTCCGGCGGCGGCCGTCGCCGGCGGTCCGGCGCTGCTCGCCTTCGGGCGCCCACCGCTCGTCGCGGCCGTCGGGACGCCGGTACAGATCCATCGGATCGTCCGGCACCCGCGCGCGCCCGCTGGCGGCGGGCTCCGCGTCACGCCGTCCGGGCTGGTCGGCCGGACCTCCACGTCCCGGCCGTCCGTCCCGTGGCTCCGACGCCGCCCCCGGCCGCCCGTCGCGTGGCTCGTTCGCGCGTCCCGGCCGGCCGTTGCCCGGCTCGTCCGGAACCATCGCGGCCACCCGGGGTCCGCGCCCGGCGCCGCGCCCACGGGGTTCCGCCTCGGGCTCACCCCGGCGCGGGTCGGCGTCACGCGAACGCGGATCGGCGCCACGCGAGCGCGGGTCGGCGTCACGCGAACGCGGATCGGCGCCACGCGAGCGCGGGTCGGCAACGGGCTCACGCTGATCTGTGTCAACTTCGCGCTCGCGCGCGCCGCGGCCCTTCTTGCCGCGCTTGCGCTCCTCGTCCTCCTGGGCCTGCTTGCGGCGCAGCCAACCCCGGCGGGCCGGCTTCGGCGGCGTCTCCTCGGCCGGCGCCACCCGCGTCTCGGTCTGCGGCCCGTGCCCGTACGCCTCGAGGTCGCGGTGGTCGAAGGGCTCGTCGATGTCGTCGGGGAAGTCGCCGAACCGGTCGTCGCGGCGGCCGGGGTCGCCGGTGCTGCTGATCGGGTAGTCGGGGGCGTCGAAGTCGACGCCGAGCTCGGGCCGGTTGAAGTCGACGTCCTCGAAGCCGGCGCCCGCCAGGTTGGGGACAGACGTGTCCACCGGGGAGAAATCGGGATCGTCCAGCCAGCTCGGGCGCTGCGAGTCGAACGCTCCCGGCGGCTTGCGCGGCCCGGCGGACGGCGGCGCGGCCGGCCCGGCGCTGTTACCCGCGGCGCGCCGCTGCCGGCGGGCGGCCAGCTCGTCGACCGGGTCGTCCTGGTCCGAGGACGGATTTCCGGGACGCCGGGTGGGAATCACCGGATCGGGGGCGGACCGCTTCGCGTATTGGCGCTCTTGAACGACCGCCGTATTCGGCATGATGGAATACTCGGAGTATTCGTCCTCCCAGTATTCGTCGTCCTCGAAGCTCATGCGGCGGCCCCGCGGGCGGGCAGGCGGCGGTCGGGGGTCCGTCGTCCGCCCCTGTGCCGCATGATGCCCCCCGGTCTCGCCACCGTCGTCCTCCCCTTCCGGCCCGGATGATGACCCCTCCCATCCGGTGGATGTGGAAGGTTAACCACGCTTTTGCGACGTGCGCCAGCACCCTCGTGAGCGCGTCACCGGGGCCCGTGGCCGCGTGGTGACCGAGAGTTGGCGCGGCGGTCGCGCGGGCCGCGTGCTGTTCCTCGCCGGAGAGTACGTCTGGCCCCGCCGAACAGTTCAAACACAACTCGGCCGGGTACGTATGGTCGGCGCGAATTGACGCCACGTCACCGTGCGCCGGAAAGTCCACTTAAAGAATTCTTAAACTCGTTTTGAGGATCCCCACGGATTTCCGGACGACCCTGATGGGACGAAGATCGGTACCGTGCCGATGCCGGGCCGCTTGGCGGAGGGTGGCGAAGGACACTCTCGCTTCATGCGGATCAAGGTGCTAAGGGATGTCACGGTTGGGGAGCGCCCGGGACACCGAGGTCCCAGGGCTCCGGACCAAAGGACGATGACTCTGGAGACCCGCAATCCCCCGGCCGGTGGCCGCCGCCCCCGTACTTAGCGGCCACTCCGCGCCACACCCAACGGACGCTCGCACCGCTTGCCCCCCATGCGTGTGCGAGTCCAAGGCGGCGCGAACCGGGAGAGGAACGGCGGCGGGGTGCACACCGCCGCCGTTTCGCACCGAACGAGCAACGGGCCCGGGCGCACTCCGGCGCGAAGCTCAGGAGACCTGCTCCAGCGCGGCCACGGCCGCGCCGCGGGCGCCCGCCATGTCCAGGTCGGCGACCAGCGCGAACGAAGCCGCCGCCTGCTGCTCCTGCCGCAGCTGGGTGGCCTCGCGCACCGAGTTGAGGAACCACTGCCGGAACTTCGGCGCCGCCTCGACCACTCCGCCGCCCAGCAGATAGGCGTCGGGGTCGGTGAAGTTCGCCGCGATGGTGAACAGCTTGCCGATCGCCTTCGCCTGCTGCCCGAAGACCGCCAGGGCCAGCGGGTCCTCCTTCTCGCCGTACCCGCGCAGCAGCTTGGCCGCTTTGCCGATCGGCTCGGCCGCGAGCGGATGGTCGGGGAACCTGGCCAGCCAGTACGGCAGCAGGTTGTTCTTGATCCCGGTCAGCGAGGCGATGCTCTCCACGTCGCCCTCGAAGCCGCAGTTGCAGGCCGGCACCGGCTGGTCGCTCTCCAGCACGTCGTGCAGCGGGATCTGCACGTGCCCGAGCTCGCCCGCCATGCCCGCCGCCCCGCTGACGACCCGGCCCTTCTCGACCACGCCGCCGCCGAGGCCGGTGCCGACGATCGCCGCGACCGAGGAGCGGTTCATCGCGTCCGCCCCGAAGTGCCGGTGGTGGGCGTAGAGCGCGGCCGCGTTCGCGTCGTTGTTGTAGATCACCGGCAGCCCGATGCGGGCCTCGAGGGCGCCGCGGATGTCGTACCCGTGCCAGGAGACCTGGTTGAAGTTGGTCGAGCCCTTCGACGAGATCACGCCGGTGGCGCTGGCCGGGCCGGGGGTGTCGAGGCCGACCGCGCGCACCAGGGTGCGCGGGGTGCTGGTCAGCTCGAGGATGTTCAGGAACGCCTCGGCGAGCGCCTCCACCGCGGACTCGGGCCCCTCGTGCACGAGGCTCGGGTTTTCCACCAGGTGATCGACGAGGAACTGGCCCGTCGCGTCCAGGACGGTGGCGTTGTTGCAGGTCCCGCCGTTGTCGAGGCCGACGACGACCCAGGAGGCGGGCGTCCGTACCGGTTCTGCCTGATCCACAAGCGTGAGCGTACGTCCGTTTCCGCCCCCGGGAAACGGGTGCACCCGGATTGCGGCTCGGTAAGTCACGGTTGCAGCGGCGACGCGGGACGCCGTACGCGTCGAAGGTCTGGACATGACGACCCGCCGTACGCTGATCGCCGCCGCCGGAGCCGCCACCGCCGCGACAGTTCTCGGCCTGCCCGGCGCGGCCCGGGCCGCGGCAAAGCCCGGAACGGCCGGCGCGGCGCCGGCCGCGGAGAAGCCCGACGCGATCGCCCATCTGCTGCGCCGCGCCACCTTCGGACCGACGCCCGCATCGCTGGCCGAGGCCGCCGGGCTCGGCGTCGCCGGATGGCTCGATCGCCAGCTCAGCCCGGCGACGATCGCCGACCCGCAGGTCGACTCCCTGCTCACCCGGCTGCCGCTGGCCGGCGCGAGCATTCCGGCCGTCCGATCCAAGATCAAGCTGCACTCGTACGAGGCGTTCGGGCAGCTCGGCCGGGCGGCGGTGGCCCGCGCCGCGTGGAGCAACCGGCAGCTGTTCGAGGTGATCGCCCAGTTCTGGGGCAACCACCTGCACGTCGCCGCCCCGTCCAGCGGGGTGTGGGACAGCCGCAGCGACTACGAGGCCCAGGTGATCCGCAAGTTCACGTTCGGGAAGTTCGCCGACATGCTCAAGGCGTCGATGAAGCACCCGGCGATGCTCACCTATCTGGACAATCGCACGTCGACCAAGGCGCACCCCAACGAGAACTACGCCCGCGAGCTGATGGAGCTGCACACGGTCGGGCTGATCTACACCGAGCAGGACGTGGCCCAGGCCGCGCGGCTGCTCACCGGCATGACCGTGGCCAAGGACGGCGTCTACCAGTACGACGCGGCCCGGCACGCCGGCGGCGCCGTCCGGGTCCTCGGCTTCACCGACCCGAACGCCGCGACCGAGGCCGGCCCGCACGCGCTGGCCGGCTACCTGGCCCGGCACCCGGCGACCGCTGAGCGGATCGCCACCAAGCTGTGCGTCCGGTTCGTCGCCGACGAGGCGCCCGCGTCGCTGGTGACCAAGCTGGCCAAGGTCTATCTCGCCAACGACACCGCGATCGTGCCGGTGCTGCGCGCGCTGTTCACGTCGGCCGAGTTCGCCGCCGCGGCCGGCCGGAAGGCCCGGACGCCGTTCGAGGACATGATCGCCACCATCCGCGCGCTCGGCCTCGGCCCCGAGACCAGCGGCATCAAGGCGCTCGACGCGCTCTACAACGCCATGGTCGACGCCGGGAACGCGCCGTTCCGGTGGAGCCCGCCGAACGGCTATCCCGACGCCGCCTCGGTCTGGGCGTCGCCGTCCTCGTTCCTGCTCCGGTGCAACCTGCATCTCAACCTGGCCACCGGGTGGTACCCGAGCCAGCTCACCCGCCCCGCTGACCTGCTCAAGTCGCTGGTTCCGGCGCTGCCGGCCACGTACGGGGCGCTGGTCGACGCGCTCGCCGTCCGGCTGACCGGGGTGAAGCTGCCGGCCGCGCACACCGCCGCCGTGCTCAGCGTCGCCGGGAAGCTGCCGACAAGTCCGCTGACCGCCACCGACAAGTCCCTCGCCGGCCACGCGCCGTACCTGATCGCGCTCGTCCTGAACTCGCCGACCTTCCAGCTGAGGTGACCATGAATTTCGCCGGATGTGCCGAGAACATCAGCCTGACCCGCCGCGGTCTGCTGGGCGCCGCCGCCCTGACCGGCCTGGCCGGCGCCGGGCTGTCGACCAGCCTGGCCTTCGCCGCCGAGCCCGGCTACCGCGGCGACACCCTGGTCGTGCTGTCGCTGCGCGGCGGCTTCGACGGGTTGTCGGCGATCGCCCCGATCGGCGACCCCGACTACTACCGGGCCCGCCCCACGATCGGCCTGCCGAAGAGCCAGGTCATCGCGGGCGACGGCACGTTCGGCCTGCACCCGGCGCTGGCGCCGCTGCTGCCCGCGTGGCAGGCCGGCCAGCTCGCCGCCGTGCACGCGGTCGGCCAGGGCAACCCGACCCGCTCGCACTTCGCCGCCATGGAGGCCATGGAGAGCGCCGCCCCGGGCACCCCGATCCGCACCGGCTGGCTCGACCGGATGCTGGGCGCCACCGGCGCCACCGGCCCGCTCGCCGGCGTCTCGATGGGCCACGCCATGCCGGCCCGCCTCTTCGCCGGGCCCGCGCCGGCGGTGTCGACGTCGTCGATCGACAAGTTCACCCTGGCCGGCGATTCCGCCAAGCGGCCGATCGCGGCGGCGCTGCGCCAGATGTACGGCGACGGCCCCGCGCTCGCCGCCGACCGGGCGCTGACCGCGCTCGGCGCGGTGCCGAAGTCCACGGCCGCCTACCCCGCCACCGAGCTGGGCGCCGCCCTGCGCGACGTGGCCCGCCTGATCAAGGCCGGCTCCGGCCTGGTCGCGGCGGCCGTCGACTGCGGCGACTGGGACATGCACGACGCGCTCGGCACCGCGGTCAAGGGCCAGCGGATGTACGACAACCTCACCGACGTGGCCACCGCGCTCGCCGCCTTCGCCGCCGATCTCGGCCCCGGCGGGATGGCCGGCGTCACCCTGCTCACCATCAGCGAATTCGGCCGCCGGGTGGCGGAGAACGCGTCCCGGGGCGCCGACCACGGCCACGGCAACGCGATGCTGCTGCTGGGCGGCGGAGTGCGCGGCGGCAAGGTGTACGCGAACTGGCCCGGCCTGTCGCCGGGCGCGCTGGTCGGCGGGGACCTCGCGGTCACCACCGACTACCGCTCGGTGATCGGCGAGATCCTGCGGAGCAGGTGCGGCTTCGGCGCCCTCGACGCGGTGTTCCCCGGCGTGCGGCCGTCCTCGTTCGGGCTGGCCGCGGCGCGTTCCTGATCGGCGTTTAGGCTGGCAGCACCATGGAACCAGCGAACGGGCACGTCGTGCTCGACACCGGTCAGGACGACGGATTCAGGTCGCTGCGCCGGCCGGCCCGGCCGCGCGCCGAGCGGTACGGCCTCGGCCGGTCGTTGCGCGAGCGTGCCCATCGCGCCGACATGGCGTACTGGTCGCCGCCGGACGGCCGCGCCGACCCGGTGCAGCAGGTGATCGAGCAGAACCGGGGCCGCCGGCCCTGGCTCGTCCCGATCCGGGTCGGCCGCATGATCTCCTCGCCGTACGCGTTCCTGCGCGGCTCGGCGAACATCATGGCCGACGACTTCGCCGCCCTGCCGGCCACCGGCATCACGCCGGTCATCTGCGGCGACGCCCACCTGGGCAACTTCGGCTTCTACGCCTCGCCCGAGCGCGAGCTGGTCTTCGACCTCAACGACTTCGACGAGGCCCACCCGGGCGCGTGGGAGTGGGATCTGCGCCGGCTCGCGGTCAGCGTGCACGTGGCCGGCCGGCAGAACGGCTTCCGCGAGGCCGCCTGCGCGGAGGCGGTGCACCACTGCGTCGAGGAGTACCGCGAGCAGTTGGCCCACCTCGCCGAGCGGCCGCTGCTCGCCCGGTCGTTCGATCGGCTCGACGTCGATCAGCTGCGCTCGGCCGCCTCCAAGGCCAGCTTCCGGGACGAGATCGAGCGGGCCGCCCGCCGCGCCCGCCGGCGCACCAGCGACCGCGCGCTGCCCCGGTTCACCGACCGCAGCGACGGCACCGGCCGGCTGGTCCAGGAGCCGCCGCTGATCACCCGGCCGTCCGAACAGGAATGGGACGCGCTGGCCGAGGCGCTCGACGGATACCTCAACACGCTCCCGCCGCACTGGGCGCGCATCCTGGCCGGGTACCGGATCGTCGACATCGCGCACAAGGTGGTCGGCGTGGGGTCGGTCGGGCTGCGCGCCTACGTCGCCCTGTGCGAGGGCAGCAGCCCCGACGACGTGGTGTTTCTCCAGCTCAAGCAGGCCCGCCGCTCGGTGGTCGCGAAGCACCAGCACGGCGAGTCGGCCTGGCACCGGCACCAGGGCCAGCGGGTCGTGGAGTACCAGCAGGCGCTGCAGACCGTCAGCGACCCGCTGCTGGGCTGGACCACGGTCGGGGACGTGCAGTTCTACGTGCGGCAGTTCCGTGACATGAAGGGCGCCATCGTCGTCGAGGGCATCGACGCGCCCGCGCTGAGCGACTACGCCGGCATCTGCGGCTACCTGCTGGCCAAGTCGCACGCCCGGACCAGCGGCGCGTCCATGATCGCCGGCTACATCGGCAGCGGCGACAAGGTCGCCGACTCGCTGAGCCGGTTCGCGCGCACCTACGCCGACCAGGTGGAGGCCGACCATGCGGCGCTGAAGGCCGCGGTGCGCCAGGGCGTGCTGCCGGCCGAGCCGGTGTGAGCGGCCCAACCCGCGTGACCGGGGCGCGTTCCCGCAGTAGCGTCGAGGTCGTGAGCAGCTTCGAGGCGGATCCCGTGGTCGGGCCGGAGCTTCCGGTCACGATGGAGTTGTTGGAGGGCGCGCCGGTCGCGCTGGGCGGCCCGCGCGGCTTCGCCGTCACCCGCACGCTGCCCAACCGGCAGCGGCGGATGGTGGGCGCGTGGTGCTTCCTCGACGCGTACGGGCCGCACGACCTGGGCGACTCCGCGGGCATGCGGGTCGGCCCGCACCCGCACACCGGCCTGCAGACCGTGACCTGGCTGGTCGCCGGCGAGGTGCTGCACCGCGACAGCCTCGGCAACCGGCAGGAGATCCGGCCCGGCCGGCTCAACCTGATGACCGCCGGCCACGGCATCTCGCACTCCGAGGAGACGCCGGCCGACCATTCCGCGGTGCTCCAGGGCGTACAACTGTGGGTGGCCCTGCCGCACGCCGCGCGCGACATGCCCCCGTCCTTCGCCCACCACGCGGATCTTCCGCTCGTCGCCTTCGGCGACATCACCGCGACCGTCCTGATGGGCACGCTGGGCGGCGCCACCTCGCCCGCGCGGACCCACACCCCCCTGGTGGGCGCCGAGCTCGCGCTGGCTGCCGGGGCGTCGGCCGCGGTGCCGGTGCGGCCCGATTTCGAGTACGCCGTACTGGCGCTGGACGGCGCGCCCACCGTGGACGACGCCACCCTCAAGCCCGGCCCGCTGCTCTACCTCGGCGCCGGCCGCACCGAGCTGCGCCTGAGCACGGCATCCGAGTCGCGGGTGCTGCTGCTGGGCGGCGAGCCTTTCGCGGAGCGCCTGGTCATGTGGTGGAACTTCGTGGCCCGCGATCACGACGAGATCGTCCAGATGCGCCTGGACTGGGAGTCGCGGACCCCGCGCTTCGGCGAGGTGCACGGCTACGACGGGCCACCGCTGGCCGCCCCGCCGATGCCGATCACCCGCCTGGTGCCGCGCGGCCGCGTCCGCTGACTTTTGTACCCCGCCGCGGGGCGGATCAAGCGCCGGATCGGCGGGTCCTCCGGTTGGCGCGATGCGCGGCCCAATCCGCTTGACGCGGTTCGCCGCGCGGGCGGAAGGTCGGAAGGGACGGCCGGGAGAGGTCCGGCCGCGAGGAGCATTCTCGTGAACGTCTGGGATGTGGGAAAACTCGTTCTGATCGTGGCCACGCCCACGCTGGTCGGCGCGGCGCTCGTCTGGGTGCCGCGCTGGTGGACCGCGGCCCACGACTCCTGGGAGGCGCGCCGGCCGAAACCCCCGCAGCCCATCGGCCCGCCCATCGAGCAGCTCGCCGCCGACCTGCGCCGGCTGCTCCGGCTGCACGGCTCGCTCACCGCCTCGGCCGCCGTCGCCATGCGAGCGCATCGGCTGTGGGCGGTGGAGGCGGCGATCGCGGTGCGCGCCACCGAGGCCGCCCGGGCCCTCGACATCCCGCACCGCGAGCCCGAGCGGCCGGGCGCCCTGCGCCGCGACGAGCTGGTCGCGCTGCTGCGCGCGCTGGCCGCCGCCGGCCTGGTCCTGCCGACCAAGGTCGGCCCGTTCACCTCCGACGGCCGCCTCGGCTGATCATCCGGGCCGGCCGCCGGCCGTACGATGCGCCGTTGTCAAGGTGTATTGACAGCTCTAGATATTGACGTTGGTGATCGGTAACGTCGCCTCTGCCATCCGCGACCGGGGGGTTCGGATCGGCAGAAGGGGGACGCTGATGCGACGCAGCATCGCAACCATCTCCGCGGCCGTGCTGGGCCTGGCGTTGATCACGCCGGCCGCCGCCCACGCCGCTCCGACCACCGGAACACCCACTCAGGACACCCCGCTCAGCCCGGCCGACAAGGCGTCGCTGGCCGCGGGCATCGGTGTCGTGCCCAAGGCGCCGCTCGGGGCGAAACCCAAGGGTCCCAACCCGTTCCTCGCCGAGGTCGCCGACGCCGCCAAGGTGGACTACTCGGGCTGGGCCAACTACATGAGGGCCCAGGCCAAGGCCAAGGCCGCGGCCCGGCTGAAGGCATCGGGCCTCAGCGCGAAGGCCGCGACGCCCGCGGTCGTCGTCGACGAGGACGAGATCGACGGCACCTACGGCGGCAACGACTCGCCGGCCAACGCCCAGCGCGTCACCGGCTTCGGCACCGGTGCCGCCCAGTTCTCGAAGATCCGCGTCCTCGGCAGCCTCGACAACGAGGCGATCAGCACGCCCGCCGTGCCGGCCCCGGCCGAGGACAACGGCTCGATCCCGCTGGCCGGCGACACCGGGATCGGCTCGATCCGCAGCGGCGCGGTCGTCGACGCGCAGATCGGCGACGGCCCGCATGGCCGCCAGACCGGCGATGGCAGCAACGACTTCGACTTCTACGAGCTGTCCGCCCCGGCCGGGAAGACGCTCACGCTCAAGACCGCCACCCCGACCGGCCCGCTCGACACCGTCCTGCTGCTGTTCGCGCCGGACGGCACGCTCCTCGCCGCCAACGACGACTTCGGGCTCAGCCTGGACAGCCAGATCACCTACAACGTGACCGCCGCCGGTACCTTCTACCTGGCCGTCGCGGCGTACAGCGGACTGCCCGCCGACCCGTTCGACTCCGGCTCCGGCGACGGCATCGGCGACCCGAACCCGCCCACCGAGGGCCCGTACACGCTGACGATGACCTCGGTCTCGGTGGACAAGGACTTCTTCGCGATCAAGCTGCGGCCCGGCGACGTCCTCGGCGCCTCGGTGAAGGGCTCGCCCGCCTATCTGACCGTCTACGACACCGTGCCGCGCGAGGTGCACGGCTCCGACCAGGACGCCTCGTTCATCTACCCGGTGGCCTCGCCGCTGCCCGGCGGCGGCAACGCGGTCACCGACTACGTCGCGACCCAGGCCGGCTGGCACTACGTCGGGGTGTCCTCGGGCTCCGGCGCGTACGACATCACCGTCGAGGCGTACCGGCCGCCGCTGCAGGGCGCGACCCCGGTGCAGACCCTGTACCTGGACTTCGACGGCGCCCGGGTGAACACCGGCATCTTCGGCGGGGCCGGCCAGCGCGACCTCAGCCCGTTCGCCGCGTTCCTCGGCAACTGGGGCCTGACCCGCGCCGACGAGGACGCGCTGATCGACGCCGTGACCGCCGGCGTCACCGAGAACATCAAGAAGGACCTGAAGGCCAGCGGCCTCAACGCCAACTTCAAGCTGAAGATCAAGAACAGCAAGGACGACCCGGACCCGTGGGGCAAGGCCAACGTCAGCCGGATCGTGGTGGGCGGCACCATCGACGAGTCCGGGGTGGACACGATCGGCATCGCGCAGAGCATCGACCCGGGCAACTTCGAGACCGAGGAGACCGCGCTGGTGCTGCTGGACGTGCTCAGCGCCCCGGCCGATGACTCGGAGGCGTCGCTGAACGCGTACCTGACGCCCGCGAGCAACCGGATCGCCTTCCTCGGCCAGGCGCTCAGCAACGTGATCTCGCACGAGGCCGGCCACTTCTTCGGCGACTTCCACACCGACAACGAGGACCCGCTGCCCAACCTGATGGACGCGGGCGGCACCGGCTTCGCCACCCTGTTCGGGGTCGGGCCGGACGGCGTCGGTGGCACCGCCGACGACGTCGACGTCGACTTCGGCGACAGCGCGTTCCTCCCGGCCGAGGGCTTCGTCGGCACCGAGGACACGCTCGGGCGCATCGTCTTCGGGGTGACCAGCTAAAAGATCAAAAGCGTCCGCACACGTACGGGTGAAGCGGCCGTCCTCGTTCCGCGAGGGCGGCCGCCTCGTCGTTTCTTTGCCGCGGCCGGCCGGTCACTCCTTGAGGGCGGCCGCCACATCCGGGAACAGGGCGAGATAGTCGGTGAGCCCGAGCGTGTCGAAGAGCCGGCGCAGGAACCCGGACGGCGCGGCCAGCCGCACCCAGCCGCCCCGCTCGGTGGCCCGGCCGCTCGCGGTGACCAGCACGCCGACCCCCATCGAGTCGCAGAAGTCCAGCCCCGACACGTCCACCACGACCCGCGGGGCGGGCCGTTCGACAAGCCGGTTGAGATTGGCCTTCAGGGCGGGCGCCGTGTCGATGTCGAGGGATCCACGCAGCACCAGGACGGCCGTGTTGGGCGGGTGGTGCGCGACCGAGACCTGCATGGTGGTGTCGCTTTCGGTGGGAGCGGGGACGGTGGCGAACAGCCTATCGATCCCGTCCGCCGCCCGCCCCGGTGGATCTTCAGGCCAGCGTAGCCGTGGCCTGTCCCGCGCTCCCGTCGCGGCTGTACTGCACCCTGACCTGGTCGCCCGGCCGCTTGCCGACGGTCGCCAGGAACAGGCTTTCCGGCGCGTTCATCGGCCGCCCGTCGATGCCGGTCACGATGTCGCTCGTGCGCAGGCCCGCCTGATCGGCCGGGCCGCCCGGGGTGACCACGCGCAGATAGATGCCGACCGGGACGCCGAACTGCTCGGCCACCGCCGGCGGCACCGGGACCGACTCGACGCCGAGCGAGGGCGGATCGTACGAGCCGCTCGCGATCAGCTGGTCGGCGACGACCATCGCCACGTCGACCGGGATGGCGAAGCCGATGCCCACGCTGCCGCCGCCCGCCTCGCCCGACGCGTTCGGCACGGTCGCGATCGCGGTGTTGACGCCGACCAGGTCGCCAGCGCAGTTCACCAGGGCGCCGCCGGAGTTGCCGGGGTTGATCGCGGCGTCGGTCTGCACCGCGCCGGGCAGCACCGCGGTGACCCCGTTGTCGGCCGGCACCGGCACGTCCCGGCCGAGCGCGCTGACGATGCCGGCGGTGACCGTTCCGGACAGGCCCAGCGGGGCGCCCAGCGCGACCACCGGCTGACCGACCCGCAGCGTCGACGACCGGCCGACGCCGATGATGGGCAGGCCCGGCGGCGGGTCGACCTTGACGACGGCCAGGTCGACCCGGGGCGCCCGGCCGACGATCGTGGCGGGCAGGCTCTGGCCGCCGCTGAACAGCGCCTCGATCGAGCCGGTCGCGCCGGCCGGGGAGATGACGTGGTCGTTGGTGAGGATGTAGCCGCCGTCGCGGATCATCTCGCCGCTGCCGTTGCCGGCGGCGGCGCCGCTCGACACCGCGAGGGTCACGACCGCGGGCAGCACGTCGTCGGCGATGGTCGTGGCGGCGCAGGCGGCGCTGGTCTCCGCCGCGCCCCCGGACGCGCGCCCGATGAATCCGCCGATGAGACCCGCGACCAGGGCGATCACGGCTGCCACGGCGATCAGCGGGCCGAGCGACGGCGACCGGCGCGGGGGTGCCGGGCTCGCCGCCGGGCCGGGTGCCGCGGCCGAGGGCGGCGAGGCCGCCGGCGTCGCAGGGGACGTCATGGTCAACCCCTTCCGGTCCGGGACCCGACTCAGAACTTCACGGCGTCCCGGCTGAGCGGGCACGTCATGCAGTGACCGCCGCCGCGGCCACGCCCGAGCTCCGCGCCCACGATGGTGATCACCTCCACGCCGGCCTTGCGCAGCAGGGTGTTGGTCTTCGTGTTGCGGTCGTAGGTGAAGACCGTCCCGGGGGAGAGGGCGACCGCGTTGTTCCCGCTGTCCCATTGCTGCCGCTCCGAGGCGTACACGTCACCGCCTGTCTCGATGACGCGCAACGACGGCAGGCCGAGCGAGGCGGCGACCACGTCCACGAACGGCGTCGTCCCGTGATCCGTCACGTCGACGTTGCCGCGCTCGCCCGGCCGCAGCGAGAACGCGTGGATGCCGTCGACGATCGCCCGATACAGCGTGACGATGTCGAAGTCCGCGAAGGTGAACACCGTGTCGAGGTGCATCGCGGCGCGCAGCTTCGGCATGCCCGCCACGACCACGTGCTCGGCCGCCCCGTTCGCGAACAGCGCCGCCGCGACCTGCGTGATCGCCTGCCGGGAGGTGCGCTCGCTCATGCCCATCAGCACCACGCCGTTGCCGATCGGCATGACGTCGCCGCCCTCGAACGTGGCCTGGCCCCAGTCCTTCTCCGGGTCGCCCCACCACACCGAGGTGCCGACGAACGACGGGTGGAACTCGTAGATCGCCTTCATCAGCAGCGTCTCGTCGTGCCGGGCCGGCCAGTACAGCGGGTTCAGCGTGACCCCGCCGTAGAGCCAGCACGTGGTGTCGCGGGTGTAGAGGGTGTTCGGCAGCGGCGGCATCAGGTACTCGCGGATGCCGGTCGACTCCCGGGCCAGGGCCACGTAGCCGGAGCGGAAGTCGCCGGGCAGGTCCGAGGTGGCCAGCCCGCCGATCAGGTACTCGGCGAGCTGCCGCGGCGTCAGCGTCTCGAGGAAGCCGCGGGTGTCGTCGACCAGCCCGAGCCCCACCTCGTTCGGCACGATCTTGCGATCGAGCAGCCACGCCTTCGCGTCCGGGATCGCCATGGTCTGCTCGAGCAGGTCGTGCAGCTCCACCACCTCGACGCCGCGCTGCCGCAGCTTGTTCACGAAGTCGAGGTGGTCGCGCTGGGCGTTCTCCACCCACATGACGTCGTCGAAGAGCAGGTCGTCGGCGTTGGTGGGGGTGAGGCGCCGGTGGGCGAGGCCCGGTGCGCAGACCAGAACCTTGCGCAGGGTGCCGACTTCGGAGTACACGCCGTGGCCGTTCATTGCACCGTCCTTCGGTAGCTCAGGTCGAGATCCAGCCCGGGGCGAGCGCGACGAACAGATGATCGGATCCCGCGGGGAAGAACACCCGGCGGCCCGGTCCGCGGCGGGCCCTTCTCGCCAGCCTTCTGGACCGCGGCCGCGACCGGATCATCCGTGCGGGGTGACTGGGGCCGCTGTTACCGGTGGGTACAAGCGGGTAGCTTTCTTGTCATGGCCAACAAGGGCGACGTGATCGACGACTTCGAGCTGCCCGACCAGGACGGCGTCCCGCGCCGGCTGAGCGACTACCTGGCCGGTGGCCCGGTCGTGCTGTTCTTCTACCCGGCCGCGATGAGCAGCGGCTGCACCGCCGAGGCGTGCACCTTCCGCGACCTGGCCGCCGAGTTCCGCGAGGCCGGCGCCCAGCGGGTCGGGATCAGCCGCGACCAGCCGGCGAAGCAGAAGAGGTGGGCCGAGCTGAACGGCTTCGACTACCCGCTGCTGAGCGACCCGGACAGCACCGTCGCCGCCGCGCTCGGGGTCAAGCGCAAGCTCCCGCTCGGGCCGCTGAGCACCAGGCGCATCACCTTCGTGATCGGCTCCGACCGGTCGATCCTCGAGGTCATCCACTCCGAGACCAACATGCAGGAGCACGCGGCGAAGGCGCTCGAGACGCTCGTCGCCCGCAAGCGGTTGCCGGAGTGACGCTCGGCGGGCCCGCTGAGCGTTGCGGGAATGCGGAAAAATCCTCGGCATGAGACTGCACAACCGGGCGGCCGCGACCGTCTTAGGGGGCGTGACCTTCGAGGAATTCGCGATGGCCCGGCTGTCCAGTCTTCTGCGTTACGCGGTCGTCCTCACCGGTGACCGGGATCTGGCGCAGGATGTCGTCCAGGAAGTGCTCGCGCGCGCACATTCCCGGTGGCGGCGGATCAGCCAATCCGATTCGCCGGAGGCGTACGTCCGGCGCATGGTGCTCAACGAGTACCTCTCCTGGCGGCGCAGCTGGCAGTTCCGGAACGTGCACGCCGTGGGTGAGCGCCTGACCGACCTGGACGACGCCCGGGGCGGGGTGCTCGATCATGCCGACGGCGTGGTCGAGGCCGACGCGTTGTGGGCCCGGTTGTCGACACTGGGCCGCAAGCAACGCGCCGTGCTCGTCCTGCGCTATTACGAGCAGCTGGACGACGGACAGATCGCGGATCTCCTCGGCTGCGCGCCCGCGACGGTGCGTAGCCACGCCTCGAGGGCTCTCAAAACGCTCCGCCTCACGGAGCGGGAACGCATTCATGCCGAGGAGAAGTCGTGACCGAGCACGCAGACAAGCTGCGCGAGGCCTTCGAAACCCACGAGAACCAGGCTCCCGACCCGGCGGCGGTCTACGCCCGGGTGCAGGAGCTGTCGACCAAATACCGGCGCCGCCGCCGGGGCCTGCAGGCCGCCGGTGGCGCCGCGCTCGCCGCAGTCGCGGTGGCCGGGGTGGTCACCCTGCCCAACCTGCTCCCCGGCAACGCCCGCAATACCTCCAGCGTCAGCTTTCCGGCCGGCGCGGTGCCCACGTCGGCCGCGCCGTCGAGCCTCCCGCCGATCAGCGCGATCCAGCTCAACGAGTACCTGAACGCCTACGTCGACGCGGGCTACGACTACGACGACGCGGTCCGGCTCGCCGACCTGTGGCACCTCACCGACGACGTCGCCCACGTCAAGGCCGAGGCGGGCCGCCGGCTGCTGGCCGGCGAGGCGCTGCCGTTCCCGGCCACGCCGAACAGCGAGGAGCCGGCCCCCGACCCGGACGATCCCGAGATCAAGGCGATGCAGGAGCAGCTCGCCGCGTTCTTCGGCGCCGGCTACACCTGGGACGAGGCGGTGAAGCTCGCCAAGATCTGGCACCTGGCGGACCCGTCGGACGCCAAGACCAAGGCGGGCAAGAAGCTGCTCGCCCACGAGACGCTCCCGGTCAAGCCGAAGCCGGCCAACATCAAAGCGGCCAAGGAGGCGAAGCAGGTCGAGGCCTTCTTCAAGAAGGGCTACGACGTCGACGACGCGATCCAGTTGTCCAAGATCTGGCATCTGAAGACCGCGTACCAGGCCAAGGTCGAGGGCGGCAAGCGCATCCTCGCCGGTCAGACCCTGCCGCTGCAGCCGTGACCCCGGGCCTGCGCCGGCGCATCGGCTTCGAGATCGAGTTGATGGCCCCGCCGGGCCGCAGCCGGCGCAGCCTCGCGTACGACCTGGCCGGGCGCATCGGCGGACGCATCCGGCCGGTATGGCACCACGACAGCGAACCGTCCCTGGTCCCGGGCCTGGGGCGGTTCCTGCACCTGACCCAGGGGTTCGAGGTGCTGCGGGCCGACGCCACGCCGCTGTGCACCCTGGTCGACGACATCACCCTGACCGACGGGCTGCAGCCGCGCACCCCCGCGCCGCCCGGCTGGTACCGCGTCCTCAGCGACGACCCCCGCCTGCTCGGCCTGCTGGCCACCCGGTGCGACCCCGGCGCCCCGCTCGAGCGGGTGCTCGACCCGGTCGCCGAGCTGTGGGGCACCGAGCCCGAGCCGATCGGCGACGTGGTCCGCCTGGACGACCGCGACGGCGCCACCATCGCGCTGGCCGCCCCGCAGGGCGCGGAACGGGAACGGCCCTGCGAGATCGTCACCCCGCCGCTCGCCGCCGGCCACGCCGAGGCCCTCGAGGAGTTGCTCGAGCCGGCCCGCGAGCTCGGCTTCACCGTGCCGAACGAGGCCGCGGTGCACCTGCACCTCGACGGCGCGCCGTTCCGCGAGCCGCGCACGCTCGCGAACGTGGTGCTGCTGTTCGCGCACTACCGCGAGGGCCTGCGCGAGCTGTTGCAGACCAACCCCAGGTGCCGTCGCCTGGCCGCGCTGCCCGAGCCGCTGGTTGCCGCCGCGAGCGCCGAGAAGCCCGACACCGACGAGTTGCGCCGGGCCGCCGCCGCGGGCGGCCTGACCAAGTACTTCGACGTGAACCTGACGCAGCTGCTCAAGGACCGCCCGCTGCGCGACACGCTCGAGGTCCGCATCCTCCCCGGCGCCATCACGTCCGCGGACATCGTCAACCGGGCCGCCCTGGTCGAGTTGTTGCTGGACCGCTGCGAGGACCCGGAGCCGTTCCCGGTCGCCCCCACCGGGAACGTCTCCGCCTTGATGGAGATAGCCGCCGCTTCCCTGGCCTCCCGCCCCTGACTTTGCCGCCGCCGACTGGCCGCCGCCGACTTGCCGCCGCGGGCTTGCCGCCGCGGGCTTGCTTGCGGTGGACGATCCCGGGCGGGGGTGACCCAAGATCGCCCGGTCAGGCTTGATGCCGATCTTGGGTCACCCCCGCCCGGGATCTTGCATGGCAGTCCCTTGCGCCAGGCAATCGGTCGCTCAGTGCTGGGTGCCTGGCTGAGCTGGGCGTTCACCTCGAGCCGGGTGGTCTGGCTGCCGCGCCGTGGTCCGGCCAGCAGAGTCGGTCACCCAGGCCGAGCTGGGCGGTGGGTCAGGCGGACGCACCTCGCCGCTCACGGCCGTAAGACGCAAAAGACCATCGTCGCCGTCGCCCCCCCCGCCCGAAACCGTCACCCGTAAGCGAAGAAGGGGGTCAGAGAGAATTGCGCCAGTGGCGGCCGCTGCGGCCGATCAGGCGGTCGGCGTCGGTCGGGCCCCAGGACGCGGCCTCGTATGTCGGGATCGGGGACGGGTCATCGGCCCAGTGCGAGATGATCGGGTCGACGATGCGCCAGCACTGCTCGACCTCGTCGCTGCGGATGAACAGGGTCGGGTCGCCCAGCAGCGCGTCGAGCAGGAGACGCTCGTACGCCTCCGGGGACTCCTCGGCGAACGTCTGCTCGTACGAGAAATCCATGCTGGCCGTGCGCACCCGGAACGAGTGTCCCGGGACCTTGGCGCCGAAGCGCAGCGAGATGCCCTCGTTCGGCTGGATCCGCAGGATCAAGGCGTCGGCCTCCAGGCCGGTCAGCTGGTCCTGCGGGATCGGCAGGTGCGGCGGACGCTGGAACTGCAGCGCCACCTCGGTGACGCGGGCCGGCAAGCGCTTGCCGGTCCGCACGTAGAACGGCACGCCCGCCCAGCGCCAGTTGTCGACGTTGAGGCGCATCGCCGCGTACGTCTCGGTCCGTGACAGCGGGTCGACGCCGACCTCCTCGCGGTAGCCGGCCATCAGGTCCTCGCGGGTGCCGCCGCGGGTGTACTGGCCGCGCACCGCGAGGTCGGCGATGTCGCGGTTGGTGGGCAGCCGGATCGCCTGCAACAGCTTGACCTTCTCGTTGCGCAGCCCTTCGGCGTCGAACGACGCCGGCGGCTCCATCAGCGCGAGCGCCAAAACCTGCAGAACATGATTTTGTACGATGTCGCGCATCGCGCCCGCGTGCTCGTAGAAGCCGCCGCGGGTGCCGACGCCCAGCGTCTCGGCCACGGTGATCTGCACGTGGTCGACCCACGAGCGGTCCCAGATCGGCTGGAAGATCGAGTTGGCGAAGCGCAGGGCCAGGACGTTCTGCACGGTGTCCTTGCCCAGGTAGTGGTCGATCCGGAAGACGCTGGGCTCGTCGAACGCGGCGTGCACGATGCCGTCGAGCTCGCGGGCGCTCGGCAGGTCCCGGCCGTACGGCTTCTCGATGACCAGCCGGGAGAACGAGCCCTCGCGCGCGTGGTTGAGCCCGGCGCCGGCCAGCCCGTTGATCACCGGCTCGAACGCCTCGGCCGGGGTGGAGAGGTAGAACAGGCGGTTGCCGGACGTGCCGCGCTGGGCGTCCAGCTCGTCGAGGACCTCGCCGAGCCGCTTGTACGTCTCCGGGTCGTCGTACCCGCCCGAAACGTACCTGATTCCGCCCTGGAGCTGCGGTTTGTCGGCCAGGCCGCGGCCGCCCAGCGCGCTGTCGGCGAAGTCCGCGTCGGCCATCGGGGTGCGGGCCACGCCGATCAGCGCGAACTCGCTCGGGAGCCGGTTGTGCCGGGCGAGGCTCTCCACCGCCGGCAGCAGCTTGCGGCGGGTCAGGTCACCCGAGGCACCGAAGATCACCAGCGTGGCTGGCGGGGCGCTGCGCTCCTGGCTGAGCTGGGGAACGTTGTCCATCGTCTGCGAGTCCTCCGGGACCGTTGGGACCATCCAGCCAAACCCTACGCAGCGCGGAGCCACAGCGTTCAGATCCATCCCTCGATGCGAGCAGGACCTCACCGACAAAAGTGGCAAACTGGATGATATGAAGTACCGACTCGTGACCCGGAGCGATTTCGACGGGCTGGTCTGCGCCGTGCTGCTGCGTCACCTCGACATGATCGACGAGATCAAGTTCGTGCACCCCAAGGACGTGCAGGACGGGGAGGTCGAGGTCACCGGGAACGACATCCTGACCAACCTCCCGTACGCCCCCGGCGCGCACATGGTCTTCGACCACCACCACTCGGAGACCCTGCGCAACGAGGGCAACCTCGAGAATCACGTCATCGACGCCGACGCGCCGTCGGCGGCCCGGGTGATCTACGAGCACTTCGGCGGCCGATCCCGCTTCCCCAAGGTCTCCGACGACCTGATGCGCGCGGTCGACCAGGCCGACTCGGCGCAGTACTCGCTCGACGACATCCTGCGCCCCGGCGGATGGACGCTGCTGAACTTCCTGATGGACAGCCGCACCGGCCTGGGCCGCTTCCGCGAGTTCCGGATCTCCAACTATCAGCTGATGATGCAGCTCATCGACGCGTGCCTGGAGATCCAGGACGTCGGCGAGATCCTGCGGCTGCCGGACGTGGCCGAGCGCGCCGAGCTGTACCGCGCCCAGCACGACCTGTTCGTGGCGCAGCTCAAGCGGGTCAGCCACCTCGACGGCGACGTCGTCGTGGTGGACCTGCGCGACGAGGAGGTGATCCACGCCGGGAACCGCTTCATGGTGTACGCGCTGTTCCCCGAGTCGCGGGTGAGCGTGCACGTGATCTGGGGCCGGCAGAAGCTGAACACCGTCTTCGCCTGCGGAAAATCGATCCTCGACCGCACCTCCCCGGTCGACGTCGGCGAGGTGATGCTCCGCTACGGCGGCGGCGGCCACGTCGCGGCCGGCACGTGCCAGGTCCCGCACGAGGACTCCGACCGGGTGCAGCGCGAGATCGTCGACGCCCTCCGATCCCCGCGACCAGTTTCGGTCAGCTGAGCCCGGTTGTGGACGACCGCGAAAAGTTGTCGTACCCCGCTGCTTGAATGGCCCCACCCAAACCGGGTGGGGGCGGTCCGTGGGCGGCGGCGGGAGTTCGCAAGATCACGATGTGCTGGTGCGCCGGCGCGGAGGGGGCCACCCTCTTGCGATGTCGGCGGCCCGCCTGGGATGAGTTGGGCTTGCCATGGCCACGGCGTGGGCGTGGGTAGGCCCGGCGGCGCGGCCGGTCGCGTTGACCGCCTGGGTTCTCACGATGTGGCGACCGAGTCCAGCTCGGGGGACGCGTTCCCGCCTGCTGGCCACGCGTCGCGGCAGGCGGGATGAGCCGCCCACCACGTGGGACGCCCCGGGAAATATCATCCCAAATCCGGCGGCAGTCGATCGACGGCGCCCGGCGATGGTGAGTATCCGTTCGCCGCGAGCGGGAACTCTTCAAGATTCACGCCGCCCGGGGCGAATTCGGGCCCGCGGCCCCGATTACCTGCAAAATTGATCTCCGCGGCGCCCACAGGCCATCCCCCACCCCGGCGCTGGGCGGGGCCGAGTAGACCAGCCGGGTACGACAAGAAATCGGTGGCTTCCACAGGGCGGCTCGAGGCCGGGTGATCTCCGGCCCAACTGGCGTGCCGAGCGGGGCGCGCACGGGTGAGCAGCGCAACGGGTGGATGTGCGATGGGGCGGGAGGGTCGGACCCCTCCCACCCCATCGGGCGCGAGTCGCGAGCCATGCCCAATGGCCCCACCCGCTGGTCGTGTTCCGCGCCCCACGCGCATCAGCACGACACTTTCCCGCGTCCACCTGCGCGGGAGTCTTCTCCTCAGGAGCGCAGGCTCCACTTGCCGGCCGTGACCGGCTCCTTCTCGTCCTGTTTCTCGTCGGCGGTCGCCGTGGTCTCCGGCTCCTCGTCGGGCTCGTCGTCCTCCTGCGCGCGGTGCCGGCCGCGCACGAAGTAGAACGCGGCGGCCAGCAGCGCGAGCGCCGCCACCACCCAGCCGCCGATCGACCAGATCGACGGGCCGCGGGTCGCGTCGGCGATGGCCTGGGCGAACAGCTCGTCGTCCGCCGAGCCGTCCGCGGCCGCATTGGGGTCGGTCGCGGTGCCGCCGTGGTCGTGGCCGGTGGCCGGCAGGCCCGTGCCGGGCGACAGCGCCAGCGAGACGGGCGGCATCGTGGGTCCGGCCGAGCCGTTCGCGTACGTGCTGGTGATGGTGAACTGCATGCTGCTCAGGGTGGGCAGCGGGCCGATCGCCACGCGCAGGTCGGCGGATCCGCCGGGGGCGAGATCGTGGCCCGGCACCGCGAGCCAGGTGATCGCGCCGGCGGCCTCGGTCGCCGGAGTGCCGCCGTGGATGGTCGCGAGTGGGGTCGCGAGCGTCCGCATCTGGATCTTGGGCGCCCACTCGTCCACCGACAGCGGGTAGACCTCGGCCACCGGAGTGTCGGGCGGAATGGTCAGGGTGACCGTGTGGATCGGCGCGGTTCCGGTGTTGGTCACGTGGAAAGTCAGGTTCTCGCCGCTGCCCTGGACGGCCGTCGTGGGGGAGACCGTGGCATCGGCGAGGGCCGGGCCGGCGACCAGCGCGCCGATCGCCGCGGCCAGGGCGGGTACGCCCGCTCTGCGGGCCAGGTGGAAGTGCCTCACGACCGGTAGTTCGTATGCCGCGCGTGAATGGTTCAACGCCCCGCGAGAACTTTTCCGAGGTCGTCGGCGATGATGTCCGGATGCGGGACGTGGCGATCGGCGGCGACATGATCAGACTCGGACAATTCCTCAAGCTGGCGGATCTCATCGACACCGGGGGAGAGGGCAAGGTCCTGATCGCCTCGGGCGACGTGACCGTCAACGGGGAGGTCGACACCCGCCGCGGCCGGCAGTTGCACCCGGGCGACGTCGTCGAGGTGCTCGGCCGAAGCGCCAGGGTGGCATCGTAGATTTGGGCAGCGGAACGTGACGAACGGTTGACATTGTGTGATCTCAGGCATGTACTGAGGTCCGTTGTGTAACCGGCGTCACACGCCTCGATGGGGAGGCCCGCATGCGTTTCAGGCTCGCCGTGGCGGTGACCGCGATCGCCGCGATGACGGTTTCCGGGTGTGCGGGCTGGGGCGGCGGGCCGGGCGGCGGCGGCCCGAACACGATCAACGTCCTGATGGTGAACAACCCGCAGATGATCGACCTGCAGCGGCTCACCGGGGACAACTTCACCAAGGCCACCGGCATCCACGTGAACTTCACCGTGCTGCCCGAGAACGACGTCCGCGACAAGATCAGTCAGGAGTTCTCCAGCCAGGCGGGCCAGTACGACGTCGCGTCGCTGAGCAACTTCGAGATCCCGATCTACGCGAAGTCGAAGTGGATCGCCCCGCTCGACGACTACATCGCCGCCGACACCCAGTTCGACCAGGCCGACATCCTGCCGCCGATGACGCAGTCGCTGACCGCCGACGACGGGAAGGTCTACGGCGAGCCGTTCTACGGCGAGTCCTCGTTCCTGATGTACCGCAAGGACGTCCTGCAGCAGGCCGGCGTCACCATGCCGGAGAACCCGACGTGGCAGCAGGTCGCCGGCATCGCCGCCCAGGTCGACAACAAGCAGCCCGGCATGCGCGGCATCTGCCTGCGCGGCCAGCCCGGCTGGGGCCAGGTCTTCGCCCCGCTCACCACGGTGGTGAACACGTTCGGCGGCACCTGGTTCGAGAAGGACTGGACCCCCAAGGTGGACGCGCCCGAGTTCACCGCGGCCACCGACTTCTACGTCAACCTGGTGCGCGCGCACGGCGAGAACGGCGCGCCGCAGGCCGGCTTCACCGAGTGCCTGAACAACCTGGTCCAGGGCAACGTCGCGATGTGGTACGACGCCACCAGCGCGGCCGGCTCGCTGGAGGCGGACTCCTCGCCGGTCAAGGGCAAGATCGGGTACGTCGCCGCGCCGGTCGAGAAGACGAAGAGCTCCGGCTGGCTGTACGCCTGGTCGTGGAGCATCCAGCAGGCCAGCGACTCCAAGGACAACGCCTGGAAGTTCATCTCCTGGGCGTCCAGCCGCCAGTACGAGGAACTGGTCGGCCAGCAGGTCGGCTGGTCCAGCGTCCCGGCCGGCAAGCGCGCGTCGACGTACCGGAACCAGCAGTACCTCCAGGTGGCCGCCGCGTTCGCCGAGCCCACCGAGAAGGCCATCTCCAGCGCCGACCCGCGCAACCCCGGCGTCCAGCCGCGGCCCGCGATCGGCATCCAGTTCGTCGACATCCCCGAGTTCACCGACCTGGGCACGCAGGTCTCGCAGTACGTGAGCTCGGCGATCGCCGGCCAGATGTCGGTCGGCGAGGCGCTGGAACGCGGCCAGCGGCTCGCCGAGGACGTGGCCGAGCGCTACCAGTCCCGGCAGGAGGGGTGATCCGATGACTTCCGTCGCCGAGCAGACCACCGCGCAGCCCGAGACCAGGCCGCAACCGTCCGCCCGGGAGCGAAGCCTCCGGTGGGCCCGCCGCGCGCCGCTGATGCCCGCGCTGATCTTCATGATCGTCGTGACCCAGCTGCCGTTCCTGGCCACGCTGGTCATCTCGTTCATGGACTGGAACGCGTACTACCCCGAGGAGGTCGGCTTCGCCGGCGTCGACAACTTCAAGCGGGTCTTCACCGACGTCAACATGCGCGACGCGGTGCTGACCACGATCTGGCTCACCGCCGGCGTCGTACTCATCAGTTTGATCCTGGGGTTGGGCATCGCGCTGCTGCTGGACCGGAAGTTCCGGGGGCGCGGCGTGGTCCGCACCCTGATGATCGCGCCGTTCCTGGTGGTGCCGGTGGCGGCGGCGCTGCTCTGGAAGCACGCTCTCTACAACCCCGAGTACGGCCTGTTCAACGGGGCGATCACCTGGGTGTGGGGGTTGTTCGGCTCGGACAATCCGCCGCAGCCCGACTGGATCAGCAACATGCCACTGTGGGCGGTGATCTTCGCGCTGGTCTGGCAGTGGACGCCGTTCATGATGCTGATCCTGCTGGCCGGGCTGCAGGGCCGCCCGCTCGACGTGGTGGAGGCGGCGCGCATCGACGGCGCCAACGGCTGGCAGATCTTCCGGAGCATGACGCTCCCGCATCTGCGCCAGTACCTGGAGCTGGGGGCCCTGCTCGGCTCGATCTACATCGTCCAGAACTTCGACGCGGTCTTCACCATCACTTCAGGCGGATTGGGTACGGCCAATCTGCCGTACACCATTTATCAGATTTTCTATCAGGCCCACGATTACGGACGGGCCTCCGCGGCGGCGGTCATCGTCGTCCTCGGCACGATCATCATCGCGACGTTCGCGCTGCGCACCGTCTCGTCCCTCTTCAAGCAGGAGGCCGGCCGATGAGCATCACCGACACCGCCCCGGTTCCGGCGACCCGCGACGAGCGCGGCCGCCCGGTGCGCAAGCGCAAGGAGGGCGCGAACGTCTGGCTGTCGCTGCTCGCCTGGGTGGTCGGGATCCTGTTCGTGCTGCCCGTGCTGTGGATGGTGCTCACCTCGTTCCACTCCGAGGAGGACGCGGCCACCAACCCGCCGGCCGTCTTCGCGCCGCTCACCCTGGACGGGTACCGCGAGTTCTTCTCCGGCGGCGCCTCGCCGTGGCCGCCGCTGCTCAACAGCCTGACCGCCAGCGTCGTGTCGACGATCCTCGTGCTCCTGCTGTGCTTCCCCGCCGCGTACGCGTTGAGCATCAAACCCGTGCGCAAATGGACCGACGTGCTGTTCTTCTTCCTGTCCACCAAGATGTTGCCGGTCGTGGCCGGCCTTCTCCCGCTCTACCTGTTCGCCCAGCAGACCGGGCTGCTCGACAACATCTGGCTGCTGATCGTCTTCTACACCTCGATGAACCTGCCGATCGCGGTGTGGATGATGCGCTCGTTCCTGTCCGAGGTGCCGGTCGAGATGCTCGAGGCGGCCTCGGTCGACGGCGCGACCCTGTCCCGGACGCTGCGCTCGGTCATCGCGCCGGTCGTCATGCCGGGGATCGCCGCCACCGCGCTGATCTGCTTCATCTTCAGCTGGAACGAGCTGCTGTTCGCCCGGGTGCTGACCGCGACCGTGGCCGAGACGGCGCCGGTCTTCCTGACCGGGTTCGTCACCAGCCAGGGCCTGTTCCTCGCCCAGCTGTGCGCGGCCGCGTTCGTCGTCTCGCTGCCGGTCCTGGTCGCCGGGTTCGCCGCCCAGGACAAGCTCGTGCAGGGCCTTTCGCTCGGCTCGGTGAAGTGAAGCCCGGCCCGGTGAAGTAAAGCTTTCCGCCCGCCCCCGGAGAAGAGTGACCGGCCCCGCCGCCCCGGGGCCGGCCACCTTTCCACCGAATTTCCCGGGCGACCCGGAACCGATCATGGGTCCGGTTCGTCCTAGAGGTCATGACCGGTCTCCGCGGCACCCTCATCGCCGCCGCCTTCCCCCTCTTGCTGATCACCGCGTGCGCCCAGACGGCCGGCAACCATGCCGCGGGCGCGTCGGAGCCGGCCGCCAGCGAGAGCGCCGCCGCCTCGGGCTCCGACGACCTGGTCCTGCGCGTCGAGTCGTTCGGCGGGTTCGTGCCCGCCGAGCAGAACATCGGCCGGATCCCCACCGTCAGCGTCTACGCCGACGGCCGGCTGATCACCCAGGGCCCGACGACCTTGATCTATCCGGGCGAGGCGCTGCCCAACATCCAGGAGCAGCTGCTCACTCCCGAGGTGGTGCAGGATCTGGTACGCCGGGGCGCCGAGGCGGGCGTGCGCAACGGCGCCGACTTCGGCAGCCCCAACATCGCCGACGCCCCCTACACCCGGGTGACCGTCGGCGACCAGTCGGTCAACGTGATGGCCCTCGGCGAGGCCCAGGCCAACGATCCGCGGCTCACCCAGGCCCAGCGCGACGCGAGGACCAAGCTTTCGGCGTACGTGAAGCAATTGCAGTCGTTGTCGTCGGCCGAGGGCGTGGCGAAGCCGGTGCGCTACCAGCCCGAGACGCTCGCCGCGCTGGCCCGGAAATACGTCGCGCCGCAGGACGCCAGTCTGGCCGGCCCCGCGAAGGCCTGGCCCGGTCCGGCGCTGCCCGGCGAGACGCTGAACGAGAACCTCGGCATCGGCTGCGTCGCCGTCTCCGGCGCCGAGAAGGACGCGGTGTGGAAGGCCGCCGAGTCGGCCACCCAGATCACGCCGTGGACCAGCGGCGGCGGCAAGTGGTCCGTGACGTTCCGGCCGCTGCTGCCGGAGGAGACCGGCTGCCTCGCGCTCAAGGGGGCGAAATGACGCCGATCGGGGAGCCGTTCCCGCCCACCCCAGTCCCGTCGCCCACCCCAGTCCCGTCGCCCGCACCGGACGACATCGCCACCAACCGCTGACCTCCGCGAGCGCCGCGGCCGGCGCCTCAGCGGCGCTCGCGCAGGGTCTGCGACGGCGAAACCCCGAAGCGGGCCCGATAAGCGCCGGCAAACCTGCCCAGATGGGTGAAGCCCCAGCGATAGGCCACTTCGGACACGTTGACCTGCCACGGATCCGACCTCGACAGCTCGGCGTGCACCCCGTCCAGCCGCAACCGCCGCAGATAGGCCAGCGGCGACACCCCCACATGTTGCCGGAAAGCTTCCTGCAGCACCCGCACGCCGACCCCCGCGACCGCGGCCAGGTCGGCCGCCGTGAACTGGCGCCACGGCTCCGCGTGCATCGCGTCCAGGGTTCGCTTCACCGTGCGCGGGCGGCGCGGGCCCTGCAGTCCGGCCGGCTCGTCGCCGTAGGGGTGCTCGACCGTCAGGGCCAGCCCGCTGACCACCATGTCGCGCCAGCGGGCCGCCATCCGCGGTGACGACGCCAGGCCCTCCTCGGCGCACAGCTCGGTGTGCAGCAGGCGCACCAGCGCCGACCACGTGCGCCCCCGGCCCTCGGCGAGGTCGAAGCTCTCGCCGAGCAGCAGCGGCGACACGATCTGCTGGTCGAGGGCCGCGTCCAGCTCGCGCTCGAGCGCGGCCCGCTCGACCTTGACGCTCAGCAGGCGGGTGTCGCCCGGCCACTCCAGGTCGATGTCGCCCACCGGGCGGTAGACCGCGGCCCGGGTGGGATCGGCGATCACCACCGTGCCGCGATGCCGGGACCACAGCGAACCGTTCAGCGGCGCCAGCACGTGATAGGCCGTTTCCAGGTCGGCGATGTTCACCCGCACGTCAGCGCCGTAGCTGATCTCACCGACCGTGATCGAACCGAGCGTGACCACGTCGCCGGCGAAGGCGAAGCCCGCCGGGTCGCCGACGGGATTCACCTGCAGCGGACCGTAGAACATCTTGCGGCAGAACGCCCTGGCCTCGTCCACGTCGCTGGTCCGCAGGGCGACGTGGACCGGGGAGTCCCCAGGGTGGACAGCCATGCGGTCCACCCTAGACCGGAACCGTCACCCACCGCTCATCGGAAACTACTCATACGTCCGGCGTTACGTCACGGTGAACGACCGGGCGGCTCAGGCGGCGGCCGTCGCGGCGGCGGGCCAGTCGTACTCGGCCACGCCGCCGTCGGGGACCTCGACCTCGGCGAGCGGCGTCACCGGGTCACGCCAGACGGTGTACCGGCCGGCGGGCAGGCTGTCGATGACGACGGCGAAGGAGACGCCGCTGCGCACGTACCGGGCCCGGACCGCGGCGTGCGTGCGCCGCGCCGGATCGGTGACCGGACTGACCTCGATCTCGTGCCCGTGCAGCCGGCCGGGGGTGTGGATGACCATGGCCCCGATGCCCGCGCCGATGTTGAGGACGACCGTGCCCTGACCGGAGGGTGCCAGGCTGTGCTGATGATCATGGCTCATGGGTTGTCGAATCCATCGAACGGAGTACCCAGGAACGGGAACTTCTCGAGCAGGCCGGAGCTGACGTTCTTGATCGACAGCCCCTGCTCGACCAGGCCGGCCGCCGCGTCGGGCTCGAAGGTCTCGTCGACCAGGGCGAAGGTGACGCCCGCGATGGCGCGGATCGAGATGGAGACGACGTCGTCCTCGATCCGCCGGCCGTTGGGGAAGCCGGCCAGGTCGCCGGCCAGCACGCCGAACGCCTTCGGCTCCTCGGCCGGCGGCACCGCGGTGTTCAGGCGCAGCATGTCGGACTTGGTGTCGCCGGTGGCGTTCTGGAAGTTGTCGATCAGGCCGTCCGGGATGCCGGTGAGCAGGATCGCCACCAGGTCGGCGCGGGCGGTGCCGGCCTTGTTCAGCTTGTCCAGGTTGTCGAACAGGCCCGGGTAGAGCACCGGCAGCAGCCCGGCCAGTTCCGGCTTCTCGACGAACTGGGCGAACCGCTTGTCCTCCGACGGGGGCAGCGAGTTCCACGTGTCCTTCTGCGCCATCGGCACGATGACCTCGTTGAACAGCGGGTTGCCCAGCCGCGAGACCTGCACCTGCGGGCCCACCTCGACGTCGGCGTTCTTCCGGTCGCCCTGGCGCACCTGCACCTGCCGGCGCGACGCCGAGGTCCAGACGCCGATCACCGCGCCCGGGTCGCGGCCGCGCACCTTCTTCTTGCCGTCGCGGCGCACCATGTGCAGCGGCACCTGGATCGCGATCGAGTGCACGTTGAGCTTGTCGGTCGCGTTGACGGCCTTGCCGGCGTAGTTGAACAGCGCCTGCCCGACGAGGTGCTTGTCCTGGAACGGCCGCAGCGTGCCCAGGTCGAAGATCGAGCCGAGGTCGACGAAGAACGCGTCCGCGCGCTGCCCGGCGAAAACTTTCTCCCCGGTCTTGAGCTTCTTGACCGCGTCGGCGGCGAGCTTGTCGTAGTCCGGGATGGACAGCTTGCCGACGTTGCACGGCGGGCACGGCAGTTTCTGCGCGAGCACCGTCCGCTTGCCGTGCGCGTCGACCTTGGTGACCGAGTAGAACTGCCGGCGGTTCCAGTTCTCGTCGTCCAGCGACTTGATCTGGCCGGTGTTGTACAGGAACGTCTTGTCATTGCGCAGTTCCGTGCGGAACCGGAACTGGTAGGTGAGGTCGGGACGCGCGTCGCCGTTCGAGTCGATGTGAATTTCGTAGAGAACGTCGTCGCCGAACTCGAAGAAATTGGGCCCGCTCGCCGGAAGCTGCAACGGGACGTAGTTCGCGATGATTGTCACGGTGTCCGGATCGTCGGGGCTGACGAACGCGTACAGGTCGGATGAGTCGGCCACCGGGTCCTTGCTGATTTCCGGAGCTTCGCGATGTGACGACATCAGCGCTTCACCGCCTTGAGCAGCTTGGCGGCGAGCTTCTTGTCGGTCAGCGTGGTTTTGGACCCGCCCGAGAAGATGTCGAACGTGCCCTTCGAGGCGTCCCGCAGCGAGATGACCAGCGGCTGGCCGTCGTCCTTCGCGGTGGTCTCGCCGGCCAGGCTCAGTCCGGTGACACCGGCGACGGAAACCCCGACACCCGCGGTGGCGGCAATGGCGAGAACTCGGCGGCGGGACAGGCGGTTGACCGCTCGGCTGCCGTAACGAACACGACTCATGCTCGGCCTTTCGTCATTCTTTCCGAAGGACTGGGACGGGGCTTTTCCGATGTCGACGCCCATCAGTACGAAGGCCGAACCGTTGCGGTTCAACGGTTTTCGCGCCGCTTCCGGAGAAAGCCGCCGATCAGCGCGTACGCGAGAAAGCTCGCACCCACCACGAGCGCGCCGGCGATGATGCCGTGACCCAGCGTCACCTGGCTTTGGTCACCGACCGGAGTGATGGCCTGGGCGGTCGCCGGCGGCTCGGTGGTCGCCACGGCGGCCGGGGGAGCGGCGGGCTCCGCCGTGGCGGCCGGCGACGCGGACGGCGAGGGCGACGCCGGCTTCGACGCGGCCGGCTTCTTCTTGGTGGCGACCGGCGCGGCGGAGGCTTGCCCGGAAACTTTCCGGAAGACCAGATCCGAGCACGAGTAGTAGGTGTCGGGCGTGCTGGACGTCTGCCACACGATGTAGAGGATGTGCCGCCCGGTCCGGTCCGACGGCAACTTCACGCTCATCCGGTACGCGCCGTCGCGCAGCGGTGGGTCCTTGACCTCGGCGAGCGGCTTGCTCGTCAGGTCGCCCCACGTCAGCTTCGCGGCGGGGTCGAAGCCCTGCTTGGTCAGATAGATCCGGAAACTGCCCGCGTGCGGCTTCGTCGACCGGTACTTGATCGCCAGCGAACGGCCCCCGGTGACCGAGGTCGACGGGAAGTCGTCGCGGGCGAGGTCGAGGCCCTTGAACGCGGGCAGCCCGCCGCTGCACAACTTTCCGTCCGGCACGAGCTTCTTGTCGTTGCCGTTGACGTTGGGCACCCGCAAGTTGTCGAAGGTGCCGAACGGGCCCCCGTTGGCGGCGCGGGCCGCCTTGCACGCCGCCGTGCCGGTGGCCGTCCCGCCGCCCGCGGCGCAGGCGGCGGTCCGGCTGATCGGGGTGGTCGTGGCCCCGTGCGCGAACGCCGGCGCGGCCGTCAGCAGCGGTAACGTCCCCGCGACAGCGGCAGCGGCGGCCAGTCGGCGGATCATGACAGTCTCCCCAGGTGTCTCGAGCAGTGGGTGCCGGCAAGAGATACGGAGAAGTACGGTCAGCCGTTCACCTTTCCGGCGGGTGTGATTGCATGGCGGGGTCACCACCCGAACCGGAGGACAAAAATGGACAAGCCCGAGATCGGCCCGATCCAGGGCGACCCGCCCGCCGACCTGGTGATCGAGGACATCACCGTCGGTGAGGGCGACGAGGCGCGTGCCGGACAGTTCGCGACCGTGCACTATGTCGGCGTCTCGCACTCGAACGGGGCACAGTTCGACGCCTCCTGGGACCGGGGCGAGCCATTCGCTTTCGCGCTCGGCGGCGGCCAGGTCATCGCCGGCTGGGACCAGGGCGTCCAGGGAATGCGGGTCGGCGGCCGCCGCAAGCTCACGATTCCGCCGCACCTGGGTTACGGCGCGCGGGGCGCCGCCGGCGTCATCAAGCCGAACGAGACGCTGATCTTCGTCGTCGACCTGCTCGGCGTCCAATAGGCATCGCGGATTCCCGCGGCGTCGGGTTGCGGGAGGCGGGCCACGCACGGCTCGCCTCCCGTTTCGAGATACATGATTCCCGACTCCGGGGCATGGCATCGATCGCCGTCGAATCTGTTCGATACGGCAAGCAATCGTCCACTCATCGGATGCGCACGCGCGCCGGAAACGGCAGACTCGCGGAGATGGACATCGATCTCGCCGGCCTCGCCCGTCCCGGCCTCTGCCTGGGCGGCCGCTACCGCCTGGTGGAGCCGATCGGGGCCGGCGGGATGGCGGTGGTCTGGCGTTCCTGGGACACCGTGCTGACCCGTACGGTGGCGGTGAAGCTCCTGGCCACGCACGTGCGCGACCCTCGTCTCGCGCAGATCCGGCGCGAAGCGCGGATCGCCGCGCAGCTCTCCCACCCCAACATCGCCCAGGTCCACGACTACGGCGAGACCGTCGTCGCCGGCGAGCTCGTGCCCTACGTCGTGCTGGAGCTGATCATCGGCGGCACCCTGCTGGACCGCCTGCGCGACGGCGACCTCCCGGCCCCGCAGTCCCTGCGCGTCGGCGCCGAGGTGGCCGCGGCCCTGGCCGCCGCGCACGCCGCCGGCCTGGTCCACCGCGACATCAAGCCGGCCAACATCATGCTCGCCCCGACCGGCGCCAAGGTCGTCGACTTCGGCATCGCCGCCACCCGCGGCCCCGCCTCCGAGGGCGACACCGTCTTCGGCACGCCCACCTACACGGCTCCCGAGCGGTTGACCGGCGACGAGGTGCTGCCCGCCTCCGACGTGTACGCGCTCGGGGTCCTGCTCTACCGGCTGCTCTCCGGCCACGCCCCCTGGGCCGGCGCCCCGGCGCAGCGCGTCCTCGCCAACCACGTGCACGCCGAGCCGCCGCCGCTGGTGCCGCTCGCTCCCGTGCCCGCCGCGGTGCTCGACCTGTGCGCTCGCTGCCTGCGCAAGGACCCGGCCGCCCGCCCCACTGCCCGCGAGGCCGCCCGGGTGCTCGCGCACGCGGCCGGCCTGGACGCCCTCCGGGAAGCGCCCGGCCTGGCGGCACCCCTCGCCCCGCCTGCCGGGACCGAGCCCGTTGCCGGGGCCGGTGCCGGGGCCTGGGTCGCTGCTGGGGCCGGAGCCGGGGTCGCTGCCGGGCCCGCGGTCGGAGGCGGGGCCGCTGCCGGGGCTGCGGTCGGTGACGGGGTCGGTGCCGGGGTCGGTGCCGGGGTCGGAGATGGGGACGGGGGCGGGGCGCCCACCGCCGGCCTTCCGCCGGCGCCGGCGCTTTCCCGCAATGTGCTCCGCCTCATCGCGGCCGCCATCGTGCTGGCCACTGCCGCCACCGTCGGCTGGCTCGTGGCCCACCGCTCTCCCGCCGACCCGGCTCCGCCGCCCGTGGCCGCCGTCGACCGGCCGTCCGCCGGGCAGGCCGGCGCTTCGGCCGCCGCCGCGTCCGGCAACGCGCCCGCCGGCCCGTCCGGAGCAGCGTCCGAGGGCGGGCCCGGCCTGCTGCCCCCGGCGGTGGCGCCCCCTGC
>NZ_JBHTBJ010000019.1:0-135016 GCF_042664765.1 Paractinoplanes rhizophilus | reverse complement strand
CCTGGTCCGTGCCGGCGCCCGCTTCGAACGCGGCAAACTCGTCGAACGCCCCGCCACCGAGCAGCGCATCACCGAGACCGCAGCCGCCTGATCAAGATTTCTCATCCACAAGTCTTGACTATTGCTCTTCCCAGGTGCGCCAGAGCCGGTAACGGTGACGCCGGAGCAGGCCCAGGATCTGGCGGTGCTGGTTCGTCGAGGTTCTCCCGGCCGGCGCGCACGGCGAAACGGGCGCGGCGCCAGTCGCGTCGCTCATGCGCTGGGCCGGCCACGCGGCGACGTTCTCGAAATCGGTGGTAGCCGGGCATTCGGCCTCGCCACGGGACCTGCTCGGTGCGCGCTCGCGAACAGGTGCGGCAGGCGATGCGGTGTCGGCCTCCAGCCAGACGTGGCAGGCACCGAAGTCATCAGCCCATCCTTCGCTTGGTATGCCGGTCAGTCCTGCCCGGCAAGGCGAGGTCAACGTGGAGCGGGCGCTGTGAGCGCACACCCTCGTACGACACCTCCACGAAGAGGGCCGCCAGATCTCCGGGGTGGGCGCAGGCGGTATGTCGCTTGCGACCCGGTCTCTTCAGGCCGACGCTCCTGGACACCGGCGGTGTTCGCGTTGCTCAACCACCTCGAGCGGGCCGGCTTCGCCGGAGCGCCGCGCGTCGCCGGCGACGGGTACACGTTTGTGGCGGGCGAGTCTCCGCATCCGCACGCCTGGTCGGACGAGACGGTGGGCGTGGTGGGGACGCTGTTGCGCGGCCTGCACGACGCCACCGCGACCTTCACGCCGCCGGCCGACGCCGTGTGGCAGGCGAACTGGCTCCGTGACCTCGGCGGCGACGACATCGTGATCGGGCACTGCGATCCCGGCCCCTGGAACATCGTCGGCGAACACGGGCGGCCCGACGCGTTCATCGACTGGGAGTACGCGGGCCCGGTGGACCGGCTGTGGGAACTCGCCGAGACGGTCTGGCTGAACGCCCAGCTCGTCGATGACGACGTCGCGGAACTACACGGCCTGCCCGACGCCGCCACCCGGGCTCGGCACGCGCGGGCCATCGTCGACGGGTACGGCCTGCCCCGGGCCGCGCGAGACGAGCTGGTCGATCGGCTTGCCGACGTCGCGATCCACAACGCGCGCCACGAGGCGGTCATCCAGGGCGTGACCATCGACAGCACCTCGGCGATTGCCGGCAACGGCTATCCGATCCTGTGGGCCGTCACGTGGCGCGCACGGAGCGCCTCGTGGATCGCCCGCCATCGCAACCTGATCCGCCGGGCAGTGCTCGGGTAGCGGGACGCTCGCCGCGAAGCGGCGCCGTCGCCGGATAGCCGGCCGGCCCCAGGAAACCTGCGCCTACGCTGCCGGGGTGAACATCGACCTGGTGGCGCTGATCGTCGAGGAGTACGACCCGGCAATCGCGTTCTTCACGGACACGCTCGGCTTCGACCTGGTGGAGGATTCGCCGTCGTCCACCGGCGACGGGCGACCCAAGCGCTGGGTGGTCGTCCGGCCCCCCGGCGCGCGGACCGGGATCCTCCTCGCCCGCGCCGACAACGAGCACCAGCGCGCCGCGATCGGCGATCAGGCGGGCGGCCGGGTCGGGTTCTTCCTCCGCGTCGACGATTTCGACGCCGCCTATCGGCGGATGGCCGGCGCCAGCGTCACGTTCGTCCGGCCGCCGCGCACCGAACCGTACGGGCGGGTCGCGGTCTTTCTCGACGTCTCCGGCAACAGGTGGGATCTGCTCGGGGCGCCGGCCTGACACCCGGCCGCGCCGGCCGGTGGAACGTCGCCAACAAAATGAGGGTCCCGCGCGCCCCCGGGTCCGCGTATGCCCCAGAAGCGCGCGGGACGGTTCAGGACAACCAGCGCAACGGCACCGCCGCGGCGAGCGCACCGTAGCCCGCCGGGTTCAGATGCAGGTGGTCGCCGGTGTCGTAGGCCGGGTTGAGCTGGCGCGGGACCGCGGGATCACGGGCCGCCACATCGAAGTCCACGATCTCGTCGAACAGCCGGCCGCGGCGCAGGACCGCGTTGACCGCCTGCCGCGACTGCTCCCGCAGCCCGTCGGGGTCGTCGTAACCGGTGTTCCCGCCGAACGGGGTGATCGTCGCGCCGTACGCGGTGATGTCGCGGGCGTGCGCGCGCAGCACCACCTGTTCGAAGGCGAACAGCAGGTCGTCGACCACCTGCTTCTGGTCGGCGACCGTGGCCGGCGCGGTGCCGATGTCGTTGACGCCCTCGAAGATCAGCATGCGGTCCACGCCGCTGGTGGCGAGGACGTCGCGATCCAGCCGGGCCAGCACGTTCGGCCCCAGCCCGTCGTTGAGCACGCGGTTGCCGCCGGCCGCCTGGTTCAGGATCGCGGTCCGCCGCCGGCGGGCGAACAGCTGGTCGGGCCAGCGGTCGTTGCCGTCGGTCGTGGATCCCCGGCCGTCGGTGAGGGAGTCCCCGACGATCGCGATGGCCGGCGCGGTGCCCGGCACCTCGACGCCGCTGATCAGATACCAGTGGGCCACCGACGCCGCGCCCGACAGGTCGGGCGCGGCGACGAAGTTCCCGTTCGTCAGGTACGTCGTCGTGCGCGAGCCCGGGTGCGACGTCAGGTTCAGCGTCTCCTGACCGGCGGCCAGGTAGGTGCTGATCGTCAGGTTCGAGCCGGACGCCACCGGCAGGTCGACCGGGTCGGACACCACCTGGGCGCCGATCGGCACGACCACCGAGGCCCGGCCGCCGAAGGTCAGCGGGCGCGCGGTGCCCGGCACGATCGCGGAGACCCCGGCCTGGCCGCCGGCCGGCAGCGCCACCCCGGCCGCGGTGATCGGCAGGGCGGCCCCGCCGAACGCGTTGGAGAAGCGCACCCGCAACCGGCTGCCACCGATCGTGACGTGCACGGTCTGCCGGAGCGTGGTGTCCACCAGCGTGGACGACGCGCCGGTGAAGGGCGCCGGCGGCAGGTTCCCCGGCTCGGTGAGCTGCGGCATCGCCACCCAGGTGTGCAACCACCGCGGACGCCCGTGTGCCGCGGCCGGGCCGGCGCCGAACACGGCCCCGCCGACGGCGGCCGCACCGGTCATGCCCAGCATGGTTCGTCTACGCATCTCAGGCCCTCCGGCTCTCGGGCGGTCCCAGGTAGCTGTACTTCACGCCGCCGGTGTCCACGACCAGCCGCTGGACGATGACGGTCGGGTCGACGGTCCAGAAGGTCAGCGTGTGCTGGCCGGGCGCGGCGATCTGGTGGGTGGTCGTGGTGCGGTTGATGTTGTCGCTGGTGTTGCGGGCCCACTGCCGGTTCATGGTGGTGTCGTTGGCGCCGGTCGCCGTGGTCGCGTTGACCACCTGCGGCGTCGCGCCGTCGATCGAGACCGCGTACTGGAGGCCCTCGGTCGGCCGCACGTTGTTGCGCGGCGACAGGTATGCGGTCACCTGCACCGGCCCGGCCGAGGTGAGCGTCATCGGGTAGCTGAGGCTGGCCGAGGCCGAGAGCGGCGTGAGCCCGTTGCCGGTCTTGCCGATCCCGGGCAGCAACTGCCACTTGCCGGTCGAAGATCCGTAGTGGTCGGCCTCCATCGCCACGTACCCGTTGGCCTCGAGGAAGCCCTTGGGCTTCAGCGCCGGCCGGGTGACCGGCGCCTGCACGGTCACGGTCGAGCCCGCGCCGGTGATGGTGATCGGCACACTGCGCGTCCCGGCCGGCGCCCGCTTCCAGTCCACAGTCACGTAGGAACGGATCTGGTCGGTGACGGTGCCCGAAGCGTGGGTCACGGAGAGCCACGGCGCGCCACTACGGATCCGGTAGCGGAACGGCGTGGTGCCCTTGTTGTAGACCTCGATGTACTGCCGCGACTGGCTCTGCCACGGGCTGAGCTCGGGCAGCACCGACGACGACCCGCCGTCCAGCGCGACGCCCATCGACGAGCCCGCCGGCACCTCGATGCGCTTGAGGTACGGGAAGATCTCGTCCGGCAGCGCCACGTTGTTCAGCTCCGGCTGCTGCCAGGGCGCGTTCGGCCCGTAGCGCTCCACGTTGCCGTACCCGATCTTGGGTTGCAGCTGCCAGTTGTGCCACTTCCCGCCGGCCAGGGTGTTGTTGTAGTAGTCGCTCATCGCCTGGTCCTCGGCGAACAGCGCCTCGGCCCGGTCGGCGAGCGCGTTGGTGGCCGCGCGTCCCTGCGCCGCGTACGCGATGTTGGTGAACTCCGCGCGCCGCAGGTCGTAGATGATCGCCGTGTCCTTCACCTGGTAGTACACGAGCTGGTAGTACGCGTCCTGCCAGGCCGGCGGGATCTTCGCCCGCAAGCGGGAGGCACGGGCCGCCAGGTCCAGCCAGGACGACGTGACCCGGTCCATCTCGGCGTAATCGGTCAGCGAGAACGGCGTCTGCTGGTCGTCGTACACCACGGCCGACGAATCGGTGGTGATGTCCTTGGTGGGGTCGACGGTGATGCGCCGGTTCAACAGCTCGGGCTTGCGGCGGGACTGCAGATGACCGTACGTGTCAAGGATGTCGGCGATCGCCGGCGCGAGTCGCTCCCCGAAGCTCTGCGCCGCGTAACGCCGCGTCCACTCCCCGAGCTTGGTCACCGGCCACTCGGACGGGTTCCACGCGTAGTCGAGGAAGAACTGGGTGGGCAGCTCCTCGTTCTTGAGGTCGCCCACGTTCGCCACCCAGAGACGATCAACACCTGACGCGTACGCCCGATGCAGTTGCTCCCAGGTGTTCGTCAGATTCGCAGTGTCGGCCCACTTGTAGTTGCGGCCATCTCCGACATAGTCGAAGTGGTAGTACATGCCGTAACCACCGCTGCGCGGGGGAAGCGACGGATCGGGCAGCTTACGCATGTTGCCCCAGTTGTCGTCGCAGAACACCACCGTGACGTCGTCCGGCGGCCGGTAGCCCTTGTCCCAGTAGCGCTGCACCTCCTTGTAGAGGGTCTGCACCTGGGGCCGGTCGATCAGCCCGGTGTCGCGCAGGATCTGCCGCTGCTTGTCGATGATGGAGCTCATCAGGTCGATGCCGTCGCCGTCGGGCAGCGAGACGTCGCCGTTGCCGCGCATGCCGAGCGTGATGACGCCTTCGATGTCCTGGTCGCGCATCCGCTCGGCGCCGTCCTCCCAGTACGCCTCGATCGCGGCCTGGTTCTGCCGGTAGCTCCACACGCCGTTGCCGCCGTACGGATCGGTGCCGTTGACCGCGTGCCGGTTCCACTCCTCGATGCCGCGCATCATCGGCGCCTCGTGCGAGGTGCCCATCACCACGCCGTAGCGGGTGGCGGTCGCGTGGTTGAGCGGGTCGTCCTCGGCGAACGCCCGGCCCCACACCGCCGGCCACAGGTAGTTGGCCTTGAGCCGCAGCATGGTCTCGAAGACCTTGGCGTAGTAGTCGGCGTTGAGCCCGCCCGGGAAGCCGGGCGCCTTGCCGGGGCCGAAGTGCTCGGGCGCCCACGTGCCGGTGGCCGGGTTCTCGTCGTTGATGAAGAACCCGCGGTACTTCACCGCCGGGGTGCCCTGGGTGTGCCGGCCGGGCAGGACGTACAGGTTGTCGTGGTGCTCGACCGGGACGTCGTCCCAGAAGTACCACGGCGAGACGCCGATGGTGCGGGACACGTCGTAGGCGCCGTAGATGGTGCCGCGCTGGTCGCTGCCGGCGATCACGAAGGCCCGCTTGACGCCGGGCAGCGGGTTGTCGACGACCTGCTCGATCGTCGTCTCCCACTTGCCGCGGATCGAGTCGACGTCGAGCTTGCCGCGCGCGATGATCCGGTCGAGGGTCGGGCTGCGGCCGATCGTGCCGAGGATGATCGGGTCCTTCCGCGCCGAGGTCGCGGCGCCGGTGACCTTCTTGAGATCGCCGCGCAGGTCGCCGGCGACGCGGACCACTCCGGGGTAGTCGGTGTCGTCGACCAGCACGGGGGCGCCGGCCAGCGGGAACCGGCCGGGCCCGGGATGGGTGGTGATGTAGCCGGAGACGGTCTCGCCGCCGTGCGCGGCGGCCGGGGACGGGATCGCCAGCAACGGGGCGACCAGCACGAGAGCGAGCGCGGCCTTCATCGGAACAACCTCACATTCACCGCGGCGGCCATGGCCGCCATGCCGATGTCGTTGGGGTGCAGGTGATCGCCGCTGTCGTAGGCCGGATTCAGCCGGATCGGATCGGCCGGGTCACCCATCGCCCGGTCGAAGTCGATCACCCCGTCGTGCTCGCCGCTCGTCCGGATCCACCGGTTGAGCTGCTGCCGCTTGCGCTCGTTCCCGGCCGAGTAGAAGCCCAGCGTGTCGTCCTTGAACGGCAGGATCGTCCCGCCGTACGCGCGCAGGCCGCCCTCGTGCGCCCGCGCGATCAGCTGCCGGTGCCCGGCGATCAGGTCGCCGGCGCTGACCACCTCGCTCGGCGGCGCGACGGTTCCCGGGTGCCCGAGGTCGTTCACGCCGAGCAGCACGATCAGGAAGCGCCGCCCGGGCTGGGCGAGCACGTCCCGGTCGAAGCGCTTGAGCCCGTTGACGCCGAAGTAGTTCGCGAACGTCTCGGCGTCGCTGCCGGCCGGCGGGTTCGGGTCGTGCAGCAGCCGGTTGCCCGACACGCCGGCGTTCGCGATCCCCCGGTCGAGGTGGGCCGCGCGCAGCCGGGCGCCGAGAAGGTCCGGCCAGCGGTGGTTCAGGTTGTTCTGCGTGTTCGCGCCGTTGGTGATGGAATCGCCGAGCGTCACGATCGCCGCGGCGCCGTGCTTGCGCACGGCCACACCGGACAGGAACAGGTCCTGCGCGAGGGTCGCGGTGGCTTTCACCGTACGGGCGGAGGTCACGTTCCCGGCCGCGATCACGTTGTCCTGGAACGCGAACGCCGCCAGGGTCGTCACCGTGGTCCGCCGCCGGAAGTAGAGGCTGATCGCGAGGTCTCCCCCGGCCTGCAGCCGCAGCCGCACCGGATCGCTGACCATCGGCGCCCCGGCCGGGATGGTGGGGTCGGGCCGCCCGCCGAAGGTGACCCGGCGGTCGGTGCCCGGCACGATCGCGGTGCTCGCCCCGCTGCCGTGACGCAGCGCGACGTGCACCGCGTCGACGTGCAGGGCCTCGGCGCCGAACTCGTTGGTGAGCCGGATCCGCAGCTCGTCGCCGCCGGTCGAGCAGTGCACGACGTGCCGGACGGTCTGGTCCTCGAGGACCGTCGGCGCGCCGCGGGTGGGAATGGTGGTGGGCACGGCCGCCCAGGTGGCGACCCAGTGTTCCGGGCCCGGGCCCGCGTCGTGGGCGAACGCGGGCGTGCCCGCGGTCGCGGCGCCGACCGCCGCGCCGGCCCCGAGGGCCAGCAGCTCACGTCTGGTGGACATGACGGTCTCCTCTCAGCCGCGTCGTTGCGGCAGGGCGAAACGCCAGCAGTCGGCGCGAAGCTGGGGAATGACCTGGTCGACCGCCGCGACGGTCTGGCTCCGGTCGCCGCCGCCGTCGTGCATGAGCACCACCGCGCCGGGTGTGATCCGGTCGAGGATCCGCTGCACCAGCACGCCGGTGCCGGGCGGAACCCAGTCCTCGATGTCGAAGCGCCAGCCGAGCGGCTGCATGCCGAGGCCGGCGGCGACCTGCGGGCTCTGGCCCCAGGCGCCGTACGGGGCGCGGAAGTACTCGATCCGGGCGTGCGGGACGGCCTGGCGGATGAGGGCGCTGGTGGCCTCGAGGTCGGCGCGGATCTGCTCGGGCGTCCACGCCGACATGTCGTCGTGGTGCATCGAGTGGTTGCAGAGCACGTGCCCCTCGCGGGCGATCGCGCGGACCACCTCGGGATGCTCGCGGACGTGGTCGCCCCAGAGGCAGAAGACCGCCTTGACGTGGTGTTTGCGCAGCACCCGGAGCAGGTCGTAGGTGTCGGGCGGGTTGGGGCCGTCGTCGAAGGTGAAGCTCACGACGTCGCCGTGGCCGCGGGCGGTGTCGACGACGACCGGGGTGGGCCGGCCGGTGGCCGACGCCGGGGTCGCCGCGAAGAGGACGGCCGCCACCGAGACGGCGGCGGCCAGGCCGGACGAAAGCAAGCGGGACACGCGGAATCCTCCGTGGTGGATCGGAAGTTTCGGAAACATGTCGGCCAATCACCCCGAACGTAGAGGGGCTGATCTATGCCGTCAAGAGGCCACCGTTTTGATCTTTAATCGAAAACAGCCATTGACGTGGGCGGTGCGGGCAACGAAGCTTTCCGCAAGTTACCGGAACTTTCGGCTTCACCGACCGGAGGAAAGTCTGATGATTCGAATGCGAACAGGACTGGGCGCGGCCGCTCTGGCCGCGGTCACGGTCCTGGGCGTAACCGTGCTGCCCAACGGGTCCGCGGTCGCGCATGACACCGGGCTGCGCGGTGCCGCGCGCGGCACCGGCACCAGGATCGGCACGGCCGTGGACATGAACGCGCTCGCCAACGACCCGGCCTACAAGGCGGCCGTCGCCCGCGAGTTCGACACCGTCACTCCCGAGAACGTCATGAAGTGGTCCGAGGTCGAGCCGACCCAGGGCACGTACAACTGGGGCCCGGCCGACGACCTGATCAAGTTCGCCCGCAGCAACGGCCAGAAGGTCCGCGGGCACACGCTGGTCTGGCACAGCCAGCTCCCGTCCTGGATCAACGAGACCGACTTCACCAAGGCCCAGCTGCGCGACCTGCTGCGGCGGCACATCTTCGCCGAGGCCGGCCACTTCAAGGGCAAGATCTGGGCCTGGGACGTGGTGAACGAGCCGCTCAACGAGGACGGCACCCTGCGCGACACGATCTGGCTGCGGGCGCTCGGCCCGGGCTACATCGCCGACGCGTTCCGCTGGGCGCACCAGGCCGACCCGTCGGCCATCCTGTTCATCAACGACTACAACGCCGAGTGGCTCAGCCCCAAGACCGACGCGTACTACAAGCTGGTCAAGGACCTGCGCCGGCAGCACGTGCCGGTACAGGGCTTCGGCATGCAGGGTCACCTGGGCATCCAGTACGGCCTGCCGGGTGACGTCCTGGAGAACGTCAAGCGCTTCGACGCGCTCGGCGTCAAGACCGCGTTCACCGAGGTCGACGTGCGGATGATCCTGCCCTCCGACCAGTACCGCACCCAGGCCCAGGCCGAGGGCTTCGGCCTGATGCTGCGGGCCTGCCTGCTGGTCAAGAACTGCATCTCCTACACGGTGTGGGGCTTCACCGACAAGTACAACTGGGTCCCGGGTGTGTTCAGCGGTGAGGGCGAGGCCACGCCGATGGACGACCAGATGCAACCCAAGCCCGCGTACGACACGTTGCGCGAGACGTTCCTGCTGGCCCGCTAGAGCTTTCCTCTGAACCGGGAAAGGCCGGGCGGCGGCGCGGAAGCGCCGCCGCCCGGTTCTCTTTTATGCGGTGCTACACGTCAGGTTGTTCACCGTGGTGGGCGTGCTGCCCGATCCCAGGAACCCGAACGTGGTGTCGCCGCCGGCCGGGATCGACCCGTTCCAGCTGGCGTTGGTGACCGTCACCAGCGAGCCGCTGCTGGTGGCCGTCCCGCTCCAGATCTGGGCCAGGGTCTGCGACCCGGGCCAGGTCCAGGTGACCGTCCACTTGCCGACCGCGGCGTTGGTGGGCGCGTGCACCATCACCTGTCCCTGGAAACCACCGCTCCAGGAGCCGGTCACGTTGTACATGGCCGTGCAGCCGGAGCCCGGGTTGCCGGTCGTGGGCGGCGTGGTGGGCGGGGTGGTGGGTGGCGTCGTCGGCGGGGTCGTCGGCGGCGTGGTGGGCGGGGTCGTCGGCGGCGTGGTCGGCGGGGTGGTCGTCCCGCCGATGCCGGTGACCTCACCGTTGCCGCCGTCGAAGACCACGTCGGAGCAACCGTAGAACGTCTCGGTCGAGTCCGAGCGCGACCAGACCGAGTAGATCAGGTGGCGCCCCGACTTGCCGGACGGCAGCGTCGCGTTCCACCAGTAGTGGCCGTCGTCGGTGCCCGGCCCGCCGTTCGCCGGCGGGTTGGTCACCTGCGAGAACGGCGTCGACTCGAGGTCGCTCCACGCGAGGGCGCGGGTCGGGCTCCACGAGTCCTTGGTGATGTACAGCGAGAACGTGCCCGGGTGCTTGGCCCAGTCGTTGTACGAGATCTCGATCGTCCGGCCGGACGTCAGGTGCGTGACCGGGAAATCGTTACGGGCCAGGTTGAAGCCGGTGAAGTTGTACGGCCCGCCGGTCCCGCCGCTGCACAGCTGACCGTCCGGGATGAACCCCGCCATCCGGCCGGCGCCGTCCGAGCGAAGCACGGCGAACCAGTTGTACAGGGAGTTGACCCCGCTCTGCGCGACCGCGGCCGCGCACGCCGGGTTCTTCGGCTCGATCGCACCGGTGCTCGGGTTGCGGCCGTCCTTGTAACACAGGAAGGTGCGGCTCCCGGGCATCATCATGGCGCCGTGCGCCTCGGCGATGCCGGGTAGCACCACCGCGCCGAGCCCGGCGGCCATGATCGCCGCCGCCGCGTACGCGAACAGTTTCTTTCTCATCGTTCCTCCCCTCATCCGTTCGGGAACAGGCGGGCGAAGTCGGCGTAGCCGGTGGCGACGTCGACCTGGGCCCAGAAGCGGTGGTAGTTGAACGTCGGCGCGGCGCCGCCGTCCAGGTAGGCCTGGACCTTCGGCCAGTCCGGGTCGTTCTTGTACCAGGAGCGGATGTCCAGGAAGGACTTGCCGGGGGCGATCACGTCGCCGTTGGGCATCTTGCCGCTCCAGCCCTGCGGGATGTAGAGACCCTGGCCGGTCGAGGCGTTGTAGACGTCGTCGAACCGCTTGTAGTCCTCCCGGGTCTCGGTGACCGAGACGCCCTTCGAGTCCTTCTTCGTCCAGATCGCGTCGAGCAGGTTCTTCGCCGCCGTCTTCGCCGTGGTGTTGCCGGACTTCGCGGCGTAGTAGGTCAGCAGCTTGGCGAACGAGCCCGCCACGCCGAGGTCCTGGCCCTTGCTCGTCACAGTGACGTGCAGGTTGGTGTTGGCGGCCGGGCTCGACGGGTTCCACGTGGCCGGAGCGCCCGACCACGACATGTCCGACGGGATGGAGAAGCTGGTGGCGGTGATGGTGCTCTGGCCGAGGGCCCACGGGACCCACTTGTCCAGGACCGCCTTGGCCTTGGTGTCGCCGGTCGTGTAGTAGTACTCGGCCAGCCGCTCCAGGGACCAGGTCTGCATGCCGAACCACTGGTTGGACGGCGGGTCCTCGTAGACCGGGGCCACGACGTAGGCCAGGCCGTAGAAGGTCGGCGTGCCGGACGGCGGCGCCGAGTAGTTGCCGTTCCAGCTGTTCGTCGCGCCGCCGGCGATGGCGCCCTCGGACGACTGCAGCCACTGGTAGAACTCGAGCTGCCGGTTCAGGCTGGCCTGCCAGTCCGACTTGGCGGTCGGCGACTTCGGGGTGAAGGCGCTGACGTTGGACAGGATGTAGGCGGCCATCGGGTTCTGGTATCCGAAGTGGCTCGTGCTCGAGCCGATCCGCCACGCCCAGCCGGCGCTGGTGTCGTACGCGCCGCCCCAGGCGTAGTACCAGGACATCAGGTTGTTGGAGGCGTTCTTGCCGGTGCCGGCCGGGCACGAGGTGCTGGTGCAGCCCGGCTGCTTGAAGTACTTGTCGTAGAAGGAGTACCGCAGGTAGTCACCCATCTTGGCGGCGTTGGCCACCGCGGTGGAGATCTGCGAGGCCTTGCCCTGCTGGGTGGCCCAGGTGTACGCCCAGTACGCCGCCTGCACCGCGCGCGAGTCCGCGTCCGGCGCGTTGGTGTACTTCCACTGCTTGGCGTAGCTCGAGTCGCCGGTGAACAGGTCGAGGTAGCCGTTGGGGCCACCGAACTTGAACGTGTCGCAGGACGGCTGCGGCACGGTCTCCCAGGTGGACTCCTGCGGCCCGCGCTGGAAGGTGTTGATGTACGCGACGCGGGTGGTGCCGTCGCCGCAGTGGCCGAAGCCGTACGTGTTGTCCACGTCCAGCAGCCAGTGCATGCCGTAGATGTCGGCGGTGCCGTACGCGTTCCTCAGCTCGGCCGCGAGCGGGTCGCTGCCGACCGACACGCTCGAGTCCAGCTGCGACGGGTACTGCGACGGCAGCGGGTGCTCCGCCGCGTAGGTCGCCGGCTTCGACGCGTCGTAGTTGGCGTTGGTCGGCTGGTCGGCGTGCGACGGGATGATGTACTTCTCCATCGTCGACCAGGCCGCGTTGAACGGCGCCCAGTCCTCGGTGGCGGCCCCGTGCTCGGCCTCCAGCCACAGCCAGTAGCTGAACGCCTCGGACGTGGTCTCGTGGCCCTGGTCAGGGGCCTCGTCGATCAGCGTCTCGATCGAGTGGTAGGGCACGCCCTCGGGGCTGAAGTAGCCGTTGGACGGGTTCTTGATGTCGTTGTACAGCTGGGTGAACCGGTCGTCCACCGACCCCTGATCGATCACGTTCACCTGGACTGTAGCGGCGGTGTAGCCGCTGGCGGTGGCCGAGATGGTGGCGGTCGAACCGGCGGTGGCGGCGCTGGTCGCGCCGACCGTGACGGTCTGCCCGGTGCTCCAGTTGGACGACGTGAACGTCAGCGACGCCGGCGACGCGGAGACCGCGGTGGAGCCGGCGGTGCGGGCGACCGCCACCGTCACACTGGCGCTGGGCGCCGACGAGAGGGCCAGCTTGAACGTCGACTCCTCGCCGGGCGAGACGGTCACCGACGTGGCGTCCGCGACGATCGCCGGCGAGGTGCTGGCGTCGACGAAGACCGGCACGTCGGCGGTGCTGCTCTTGGCGCCGCTGCTGTCGTACGAGATCGCCTGCACGTGGTAGGCCGCGGTCTGCTGCGGCACCCCCGCCCAGGTGTACGCGTACGGCGCCGCGGTGTCGGTGTTGAGCAGCAGGCCGTCGTGGTAGAACTCGACCTTGCTGATCGTCCGGCCGCCGGACGCGGCGGCGGTCGCCGTGATCGGGATCGACGCCGGGGCGGTGTAGCGGGTGTTCGCGGCCGGCGCGGTGATCTGGACGGTCGGCGCGGCGGTGACCGGGCCGTTGCAGGCGGTCCCGTTGACGCTGAACGCCGTGGGCACCGGGTTGGCCGACCCGAACGTGCCGTTGAAGCCGGTGCCGACCGTGCCGTTGGTGGGCAGGCTGCCGTTCCAGCTCGCGTTGGTGACGGTGACGTGCTGGCCGCTCTGCGAGTAGTTGCCGTTCCACCCCTGGGACACCTTCTGCGAGGCGTCGGGGAAGTCGTACTCGAGCTTCCAGCTGCTCATCGGGTCACCGGAGTTGGTGATCTGGATGTCGCCGGTGAAGCCGCCGGGCCATTGGCTCTGCACCTTGTACACGACGGTGCAACCGGCGGCGGCCTGGGCCGGCACGCCGGCCGCGAGGGCGATGCCGGCACCGAGGACCACGGTGCCGGCGACCGCCAGGCCGCGGCGCAGGCGATGTCTGTGTTGTCGCACGGGGTTTCCTTTCCGAGGGGTGGGGACGGGGAGCGGCCCGCTCAGCCGGAGGCCGAGCAGGTGATCGGGGAGGGAACCGGGTTGGTGGTGCCGGTCGTGCTGCCCAGGAAGCCGAAGGTGGTGGTTCCGCCGGCGGGCAGCGCGCCGTTGTAGGCGGCGTTGACGACCCGGACGGCCGCGCCGTTCTGGGTGACCGAGCCACCCCAGATCTGCGTGACCGCCTGGCCTGCGGTGTAGTTCCAGCCGACGGTCCAGCTCCGGGTCGCGACCGTGCCGGTGTTGACGACCGTCACCTCGCCCTGGAAGCCACCGCCCCAGGAGCCGGTGATCTTGTAGGTGGCCGTGCAGCCCCCGGCCGGCGGAGTCGGTGGCGTCGTCGGCGGGGTGGTCGGCGGCGTCGTCGGCGGGGTGGTCGGCGGCGTCGTCGGTGGAGTAGTGGGTGGAGTGGTCGGCGGCGTGGTCGCCGTCGTGGTGCGGTCGGCGTAGAGGATGCCGCGGCCGTTGGTGCCGAGGTAGACGCGGCCGAAGACGCGCGGGTCGCCGGCCAGGGCGTCGCCGGCGTTGCCGTACTGGTGGGCGTCGTCGTTGATCCGCACCCAGGAGGTGCCGGCGTTGTCGGAGCGGAAGACGCCGGTGACGCCGTCGACCGTGCCGACCAGGAAGACGGCCGGGTGCGACTGACCGGGGGCGGCCTTGCCGAAGGCCACGTTGATGCCGCTGGTCACCGAGGCGACCTTGGCGAATGTGGCGCCGGCGTCGGTGGACCTCAGCAGACCGGACTCGCCGGCGAACCAGACCTCGCCCGCGGCGCCCGGGACGGCCTTGAAGTGCAGCCGGCCCGACGCGGGCAGGGCGGCCGTGGAGGCCGTGAACGTGGCGCCCCCGTCCATGCTCGTGTAGAACTTGCCGGCGGCGTACGCGTAGAAGGTCTTGGGGTTGACCCGGTCCGACTCGACGACCGCGCCCGCCGGCAGGCCGCTCGACGCGGTCCAGGAACTGCCGCGCGTGGTCGAGTAGTGGACTCCCGCCCCCTGCGGCGACCAGACCATGTACCCGGCGTCGGCGCCGACCGCGATGGTGCCGCCACCGGAGACGCCGGACGGCTCCTGGCCCTGGTACCAGTTCTTGCCGCCGTCGGTGGAGATGCCGATGTGCGGGGCCGCGTCCGCGTTCCCGACCCGCGCGAACACCGTGGGCGTGAGTTCGGCGAAGTCGAGGCTGGTGTTGGTGCTCAGGTTGGGTGTGTCGTGGAAACTGGCCTGCACGGCGTCGAGGTTCGCGTGGTGGAAGCCGCCGATGTCGCCGAGCGCGCTGACCAGCGGCGCGCCGGACGGCGGGCTGGCGAGGTCGAGGACCGCGGTCTCCTCGAGGCCCCGGGCCATCGGCTTGATCGTCACGGTCGAGCCCTTGTCCCAGTTGGTCAGGGTGGTGGTGCCGTAGACGGTGGCGCCGGTGCCGTACATCAGCCGGTCGGAGTTGAACGGGTCGATCGCGAGCGTCTCGTTCATCCAGCCGAGCTTCGGTGTCGACTCGGGCGGCTGCGGGTTGGTGTTGAAGTCGAGCCACGGGTCGGCGGAGATGTCCATGGTGTAGCGCTTGGACATGCTCGGATAGCTCGTCCAGTCCCAGGCCCTGGTCCAGGTGGCGCCGTAGTCGGTGCTGCGGAAGAAGATCGCGTCCGGCCACCAGGAGATCTGGGTGGCGACCATCAGCGTGCCGGGGTGCTGGGCGTCGACGGTGAGGCCGGAGTAGCCGTAGTACTGGTCGGCGGCCGCCGTGGGCGTGATGTCGGTCCAGGTGCCGGCGGCGATGTCGTACCGCCAGACCGCGCCGTTCGCCCCGTCGTAGGGGCCACCGGTGTCGCTTGTCGCGATGTAGAGGTAATTGCCCTGGACAACGCCCTTGTGCGGAAGATATCCGGTCGGCTGGCCGGCGATCCGGGTCCAGGTGGCGCCGCCGTCGGCCGAGGTGTAGATCGGGTTGGCCTTGTCCATCACGCCGACGAAGACGCGGTTGGCCGCGCCGAAGGCGACCCAGGCCAGGCCCTGGTTCTGGTTGAGGTAGTTGTTGCTGTCGGACGGGTCCTGCACGTAGTTGCCGGCGTTGGGGAAGCTGGTGACCTTGCTGAAGGTCGCGCCGTAGTCGGAGCTCTTGTACAGCCCGTTGCCGCCCTCGGCGGCGAACCACACGTTGCGGTTGTCGTTCGGGTCGACGGCGAGCCGCTCGCCGACGCCGCGGCCCGGCATGTTGCCGCCGTTCTTGAACGGCAGCTTGGTGACCTGCCAGGTCGAGCCCCGGTCCGCCGACCGCAGGATGGCGCCGTTGTTCGGGTCCCAGTCGTTGGTGTACATGCCGACCGCGGCGTACACCCGCTTGGTGTCGACCGGGTCGGGCGCGATGGAGAGCACGCCGTTGTAGCCCCAGTTGTCCTGCCCGACCCAGTCGAGCAGCGGCGTCCAGTTCTGGCCGGCCTCGTTCCACCGGTACGCGCCGCCGATGTCGGTGCGCGCGTAGATCAGGTTCCGCTCGCCCGGGTTGAAGACGACGGCCGGGACGAAACCGCCGCCGTCGATCCGGACGTTCTTCCAGTTGTACGGGTCGGCGGCCGCCGCCGACGCCGTCGACGGCTCGGCCAGGGCGACCGCCATCGCCCCGGTTAACAGGGCGAAGACGGCCGCCCCGATGGCTTTACTTCTCATCCAGGCACCTTCCATCGACGGGCGTTCACATGGGAGCGCTCCCAGAAGCGTCGGCCCCGTGTCACGTTCCTGTCAAGACCCTGAAACCAGCTGTTGATGATGGTGCCTATTTACTAATTGGCGGCGATAAATTGCTTAAAAACGTTCAGCAACGCCCCGAAATGGGGTGGCCACTTACCGTCAGCAAGCGGGGGTTTTCGCGCGCGGGTAGCGTTTCCCCTGCTGTGTACGATGTGCCGTTGATTGGTGTCGGCTGAGGAGCGTTTTATGAGGGTTTGCGTTGTCGGGACGGGCTATGTCGGGCTCACCACCGGGGTCAGCCTCGCTTTCCTCGGCCACCAGGTGACCTGCGTCGACCTCGATCAGCGCAAGGTCGACATGCTCACCGCCGGCCGGTGCCCGATCTACGAGCCCGGGATGGACGAGCTGCTCGCCGAGGCCGCCGCCAACCTGACGTTCACCACCAGCTACGCCGAGGCGGTGCCCGGCGCCGACGTGGTGTTCGTGGCGGTGCAGACCCCGTCGGCCGGCGACGGCAGCCCCGACCTGCGCTACCTCCGCTCGGCGGCGGAGACCGTCGCGCAGCACCTCGACCACGACTTCACCGTGGTGGTCAACAAGTCGACGGTGCCGATCGGCAGCGGCAACTGGGTGGACGCGATTCTGCGCGAGTCGTTCGCGCAGCGCGACGACCGGCCCGGACGGTGCGAATTCTCGGTGGCCTCCAATCCCGAGTTCCTGCGCGAGGGCAACGCCATCCACGACACGCTCTTTCCCGACCGCATCGTGATCGGCTCCGACAATCCGCGCGCGCTCGAGGTGCTCAACCAGCTCTACCGGCCGATCATCAACCAGACGTTCACCGCGCCCAGCTTCGCGCCGCGCCCCGACGACATCGGCGCGGTGCCGCTGGTCTCCACCGACCTGGCCTCCGCCGAACTGATCAAGTACGCGGCCAACGCCTTCCTCGCCCTCAAGATCAGCTACGCGAACGAGATCGGCCAGCTCGCCGCCAAGGTCGGCGCGGACATCACCGAGGTGACACGCGGCATGGGCCTGGACCAGCGGATCGGATCGCGCTTCCTGCAGGCCGGCGTCGGCTGGGGCGGCTCCTGCTTCGGCAAGGACACCAAGGCGCTGATCGCCACCGCGGGCGAGTACAACTACGAGATGCCGATCGTGCGGGCCGCCCGCGAGGTCAACGACCGGCAGCGCCTGGTCGCCGTCGAGCGCCTGCAGGATGAGCTGCGCATCCTCAAGGGCCGCAAGATCGGCCTGCTCGGGCTGGCGTTCAAGCCCAACACCGACGACCTGCGCGACTCCCCCGCGCTCGACATCGCCAACCTCCTGCTGGCCCGCGGCGCCCGGGTGCGCCTGCACGACCCGATCGCGGGCGAGCGCTTCCGGCGCGAGCAGCCGGAGCTGGCGCCGTACCTGTCGGAGACCCTGGACGGGCTGTTCGACGACTGCGACGCCGTGGTCCTGGTGACCGAGTGGGCGCAGTACCTCGAGCTGGACTGGAGCAAGTTCGTCGGCCTGATGCGCACCCCGATCCTGCTCGACGGGCGCCACGTGCTGGACCGCGACCGGATGGCGCGGCTCGGCTACAAGTACCTCGCCATCGCGGGCTGAGGCGGTACCGTCCGTATAGTCCGTTTTGGGCACGACACACCGGCCGTCCCCCCGGATATCCCAGATATCCCCACGGGACGGCCGGTTGGCGACTAGGGTGCTTTGAGGGCCTGACCAGCACTTCTTCTTAACCGGTTAAGCCCGATATGAGGCCGCAGCCGTATCGTTACCGAGTCGATCAAGCGGAAATCATTGCGCAACGTCCCGGTTACCTCTTGACTGTGAGCCAAGTAGCGCTTCGGACGGCGACGTCTTTGGACGTCGGAGGCGCGATTTGACATAGGGAGCGGTATGTTCGGTCAACCTACGAGCCCGCGTTTTCGGGCCGTGCTCGCCGGCACGCTGAGCGCCGGGCTGGTCTTCAGCGCGGCAGCCTGCGGTGACAGCGGCGACGACGGCGACAGCGCGTCGACGGACGCGTCGGCTTCGAGTATCGATTGTTCGCCATACACGAAATTCGGCGACCTCAAGGGCAAGACGGTCTCGGTCTACACGAGCATCGTGACCCCCGAGGACAAGCCTCAGATCGACTCCTACAAGCCTTTCGAGCAGTGCACCGGCGTCACGGTGAAGTACGAGGGCGACAAGTCCTTCGAGACCCAGGTCCTCGTGCGCGCGAAGGCCGGCAACCCGCCGGACATCGCGTTCGTGCCGCAGCCGGGCCTGCTCAAGCAGCTGGTCGCGACCGGCAAGGCGGTCGCCGCGCCGCCCGAGACCGAGGCCAACGTCGACAAGTTCTGGACCAAGGACTGGAAGTCGTACGGCACGGTCGACGGCAAGTTCTACGCCGCGCCGCTGGGCGCGAACGTGAAGTCGCTGGTCTGGTACTCGCCGAGCGAGTTCAAGGACTCCGGCTACGCGGTCCCCACCACGCTCGACGAGCTCAAGGCGCTCAGCGACAAGATGGTCGCCGACAAGAAGAAGCCGTGGTGCGCGGGGATCAACTCCGGTGACGCGACCGGCTGGCCGGTCACCGACTGGGTCGAGGACTTCATGCTCCGGCTCTACGGCCCGGAGACGTACGACAAGTGGGTCAACCACCAGATCCCGTTCAACGGCCCCGAGTCGACCGCCGCGTTCGACGCGGTCGGCGCGTACCTGAAGAACGACCAGTACGTCAACGGCGGCCTCGGCGACGTCAAGAGCATCGCGACCACCACGTTCCAGGACGCGGGCCTGCCGATCCTCGACGCCCAGTGCGAGATGCACCGCCAGGCCAGCTTCTACGCGGCGAACTGGCCGCAGGGCACCAAGGTGGCCGAGGACGGCGACGTCTTCGCCTTCTACCTGCCCGGCAAGGACGCCTCGGCCAAGCCCGTGCTCGGCGCCGGCGAGTTCACCCTCGCCTTCGCGGACCGGCCCGAGGTCAAGGCGTTCCAGACCTACCTGTCGTCGGACACCTGGGCCAACACCAAGGCCAAGCTGTCCAGCGGCTGGGTCAGCGCCAACAAGGGCCTCGACCCCAACAACCTGAAGAACCCGATCGACCAGCTCTCCGCCAAGATCCTGCTGGACCCGGCCTCGCAGTTCCGCTTCGACGGCTCGGACCAGATGCCCGCGGCGGTCGGCTCGGACTCGTTCTGGAAGCAGGCGACCGCGTGGATCACCGGTCAGGACACCAAGACGACCGTCGACAACATCGAAAAGTCTTGGCCGAAGTGATCTGATTAGCTCCATCGGGGCCGGTCGGGAGGGCTTCCCCTTCCCGGCCGGCCCTCAGCCTCTTCCTCTCACAAGTCGAAGGAGGTACGGGTCGCGTGTTCAACACCGCCTCCACCACCCCCGAGAAGCTCTTGCAGATGCTCGCGGCGCTGCTGCTGTTCGCAGCCGTCATGGGCGTCGTCCTGTTCTTCGCCGGGCGGATCGGCGGCCGGAAGGGCGACAAGTGGGTCGGGTATCTCTACCTGCTCCCGGTCGTGCTCCTGCTGCTGGTCGGCCTGGTCTACCCCGGCCTCCGCACCATCTACGAGTCGTTCTTCGACGCCGCCGGCAAAGCGTTCATCGGGTTCGACAACTACAAGACCATCTTCACCGACAAGGACCAGCTCACCGTTCTGCGCAACACCGTGATCTGGGTGGTCATCACGCCGTTCCTGGCCACCGGGATCGGCCTGATCTACGCGATCCTGGTGGACAAGTCCCGGTTCGAGTCGTTCGCCAAGGCGCTGATCTTCCTGCCGATGTCGATCTCCTTCGTGGCGGCGTCGGTGATCTGGAAGTTCATGTACGAGTACCGCCCCGACCAGGCGAACGTGAAGCAGATCGGCCTGATCAACCAGATCATCGTCTGGCTCGGCGGCAAGCCGATCCAGCTGCTGATCGAGTCGCCGCTGAACACGCTGCTGCTGATCATCGTGATGATCTGGATCCAGGCCGGCTTCGCCATGACCGTGCTCTCGGCGGCGATCAAGGCGATCCCGGACGACATCGTCGAGGCCGCCCGGCTCGACGGCGTCAACGCCTGGACCATGTTCAAGAACATCACGGTGCCCAGCGTCCGCCCGACCATCGTGGTCGTGCTGACCACCATCGGCATCGGCACGCTCAAGGTCTTCGACATCGTCCGCACCATGACCGGCGGCAACTTCAAGACCAGCGTGGTGGCCAACGAGTTCTACAGCCAGACATTCCGCGCCGACAACCAGGGCCTGGGCGCCGCGCTGGCGGTGCTGCTGTTCATCCTGGTCATCCCGGTGGTCGCGTACAACATCCGCCAGGTTCGTCAATCGGAGGCACGATGACCGCCGTCACTCCCCTGACGACCGAGCCGCCGCTGGTGGCCGAGAAGCCGAGCCGGGCGTCCGTCGCCAAGAAGCGGCTCAGCTCCCCGTGGGCGTCGCTGTTCGCGATCGTCATCGCGGTGCTGTGGACCATCCCCACGTTCGGCCTGCTGGTCTCCTCGTTCCGGCCGGAGCGGGCGATCAAGCGGACCGGCTGGTGGACGTTCTTCTCCGACCCGACGGTCACGCTCGACAACTATCGGTCGGTGTTCGGCGCCGACGGCGGCGTCAACATGGCCGACTTCTTCGTCAACTCGCTGGTCATCTGCATCCCCTCGGTGCTGATCCCGCTGGCGCTGGCGTCGCTGGCCGCGTACGCGTTCGCCTGGATCGACTTCAAGGGCAAGAACTTCCTGTTCATCGCGATCTTCGCGCTGCAGATCGTCCCGCTGCAGGTCACCCTGCTCCCGTTGCTGAAGATCTTCGTCGACATCAACCTGACCGGCACGTTCTGGACGCTGTGGCTCGCCCACTCGACGTTCGCCCTGCCGCTGGCGATCTACCTGCTGCACAACTTCATGCGGGAGGTGCCCGCCGGCCTGATCGAGGCCGCCCGGGTCGACGGCGCCGGCCACGTGTCGATCTTCTTCAAGGTGATGCTGCCGCTGCTCACCCCGGCGCTGGCGGCGTTCGGCATCTTCCAGTTCCTGTGGGTCTGGAACGACCTGCTGGTGGCTCTGGTGTTCGCCGGCGGCGGCAACGAGGTCGCCCCGATCACCCTGGCCCTGGCCAACCTCAGCGGCACCCGCGGCACCGCCTGGCAGCTGTTGTCGGCCGGCGCCTTCGTCTCCATCGCCGTTCCGGTGCTGGTGTTCCTCCTCCTCCAGCGCTACTTCGTCCGCGGCCTGCTGGCCGGCTCGGTCAAGGGGTAGCTTCGCCGGCGTCACCGGGGCCGCGCTCGCTCACGGCGGGCGCGGCCTCACGCTTTCTTCAACACCTTGACGCGTACGGGCCAGCGGCCGCCCCAACCGCAGCAGGCACGCTTCCCGGCTGCCGGGCGGCGGGTGGTCGCGCTCCGCGCGCCCGTCACGCTCCGGAACGGCCCGATCCGGCGTTCGGGAGCCGTCATGCCGGGTAAGGACCGGGCATGGCTCTTCGGATCGAGGACTACGCGCTCATCGCCGACACCCAGACCGCCGCCCTGGTCGGGCGCAACGGGTCGATCGACTGGTTCTGCGCGCCGCGCTTCGATTCGGGGGCGGTGTTCGCCGCGCTGCTCGGCGACGAGGAGAACGGGCACTGGACGATCCGGCCGGCCGGCGAGGTGGTCACCACCCGGCGGCGCTACCGCGGCGAGACGCTGGTGCTGGAGACCGAGTTCGAGACGGCCGACGGGGTGGCCCGGCTGATCGACTTCATGCCGCCGCGCGGCGAGGCGCCCGACATCATCCGGATCGTGGAGGGCGTGCGCGGCGTCGTACGGATGGAAATGATCTTGCGGTTGCGCTTCGACTACGGCCACGTCGTGCCGTGGGTGCACCGCCGGCAGGACGACCTGGTCGCGGTGGCCGGCCCGGACGCGGCCTGGCTGCGCACGCCGGTCGCGACCCACGGGGAGAACCTCGCGACGCGCGCGGAGTTCGAGGTGACCACCGGCGATCGGGTGCCGTTCGTGCTGACCTGGCGGCCCTCGCACCTGCCGGCGCCGGAGCCGCTCGACGCGGTGCACGAGCTGGGCGTGACCGAGGGCTACTGGCTCGGCTGGGTGTCGGCCTGCACCTACGAGGGCGAGTACCGCGACGCGGTGGTGCGGTCGCTGCTGACCCTGAAGGCCCTCACCTACGCCCCGACCGGCGGCATCGTCGCGGCCGCCACCACCAGCCTGCCGGAGAAGCTCGGCGGCACCCGCAACTGGGACTACCGGTTCTGCTGGCTGCGCGACGCCACGATCACGCTGCAGTCGCTGCTCTACTCGGGCTTCCAGAGCGAGGCGGTGGCGTGGCGCAAATGGCTGCTGCGCGCGATCGCCGGCAACCCCGCCGAGCTGCAGATCATGTACGGCGTCGCCGGCGAGCGCCGCCTCGACGAGTACGTGGCGACGTGGCTGCCCGGCTACGACGGCAACCCGGTGCGCATCGGCAACGCCGCCGCCGAGCAGTTCCAGCTCGACGTGTACGGCGAGGTGATGGACGCCCTGCACCACGACCGGTCGGCCGGCCTCAAGGCCGAGGACCCGGCGTGGAGCCTGCAGGTCAAGCTGATGTCGTTCGTCGAGGAGCACTGGCGGGACCCCGACGAGGGCCTCTGGGAGATGCGCGGCGGCCCGAAGCAGTTCGTGCACTCGAAGCTGATGGCGTGGGTGGCCGCCGACCGCGCGGTGAAGGCCGTCGAGGAGTTCGGCCTGGACGGCCCGGCCGACCGGTGGGCCGCGCTGCGCGACCGGATCCGCCGGGAGATCCTGGCCAAGGGATACGACAAGAAGCGCCGGACGTTCACCCAGTACTACGGCTCCGACGAGCTGGACGCGGCGACCCTGATGATCCCGCTGGTCGGCTTCCTCCCGGCCGACGACGAGCGGGTGGCCGGCACCGTCGCCGCGATCGAGAAGAACCTGATGTCCGACGGCTTCGTCCAGCGGTACACCCAGCACCCCGGCACCGGCGTGGACGGCCTGCCGCCCGGCGAGGGCGCGTTCCTGGCGTGCACGTTCTGGCTGGCGAGCAACTACGCCCTGATGGGCCGGCACGACGACGCCCGCGAGACGTTCGCCCGGCTGCTGGCGTTGCGCAACGACGTCGGCCTGCTGTCCGAGGAGTACGACACGCACGCGAACCGGCTGGTCGGCAACTTCCCGCAGGCGTTCAGCCACGTCCCGCTGATCGACACCGCCCGCACGCTGAGCTCGGCGCTGGCCCCGACCAGGGAGCGGGCCCAGGAGGGCCTGAAGTAGCGCCTCGTCCGGCCCCGCACCGCCCTGGCCGGCCCCGCCGGGCCGGCGCGACCTAGCGGCGCGCAACATCCGGCAACCGCTTGGCGCGTGGCAGGGTGGACGGCATGGAATGGCAGTCATGAACAGCGACCTGCTCGACCGCGCCACCGCCGACCTCGCCCGCCAGCTCGACGGCGTGCGACGACTGGGGGTGGCCTTCTCCGGCGGCGTCGACTCGTCGGTGCTGCTGGCGCTCGCCGCCCGCGCCCTCGGCCCGTCCCACGTGCTCGCCCTGCTCGGGGTGTCGCCGAGCCTGGCCGCCGACGAACGCGCGGGCGCGCACGAGGTCGCCCGCCACATCGGGGTGCGGCTGGCCGAGGTGGAGACCCGCGAGGGCGAGCGGCCCGGGTACCGCGCGAACGGCCCGGACCGCTGCTTCCACTGCAAGGACGAGCTGTTCACCCGCATCGAGGCGGCCGCCTACGGGCTGGACGCGGTCGCCTACGGGGAGAACGCCGACGACGTACGCCGCACCGACCGCCCCGGCTCCCGGGCCGCCGCCGCCCACCACGTGCTGACCCCGCTCGCCGCCGCCGGCCTGACCAAGGCCGACGTCCGCGGCATCGCCCGGGCCCTGGGCCTGCCGAGCGCCGACAAACCGGCCGCGCCGTGCCTGGCGTCCCGCATCCCGCATTTCATCCCGGTCGACGCGGTGAAGCTGAGCCAGGTGGAGCGCGCGGAGGCGGCGCTGCGCCGGCTGGGTTTCGCCGACTTCCGGGTACGCCATCACGGCGACATCGCCCGCCTGGAACTCCCGCCCGCCGACCTGGCGCGGGCCGCGACCACCGTACGCGAGGCCGTCCTCGACGCGGTGACCGCCGCCGGTTTCCGCTACGTCACCCTCGACCTGGCCGGCATCCAGTCGGGCGCCTTCACCCGGGCGGCCACCCGGTGACCGGCCTCTCCGCCCACGCCGCCCCTTCCTCCGCCGCCCCATCCGCCGCCGCCCTGTCCGCCGCCGCCCCTTCCGCCGCCGGCAGCCCGCCGGCCGGCCTCGCCGGCTACGCCGACCTCGACCTCGACCGGGCGCGCCGGCGCGGCTACCCCGAGGCCGTCTTCTGCGCCGGCAAGTCCCCGGCCCAGGTCGCCGGGATCGCCGCCGAGATGCGCACCCACCCGGAGGTCGTCGCCCTCTTCACCCGCGCGACCCCGGCCCACGCCGCCGCCGTGCGGGAGGAGCTGCCCGACGCCTTCCACGACGAGGAGGCCGGCCTGCTCGCCTGGCCGGCCGCCCCGCCCGCGCCGGCCGGCGGCCCGGTCGCCGTCCTCGCGGCCGGCACCTCCGACCTGCCGGTGGCCCGCGAAGCCCTGCTGACCGCCCGCTACCTCGGCCGCCACGCCGACCTGGTGGTGGACGTCGGCGTGGCCGGCCTGCATCGGGTCCTGGGCCACCTCGACCTCCTGCGCCGCGCCCGCGCCGTCGTGGTCGTGGCCGGCATGGACGGCGCCCTGCCCGGCGTCGTCGCCGGCCTGATCCCCGCGCCGGTCGTGGCGGTGCCGACGTCGGTCGGCTACGGCGCCGCCTTCGAGGGCCTGGCCGCCCTGCTGACCATGCTCAACGCCTGCGCCCCCGGCGTCGCCGTCGTGAACATAGACAATGGCTACGGCGCCGGCCACCTGGCCGCTCAGATCGCCGCCCCCGCATGACGGCCCGCCCGGATCGACGCGGCCGCATGACCCGACGGCACACCGGGATCGGCGCGTCCGCCATGAACCGACGGCACACCGGGATCGGCGCATCCGCCATGAACCGACGGCACACCCGGATCGGCTCGCCCGCATGAGCCGGCGGCATGCCTGGATCGACGCGTCCGCCGGGGTGGCCGGCGACATGCTGCTCGGCGCCCTCCTGGACGCCGGCGCCACCCTCGACGCCGTCCGGACGGCGGTCCACGCCGTGGCCGGCGAGACCGTGGCGGTGAGCGCCCGGCAGGTGACCCGGGCCGGTCTGCGCGCGCTCAAGGTGGACGTGACCGCGCTGGTCGCCGAGCCGCCCGCGCGGACCTGGCGGGACGTGCGCGCCATGCTCGGCCGCGCGGCCCTGCCGGAACCGGTCCGCCGCAACGCCGTCGCCGTGTTCGCCCGGCTCGCCGAGGCGGAGGCGCGGGTGCACGGCGTGACACCGGACGACGTGCACTTCCACGAGGTCGGGGCGCTGGACGCGATCGCCGACGTGGTGGGGAGCTGCGCGGCGCTCCACGACCTGGCCGTCACGACCGTCTCGGCCGGCCCGGTGGCCCTGGGCTCGGGGAGCATACGCACCCGGCACGGACGGCTGCCGGTGCCCGCACCGGCGGTCGCCGAGCTTGCCCGGGGCTGGCAAGTTTCCGCCGGCGACGGCAAATGGCAGCCGGCTTCCGCGGGCGGCGGGGGCGAGCTGGCGACCCCGACCGGGATGGCCCTGCTGCGCACCCTGGCCGAGGTATGCGAGCCGCTGCCGCCGATGACGCTGGACACGGTCGGCGTCGGCGCGGGCGGCCGCGATCCGGCCGATCACGCCAACGTCGTCCGCGTGCTGCTCGGACTGCCGCCGGAGAACGAGGCCCCGGCGCCGACCGCCGCCCCGATGTCGGCGGCTCCGGAGGCGCTCCTGCTCCTCGAAGCCAACGTCGACGACCTCGACCCGCGGCTGTGGCCGGGAGTCCTGGACGGGCTGCTCGGCCTCGGCGCGGCCGACGCCTGGCTGACCCCGATCCTGATGAAGAAGGGCCGCCCGGCGCACGTGCTGAGCGTACTCTGCCGCGCCGGCGACGCCGATCTCCTCCGCGAGCGGATCTTCCGGGACACGAGCACGCTGGGCATCCGGCAGAGCGCACCCGAGCGGGTGGCCCTGGCGCGCGGCTTCGTCGAGGTGGCGGTGGGCGAGGGCCGCATCGCCGTCAAGCTCGGCCACGCGGATGGGGTGCTGGTCCAGGTCATGCCGGAGTTCGCGGACGTGGCCGCGCTGGCCCGCCGCACCGGCCGCGCGGAGCGTGCGGTGCTGCAGGAGGCGCTGGCCGCCGCCGCTTCCGCCGGCCTGGTGGCGGGCGCGGAAGTGCCGGCCGAGCTCGAAAGTTGAGCACGGCGAGGCCCGGCCGGGCTCAGATCTTGAAGACCGTGCGGGGCTGCGTGGTCACCAGAGCCGTCAGCGTGTCGAGGGCCTCGTCCTCGTCCAGGCGATGCTCGGCCACCAGCGACGCCAGGAACCCCGCGTCCAGGCGCCGGGACATGTCGTGGCGGGCCGGGATCGAGCAGAACGCCCGGGTGTCGTCGATGAAGCCGGACAGCCGGGAGAACCCCGCGATCTCGGTGACCGCCTGCTGGTAGCGCCGGATCTCGGCCGGGTTGTCGAGGAACCACCACGGCGCCCCGGCGTACACCGCGGGGTAGAACCCGGCCAGCGGCGCGATCTCGCGGCTGTAGACGGTCGCGTCCACCGTGAACAGCACCAGGTGGAAGCCGGGGTGGGTGCCGAAGCGCCCCAGCAGCGGCTGCAGCGCCCGGGTGAACTCGGCCGCGACCGGGATGTCGTGCCCGGTGTCCGGCCCGAACGCGGCGAGCGTCGGCGGGTGGTGGTTGCGGTGGATGCCGGGGTGCAGGGTCATCACCAGGCCGTCGTCGCAGGACATCCGAGCCATCTCGAAGATCATGTGGCGGCGGAACGCGGTCGCCTCGGCCGCCGTGACCGTGCCGGCCAGCGCCGCGCGGTAGATCCGCTCAGCGTCGGGGCGGTCGAGCGGCTCGGCGCCGGCGTCGATCGCGCCGTGGTCGGCCGAGACGGCGCCGTGCTCGATGAAGTAGCGCCGCCGGTCCGCCAGGGTCGCGAGGAACCCGGCGTAGTCGCCGGCGTCCCCACCCAGCTGCTTGATGTCGGCGACCCAGCCCGGCCGGTCCACCGCGAGGTAGCGGTCGGGGCGGAAGGTCGGCGCGATCGTCGTGGTGACCGCCGGGTCGTCGCGCAGGGCGCGGTGGGCGGCCAGGTCGTCGGCCGGATCGTCGGTGGTCGCCAGGAAGTCGATGGTGAACTGGCGCAACAGCGCCCGGGGCCGGCGGCTCGGCGCGGCCAGCAGCGAGGCGATCCGGTCGTACAGGTCGTCGGCGTTGCCGGCGGACGGCCGGGCGATGATCCCGAACACGTCCGCGAGGGAGCTTTCCAGCCAGTACCGCACCGGCGTGCCGCGCAGCAGGTGCCAGTTGGCGCACAGCAGCCGCCACGCGTGCCGGGCGCGATCCGGCGGCAGCGGCCCCTCCCCCACGCCGAGCTCGCGCAACGGCACCCCGCCGGCGTGCAGCAGCCGGGTCACGTAGTGGTCGGGCTGGATGAACAGGCTGGCGGGATCGGCGAACGGCGGGTCGTCGCGCAGGATCCGCGGGTCGACGTGGCCGTGCGGGCTGACGATGGGCAGCTCCCGCACCTGCTCGTAGAGGCGGCGCGCGAGGCCGCGCACCCCCGGGTCGGCGGGCAGCAGACGGTCGGGGTGCGGGGCGGCCATGCGCCCGAGCCTGGCGGTGAGGCCCGCGCGGAGCAAGCGGTTGCCATTTGTTGCCTCGCGGCCCGGGCAACAACTGGCAACCGCTTGCCGCGCCCGGCGGGCCGGGCGAACAGTGACCGCAATCACTGTGTGCGCGGCACCCACCGAAGGAGACGAACATGCGTACCGGAAAGTTTCTGGCGCTGGCCGGTGCGACGGTGCTGGCCGCCGCGCTCACCGCCTGCGGGGGCGACGACGACGCCGGCGGTGGCGGCGGCGCGGGCAAGACGCTCGACGTGCTGATCGCGGCGAACACACAGTATCCCGACGAGTTCCAGGCCTGGCAGAAGTCGATCAGCGACAAGTTCAAGGCGGCGACCGGCGCGACGGTGAAGTTCGAGACGTTCGCCACCGCCAACGACGAGCTCACCAAGATACAGACCTCGGTGGTGTCGGGCTCCGGGCCCGACGTGTACGCGGTCGGCACCACCTTCACGCCCACGGCCTACTCGACCGGCGCGTTCGTGAAGATGGGCGACGAGGAGTGGAAGAAGATCGGCGGCAAGGAGAAGTTCAACCCGGCCACGCTGGGCATCTCCGGCCCGGACGAGCAGAACCAGGTCGGCATCCCGTGGGTGAGCCGCCCGTTCGTCATGGCCTACAACACCGAGCTGCTCAAGGCGGCCGGCATCGCGAAGCCGGCGACCACCTGGGACGAGCTGACCCAGCAGGCCAAGCAGCTCACCAAGGGCGACCAGTACGGCCTCGCGGTCGCGTACAAGGACAACTTCGACCCGTGGAAATTTGTCTGGGGCATGTCGGTGCAGGCCGGTAACCCGCTGGTCGAGGGCAAGACGGCGAAGATCCAGGACCCGGCCGTGCAGAAGGCCTACCAGACGTACTTCGGCTGGCTGGCCAACGACAAGGTGGTCGACCCGGCCGCCGTCGGCTGGACCAACCCGCAGGCCGTTGCCGCGTTCGCGAAGGGCAAGACCGGCTACTTCCTGCTGACGACCCCGACCGCAACCAACTCCCTCGAGCAGGGCGCGGTGAAAGGAAAGTGGGCGTTCGCCTTGCTGCCGACCGTGCCGCCGGGCGCGACCAGCCGGCCCGCCAACGGCGTCGAGGCGGCCAGCATCCTGTCCGGCGACAACCTCCTCGTCGCGGACTACTCGAAGAACAAGGACCTGGCCTTCGAGTACGTCAAGCTGGTCACCGAGCCGGACGTGCAGCTGGACTACTACAAGAAGTTCGGCAGCATGCCCGCGAACGCGGCGGCGCTGCAGACCCTCTCGTCCGACCCGAAGCTGGGCCCGGTGACCGAGGCGGCCAAGAAGTCGGTCGCGACGCCGTTCACCGGCGCGTGGGGCGACATCCAGCTCGCCCTGACCAACGTCGCCGTGCAGTCCCTGCCCGACCTGGCCAAGGGGTCGATCAGCACCGCCCAGATCGACGCCCGGATCGCCGACGCGCAGAAGTCCGCGCAGTCCGCATTGGACCGGGCCAAGTGAACCGGGCCGGCTGACATGACGACCCTGCTGCGGGCGCCGCAGAAGGCGGCGCCCAAGGAGCCGAGGCGGCGCGGCGCGACCGAGCGGCAGCGCCCGCTGTGGCTGCTGACCCCGGGCGGCCTGCTGATGGTCGTGGTCATCCTGATCCCGCTGGTGCTCGCGCTGTGGATCTCGCTGATCGACCTCGACCAGTACACGCTGCGCCGCTGGGTCGAGGCGCCGTTCATCGGCCTGGCGAACTACGCCGAGTCGCTCGACTCGGGCCTGCTGCACTCGGTCTGGATCAGCGTGTCGTTCGCGGTCCTCGCCACGGCCGCCACGGTGCCGATCGGGATCGCCGCCGCGGTGGTGACGCAGAACGCGTACCGGGGGCGCGGCGTCGTGCGGGCGGTCTTCCTCATCCCGTACGTGTTGCCGTCGTTCGTCGTCGCTTCGGTCTGGCGAACCATGCTGCAGCCGGACGGCATCGTGAACAGGATCCTCGGCACGGACGGGACGCTGTGGCTCAACGGCCCGAAGTCCTACTGGACGCTGGTGCTGGTGGAGATCTGGGCCGCGTGGCCGTTCATCTACCTGATGGCGCTCGCCGGCCTGCAATCGGTGGACCACGAGGTGCACGAGGCGTCGGCCGTGGACGGCGCGGGCTGGTGGCCGAAGCTGACCCGGGTGATCCTGCCGTACCTGCGCGGCCCGGTGCTGCTCGCCTGCCTGCTCGCGACGCTCAACCACATCAACAACTTCACGTTGCCGTTCGTGCTGTTCGGCGCGCCCGCCCCGGACGACGTCAACGTGATGCCGATGCTCGTCTACGTGACAAGTTTCCAGAGCCTGCGGTTCGGGTTGAGCGCGGCGATGGCGGTGGTCTCGCTGATCCTGGTGCTGATTCCGCTTTTCGTCTATCTGCGGGCCGTTCGTCTCGACGTCCACGACGAGGGGGTACGACGGTGAGCGCGCACGCCGAGGCCACCCGGCTGTTGCCGCGGCCGCTGCTGGTCACGATCACCGTGCTGCTGTGCGCGATGGTCCTCGTCCCGCTGTCGTACATCGTTCTGGCCTCGCTGAACAGCGACGTGGGCGTGGCGGCCGGCGAGTTCTGGCCCAGCTCGTTCGGCCTCGGCAGCTACTCGAAGATCTGGACCACCGCCGACCTGTCCACCGGCATCGTCAACAGCCTGATCGTCTGCGGGTGCACCGCCGTCTTCTCCGCGCTGCTCGGCACCACCACCGCCTACGTGCTGGTCCGCTACCGGTTCCGGGGACGGCTGACGATCCTGCGCGGGCTGGTCGGGCTGCAGAGCATCCCGGGCACGCTGATGCTGCTGCCGGTCTTCGTCTTGTTCTCCTCGGCCGGAAACTATCTGGGCCTGACCGTCGTCGGCACCCGGTGGGGCCTGTTCGTGGCGTACCTGACCTTCGCGCTGCCGTTCTCGACCTGGGTGATGGTCACCTACCTGCGCGGGCTGCCCCGCGAGCTGGAGGAGGCGGCCCGCACCGAGGGCGCGTCCACTCTGGTCATCCTGCGGCGGATCATCTTCCCGCTGAGCCTGCCGGCGATCGTGGTCGCGGCGATCTTCGCGTTCCTGCTCGGCTGGAACGACGTGCTGTTCGCGTCGGTGCTGACCCGGCCCGAGACGCAAACCGCCGCCGTCGCGCTGCAGATCTTCGGGTCGTCGCAGGAGGGCGGCGCGGTGCCGGTGTACTCGCAGATGATGGCCGCCGCCCTGGTCTGCGCGGCGCCGGTGGTCATCCTCTACCTGATCTTCCAGCGCTACCTGGTGGGCGGGCTGACCGCGGGCGGCGTGAAATGACGCGGGTGGCGGTGGTCGGCCGCGGGGACGTGTCGGTGGTGCACCTGGCCGCGATCGAGAAACTGGGCGCGAAACTTGTCGGGGCCGGCGAGCAACCGGACGTCGTGCACGTCTGCACCCCGCACGACCAGCACGTGCCGGTCGCGATCGAGGCGCTGGAAAATGGCGCACACGTTTTCCTCGAGAAGCCGGTCGCGCACACCGTGGCGGAGGCCGAGCGCCTGGTCACGGCGGCGAAACGCTTTCCGCACCGGAAGGTGGGCGTGTGCCTGCAGAACCGCTACAACACGGCGTCCGAGGTGGCCCGCCGGCGGCTGGCGGACCTCGGCGAGATCCGCGGGGCGAGCGCCACCGTCCTGTGGCACCGGGGGCAAAGCTACTACCGGGCCAAGCCGTGGCGCGGCGCGAAGGCCCGCAGCGGCGGCGGGGTGCTGATCAACCAGGCGATCCACACCATCGACCTGCTGCAGTGGCTGGTCGGCGACGTCATCGCCGTGACCGGCCACGCCGGCCGCTACAGCGGGTACGACATCGACGTGGAGGACACCGCCGGCCTGATTCTCGACCACGCGAACGGCGCGCGCAGCGTCCTGTTCGCCACCGTCGCCAACGCCACCGACTCCCCCGTCACCATCGAGATCGTCACCGAGAAAGCCACCCTGTCGTTGCGCGGCGACCTGACCATCAGCCACGAGGACGGCACCGTCGAGGTGATCCCCGAGCGCCGCGCGAGCACCGGCGGCCGCGCCTACTGGGGCGCCTCGCACGAGCTCATCATCGCCGATTTCTACCGGTCCCTGGCCGGTCCCGAGCCGTTCTGGATCGGGCCCGCCGAAGCCCTGCGATCGCAGCAGATCATCGACGCCGTCTACTGCCAGAACCACTGAAAGGCGCGACCCATGTGGACTCTCTCCGGATTCGCCGACGAGATCTCCGCCGATCTCACCGAACAGTGCGAGGTCGCGGCCGGGCTGGGCCTGACGCACATCGAGGTGCGCAGCGCCTGGGACGTCAACATTCTCGACCTGTCGCCCGATCAGCTCGCCACCATGCGAAAAACACTTTCCGCGTACGGGTTGAAAGTGTCCAGCATCGGGTCGCCGATCGGGAAGATCTTCATCGACGAGGACTTCGGCCCGCATCTGGACCGGATGCGGCACGCGGCCGAGGTGGCGCACGAGCTGGACGCCCCGTACGTCCGGATCTTCTCGTTCTTCCTGCGGCCCGGCGCCGATCCGGCGGCCCATCGCGGCGAGGTCATCGACCGGATGCGCGCCCTGGTGCGGGTGGCCGAGGAGGCCGAGCTGATCCTGCTGCACGAGAACGAGAAACAGATCTACGGCGACATTCCGGCGCGCTGTCTCGACCTGATCCGTTCGGTCGGCTCGCCCTATCTGAAGCTGGCCTGGGATCCCGCGAATTTCGTGCAGGTCGGCGTGCGCCCGTACACCGACGGTTATGCGATGCTGCGCCCGCACGTCGCCTACATCCAGATCAAGGACGCCCTTCTGGCCGACGGCACGGTGGTGCCCGCCGGCCGGGGCGACGGCGAGGTGGCGGCGACCATTCGCGCGCTGCGCCACGATGGTTTCGACGGTTTCTTCTCCCTCGAGCCACATCTCGCGGCCGGCCACGCCACCGGCGGATTCAGTGGTCCGGAGCTGTTCCGCACGGCCTGGCGCGCCTTCACGGAAATTCTGCAGACCGAGGAGATTGAGTACGCGTGAGCACAGCACCCAGATTCGCCCTCATCGGCGCGGGAGTCATCGGCAAGCACCACGGCCTCGTCATGAGCCAGCTCGCCGATCGGCTGCGGCTGGTCGCGGTGGCCGACGTGGAGCCCGCCCGGGCCGCGGCACTGACCGCCGAACGCGGCGGCCGGCCGTACTCCTCGCTCGACGAGGTGCTGGCCGAGCAGGACGTCGACGTGGTGGTCGTCTGCACGCCCACCGGCAGGCACGGCGAAGTGGCGATCGCGGCGCTCGAGGCCGGCAAGCACGTGATCATCGAGAAGCCGGCCGAGGTCACGGTCGAGCGCACCGGCGAGATCATCCGCGCCCGGCAGAAGGCCGGCACGCTGGTCACCGTCATCTCGCAGCACCGGTTCGACCCGGCCACCGAGCGGACGCTCGAGGCGATCGGCCGGGGCGAGCTCGGGCGGATCACCTCGGGGATCGCGTCGATCGACTGGTGGCGCGGGCAGAGCTACTACGACTCGGGCGGCTGGCGCGGCACGTGGGAGCTCGACGGCGGCGGCGCGCTGATGAACCAGGGCGTGCACACGGTCGACCTGCTCGTGGCGGCGCTGGGGCGGCCGGTGGAGGTGTTCGCCTACGCCGCGACGCTGGCCCACCAGCGGATCGAGGTGGAGGACGTCGCGGCCGGGGTGGTGCGGTTCGAATCGGGCGCGCTCGGGCTGCTGCACGCGACGACCGCGGCCTACCCGGGTCTCAGCGCCCGGCTGCAGGTGCACGGCGACCGCGGCTCGGCGGTCATCGACAACGATGCGCTGGCCTTCTTCCACTCGACGCCGGTCGGTACCGACCCGGAGGAGCGCTTCATGGGCGGGACGCAGACCATCTCGGGCGGCGGCGGGGACACCGCGGCGGCCGCGAACCCGGGGCAACTTTCCGACGCGCACCGGCTGCAGTACCTCAACTTTCTCGGCGCGCTGGCCGGCACCGAGAAGCTGCGGGTCGACCTCGAGACCAACCGGCAGTCGATCGCCGTCATCACCGCCGCCTACGAGTCGGCCCGCACGGGAAAGCCGGTGTCGTTGTGAGCCAGTTGGCGGCCAACCCCATCCCGTACTGGGCCTCGGCCGGCAAGACCCGCGAAGTTTTCGCGCAAGCTTTCGCGGACTTCCAGGAAATCGGGTTCGCCGCGGTGAAGGCCGACATCCCCGACGACATGACCGCCGCCGAGTACCGCGACTGGATCGCCGGCTACGGGCTGGCGCCGTCGCTGAGCCTGTTCAACTCGCCGTTCGACGAAACCGTCGAGCTCGCCGCCGAGATCGAGCGCGCGAAACTTTTCGCCGCCGGCCAGGTCGAGCTGGGCCTCGACCGTACGATGATCTCGTCGATGGCGAGACCGGAACGCCTGGCGCGACCCGCCGCCGGCGCCGGTTTCGACGCCGGCCGGCTGGATCGCGCGATCGAGATGTGCGGCGAGGTCTGCCGCGTGCTGCAATCCGAGGGGCTCCGGCCGCTGCACCACTCGCACGTCGGCGGCATTTTCGAGACCGAGCCCGAAATTTCCCGGCTGCTCGACGACCTCGGGGCCGGGGTGATCGGGTTCGGCCCGGACACCGGGCACCTGCGCTGGGCCGGGATCGAGCCGGCCGGGTTCATCCGGCGCTACGCCGACCGGCTCGGCGGCATCCACCTCAAGGACGTCTTTCCCGATCTGCTGGACCGGCGCGACCTGTCGTATCACGAGGCCACCCGGACCAAGCGGCTGTGGGCCGAGCCCGGGCTCGGCGTGGTCGACTTCGACGCGGTGCTCGGCGCGATCCCGGCCGGCTACGACGGCGACTTCATGATCGAGGTGGACGAGCCGAGCGTCGAGTCCAAGCGGGAGTCCCACCGGATGTCGTTCGACTGGGCCCGCGCCAGGCTCGGCGGCCGTCTGCGCTGACCGGTCGAGCCGCGCACCACCAGGCGCACCGGCAGGATCAGCGGGTCGCCGCTCGGCTGCGCGCCCTGCGCCACCGCGATGCAGTTGCGCACGCCGGTGAACCCCATCCGGTACAGCGGGGACGCGATCGTGGTGAGCTGCGGCTCGACCAGCTCGTCGAAGATGATGTTGTCGAAACCGACCACGCTGACCTGCTCGGGCACGCTGATGCGCAGCCGGCCGAGCCCCTTGACGATGCCGATCGCGAGCTGGTCGTTGTACGCCTGCACGGCGGTGGCGTCCAGCTCCGCGACCCGCAGCGCGGCGCCGAGCCCGGCCAGGACGGTCGGCTCGTTCGGGCCGACCCGGCGCGCCTCGAGGCCCAGGTCCGCGGCCACCTGCCGCATCGCGCGCCAGCGCACCCCGTCCGACCAGCTGGTCTCCGGGCCCGCCACGTACGTGATCCGCTCGTGCCCCAGCTGCGCGAGGTGCTCCACCGACCGCCGGATGCCGCGCTCGGCGTCGTTGAGCACGCAGTTCGCCTCGGGGATGCTGCGGTTCAGCAGCACCACGGCCTTCTGCTTGGCCACCATCCGCAGCGCCGAGTCGGTCATCCGCGAGCTCGCGATCACCAGCCCGTCGACCTGCCCGAGCTCCTGCTCGATCGTCTGCCGCTCCACCTTCGGCGACTCGTTGGTGTGCGACAGGATGAGCTGGTAGCCGGCCTCCCGCGCGGCCTCGTAGGCGCCCTTGATGATGTCGCCGTAGAACGGGTTGGTGACGTCGGCGACCACCAGCGCGATGGCGTGCCGCGGCTGCTGCGGGGACGGCAGCCGGGCCGGGACCGACCGGTACCCAAGTTTCGCGGCGGCCCGGAAAATGCGCTGCGAAGTTTCCGCGTTGACCCGCCCCGGGCGCGCGTAGGCCCGCGACACCGTCGAGGCGGACACCCCGGCCTCGCGCGCCACGTCGTAGATCGTCGGGCGCCTCATGTCGAGAATGCTAAATCTCTCCCGTTCCGCGCGCAGGTACTCTCGCCGCCCGTGCGCGATCTGTCCGTCTTCGGTGCCCGTCCGCCTTCGGTGCCCGTCTGCCTTCGGTGCCCGTCTGGCTTCGTTGCCCGTCTGCCTTCGGTGCCGGTCTGCTCGCGGCCGCCGTCGCTGCCGGCTGCGGCGACCAGGCGCGCCGAGTGGTGGAATCGGATCGTGGAGATGGCGTTGAGCACGGATGTCCCGGCGGTGGCCTGGCTCCCGGCACGGGAGAAGGCGCCGCTGGTGCTGCTCGGTCACGGTGGGAGCGGCAGCCGGCGCAGCGACCGGATCGTCGCGCTGGGCCGGTGGTTCGCCGCGGCGGGCATCGCGGCGGTGGCGATCGACGGGCCGTACCACGGCAGGCGGGTGGACCGGCCGATGCCGCCGGAGGAGTATCAGGCGCTGATCGCCGCCGAGGGCCTCGAGGTCGTTCTCGACCGGATGACCGAGGACTGGCTGAGCGTGATCGGCACCCTCGGACAGGTCGACCGGAACCGGCTCGGATACATCGGGATGTCGATGGGGGCGCGGTTCGGCCTGCCCCTCCTCGCGGCGCTGGGCGATCGTGCGAAGGGCGCGGTGCTGGGCAAGTTCGGGCTGGATCCCGCCGGCATCGATCCGCGGCTGAACGTGCCGCGGCGGGTGGCGGCGGACGCCGGGAAGATCACCGCGAAGGTGCTGTATCACGTCCAGCTCGACGACACGCTCTCTCCGCTCGACGGGCAGAAGAGGGTGTTCGAGCTCATCGGCAGCACCGAGAAGGAGTTGCTCGCCAGTCCGGGCGAGCACGGCGTCACGGATCCGGCCGCGGTGGCGCGGTGGCGGGAGTTCATCCGGGACGCGGTCGAGGAACGGTGACGCCCCGTACGGCCGGGCCGCGAGCGGACGCGGGCGGACTCAGTCGCCGGAGAAGCCCCAGAAGTACAGTTCGGCTGGGGTGTCCCGCTCGTCGTGCAGGACGGCGAGGCGGCCGATGCCGGGAAACTTCGCGAGGGGGACGATCGCCTCGACGTGGTCGCGGGTGAGTTTCGTGTCGCCGGCCGTCTCGTACGCCTCGGCCTCGCCGACCGGCACGATGATGCCGTACTCGGGGTTGCCGTGCTCCTTGACCAGCGCCATGTACTCCTCGAAGGTCTCGTACGGGTACGGCAGGTAACCGTAGTTCGGGGTCTCGTCGTCGGCGAGCACGCGATACATGTCGAGGATCGAGTGGGTGCCCTTGAGGCGTACGGTCTCGTCGGCCCACAGCTCGTCCTCGGTCCGCGGCCGGCCGGGATCGTCGACGGCCATCTTGCCGCTGACCGCCCACAGGAACTCGCCGGCCTCGAAGACCAGGGTCCGGAGGGTCACCAAGGCGAGGTACCGGTCTTCCTGGTAGGGCATGTAGTAGTCCCACCCCGAGGCGCCCACGCGTACTCCTTCTCTGATCTTTTCGGCGCGACAGAATAACCGGGGGCGGGGCGTCGCCGCCCCGGTCCCCCGGTCAAATCTCGGAAATCCGGTTTCCGTCACGCTCAGCAGCGGCCCAGATCCTCCCACTGCTGGGTCCATCCGGGCTCGGATCCCTGCGTCCAATATCTGGCCTTCCACAGGTGCTTGCCCTGGCCGGACGGCGGCCCGCTCGGGTCGCCGTACTTGCTCTTCTCGTGTTTCACCAGGTTGCCGCCGGTGTAGACGGTGGCGAAGGCCCATTCGGGGGCGTTCGAGCAGTCCGTCGCGGGCGGAGTTGTCGGAGTTGTCGGCGGCGGCGTGGTGGCCGGTCCCGTCGTCGGCGGGGTGGTCGGCGGGGTGGTCGGCGTCGAGCAGCCGCCGGTCGCGTCGACGGTGTCGCTGAAGGCGCTGCCCGAGGTGCGGTACGCGGCCGCCTTCGAGGTGGTCTGGACCGGCGAGAGCACCTGGTTCTTGGCGAACAGCACCCAGTCGACCTGCTGGATGTAGGTGGACAGGCCGCCGGTGTGCGCCGCCGTGTCGATGAACCACAGGTTCCAGTTGATGGTCATCGTCTGGCGCGGATAGAACTTGCCGGAGTGGTCGCCGACCTGCGTCCCGTCGATGAAGTAGATCATGTGCCCGTTGGCGACCTGCACGACCAGGTCGTGCCACCCGTCGAAGCTGCGGCGCTCCTCGGAGTGCACGTTGTCGGCGTACCACGGATCGTTGCGATAGGTGTACCAGCTGGTCTGGTAGTTGATCGGCCCGGTCTCGCCCCACCCGCCGTTCGGCAGGTACTCGGAGATGTCCAGCTCCGAGTACGTCGGGTCGAGGTCGCCGTTGAGCGGGCTGATGGTGAAGAAAGTTTCGTTGATGTGGTCGCCGTCGTTGCCGCTGACCGGCGCGTCGGTGAACCGGATCCGGCTGGCGTAGGTGCCGTCGAGGAAGCGCTTCTGGGTGGAGTAGAGCTCGGCCTGGTTGGTGCCGGCCGACGTGCCGTCGGTCGAGGCGGTCAGCTGCATGACCTTGTCGCCGTTGGCGGTGGGGAACGTGATGCTGTTGGCCGACCAGGTCGCGCCGGGCACGCCCGGGCCGCCGGCATAGGTGCGCGGCGTCCAGCCGTGCGCCGTGAGCGACGAGTCGGACGAGGCGGCGTAGTGGAAGTCGTCGAAGAGGTAGCCACAGTCGGCGGCGGACGCGGTGCCCGAGGAAACGGCGACCGCGCCGGCCGCGGCGACCAGGGCGACCGCCCCGGTCGCCAATCGACGTCTGTCTATCAACATGGACAGACTCCTCCCTGCTTTCGTGACACGGGGATGGGTGGGGGATTTCCTGACCGCGCCGGCGGTCGTTTCCGGCGCGGAGTCTTGGTCCGTCAGGCGGCGCTTTGTTCCGTCCGGGGCGCCTTTGCTCCGTCAGGCGGTGCGGCGGATGCGTCCGGCGTAACGGGCCTCGAGCCGGGCGTTGTGCTCCTTGCCGCCGGGCACGTTGTCGGACAGGTAGACCGGCGGCGTGCTGCCGTCCGCGGTCAGCTCGGCGACGACCTCGGTGACGATCTGCTGGGCCAGCAGCGCCGCCGTGATCGACGAGACGGCGCCCACCGCTCCCCCGCCGGGCAGCGGCAGCGCGGCGTCGCCGTAGGGCGCGCCGTTGTCGAGCACCACGTCGGCGATGTCGCCGAGCTTGCGGCCGCTCGGGTGGCGCGACTCGACGCCGGCCGAGTGCTCGGCCGAGGTGACGGCCACCAGGGCGTGGCCGCGCTCCTTGACCAGCAGCGCCATCTCGACGACCGCGCCGTTGATGCCGGAGTTGGAGGCGATGACGAACGCGTCGTCGGGCTTGATCGGGGCGAGCTCGTAGAGGCGGTGGGCGATGTCGGTGCGGCGCTCGACCATCGGGTCGGCGAGGGCCGCCAGGGGCTCGCCGCCGTAGAGGACGATGTCGCGCAGGGCGATCCGGTTGGTGGGGACCAGGCCCCCGGCGCGGCCGACGATCTCCATGGCGAGCGCCTCGGAGTGCCCGCAGCCGAAGGCCTGGATCACTCCCCCGTTGCGTACGCTCGCGGCCAGGATCCCGGCGGCCCGGCGCTTCTCCGCCTGCTGGCCGGCGCCGACCCGGTCGACCGCCTCCCGCACGGCCGTCAGGTAGTCGTTGCTGGTGACGCTCACGGTTGTCCTTTCGGCAGGCCGCGCTTGCGGGACGGGATCTTCTCGGGCAGGCGGTGGGCGTCCACGGCACGGACGGTGAGCTCGAGCGCCTCGGCGGTGCGTTCGTAGGTGCGCTGGGCGACGGCGACATAGATCATGTCGAGGATCAGCAGCTGGGAGTGCAGGGCGGAGAGGGCGGCGAGGCGGAAGGTGGTTTCCTGCACGGTGGTGGTGAAGACGAGGTCGGCGGTCTCGGCCAGCGGGGAGCGGCTGAAGCTGGTGATCGCGACGGTCAGGGCGCCGTGGTCGGCGGCCTCGGCGAGGGTCTCGATGACTTCGCGGGTGCGGCCGGAGTGCGACAGGCCGATCGCGACGTCGCCGGGGAGCAGCAGGGCGGCGTTGGTGAGCGCGGTGTGCGGGTCGGCGCGATGCCAGACCGGCACTCGGATGCGTTCGAGGCGGAACGCCATTTCCCGGGCGGCGGTGCCGCTGGACCCGAGGCCGAAGAGTTCCACCCGGTTGGCGGCGGCGATCGCGGCGGCGACTTGTTCGACCGTGGCCATGTCGAGGCCGGCGGCGGTGTCCTGGATGGCGCGGGTGTCGGCCGCGGTGACCACGCCGAGCACGTCGGTGAGCGGGTCTTCGGGGGCGATGTCGCCGCTGATGTCGGTCTCCCAGCGGGCTTGTTCGGCGCGGCCGGTCTCGGTGGCGATCGCGACCCGCAGGTTCGCGTAGCCCTTGAAGCCGAGCGTTCGGCTGAACCGGGTCACGGTCGCCGTCGAGGTGCCCGACCGTTCGGCCAGATCGACGATGCTGGCGTGGGCCGCGCTCTCCGGGTCGGCCAGGATCGTCTCGGCCACCCGGGCCAGGGCCTCCGGCATCGCGGGCCCGTCGATCCTCAGCCGGCCGAGCAGTCCGCCACTTTCACCGGTCACGATGGTCGTCCTTTTCATCAGGCGCTGTTGCTGATGAAAATTACGACCGCTCGATCCGATAGTCAATAAGAAGTTTCTCATCGGCGGATCGCCGACCGGTCCGCGGGCCTGCGCATCGACGGCCGTCTCCGCACGTCTTGCAAAAGAGTTGGAAAGTCTTCCAATCGATGCAAGTCGTTGCTAGCGTCTCGGCCAATATGAACGCGGGATTACACCCGTGTCATCGATGAACATCTTTGACCCGGCTCCCGAGAAGTCCGTCCGCGACGACCGTGGTCCCGCCGCATTCCGGCCCGGGCCCGTCAGGAGGCAACCGATGAAAGCTCGCCGCTGGGCGATCCCCGGCGTCCTGGCCCTGCTCACCGCCGCGACCACGATGGCCGTCCGGCCGCACCAGGCCGATGCCAAGGCCGACGCGAACCCCGGGCCGCGGGACGTCATCGTCCACCTCTTCGAATGGCCATGGGCGTCGATCGCGTCCGAGTGCACGAACGTTCTCGGGCCGAAGGGCTTCGGCGGGGTGCAGGTGTCGCCGCCGCAGGAGCATGTGGTGCTGCCCGGCTCGGGATACCCGTGGTGGCAGGACTACCAGCCGGTCAGCTACCAGCTGAAGACGCGGCGTGGCGACCGGGCGGCGTTCGCGTCGATGGTCAGCACGTGCCACGCGGCGGGCGTGAAGATCTACGTCGACGCGGTGATCAACCACATGGCGGGAGGCGCTTCGACGGGTACGGGCAGCGGCGGGTCGGCGTACAGCCATTACTCGTACCCGGCCGTCGCGTACGGGAACAACGACTTCCACCACTGCGGGCGCAACGGCAACGACGACATCGTGAACTGGGGCGACCGGTGGGAGGTGCAGAACTGCGAGCTGGTCGACCTCTCCGACCTCGCCACCGAGTCCTCGTACGTGCGGGGCAAGCTCGCCGGCTACCTCAACGACCTGATCTCGCTGGGCGTCGACGGGTTCCGGGTCGACGCGGCCAAGCACATTCCCGCGTCGGACCTGCAGGCAATCTACGGGCAGCTCAGCGGGTCGCCGTACATCTTCCAGGAGACGATCGAGGGCGGCGCCGGCGAGGTGAGCCCGACGGAGTACACCGGGCTGGGCGACGTCACCGAGTTCCGGTACGGCGACGTGGTCGGCAACGCCTTCCGCAACGCGAACTTGTCGGCGCTGCAGAACCTGCCGAGCCAGATGCTGGTGGCGAGCGGCGACGCGGTGGCGTTCATCGACAACCACGACACCCAGCGGAACGGTCGCGCGAAACTTACCTACAAGGACGGCATGACGTACGGGCTGGCCGAGGCGTTCATGCTCGCCTATCCCTACGGGACGCCCTCGGTGATGTCGAGCTTCACCTTCGGCAACGCCGACGCGGGCCCGCCGTCCGGCTCGGGCGGCACGACGTCGGCGGTGAACTGCTCGTCCGGGTGGGCCTGCGAGCATCGGTGGCGGACCACGGCGAACATGGTGGGCTTCCACAACGCCGCCCACGGAACCGCGGTGACGAACTGGTGGTCCAACGGCGGCAGCCAGATCGCGTTCGGGCGCGGCGCGGCGGCGTACGCGATCTTCAATCGGGACGGCGGGACGCTGAGCCGGACCTTCACCACCTCGCTGCCCGCCGGAACGTATTGCGACGTCGCCAACGGCGACGTCAGCAACGGCGCCTGCACCGGGCCGGCCTACACGGTGAGCTCGTCGGGGACCTTCACCGCCTCGGTGCCGGCGAACTCGATGGTGGCGTTGCACGTGAACGCGCGCGTCGGTGCGACCTCGACGGCTTGCGCGTCGGTGGCGGTAACTTTCGCGGTCAACGCGACGACCGTCTGGGGCGAGAACATCTATGTGCTGGGCAACCGGGCCGAGCTGAGCAACTGGAACACCGGCGGCGGGGTGGCGCTGTCGTCGGCGGCCTACCCGGTGTGGCGGGGCACCGTCAGCCTGCCGCCCAACACGTCCGTGGAGTACAAGTACGTGAAGAAGAACGGCTCGGCGGTGACGTGGGAGTCCGGCGCGAACCGGACCCTCACCACGGGCGCCGCCTGCACGCAGTCGGTCAGCGACACCTGGCGCTAGCTTCTCGGATCCCCGACCTCGCCCAGGAAAAGTATCGCGCCGGTCTTCTGGTCGGAGATGGTGAAGGCGAAGGGCCGGTCGACCACGAAAGTGGTCCGGTCAGCCCGGGCCGAGGTGACCATGACACCCCCGGTGACGGCGGCCGCCTCGGTGCCGTCCTCGTCGACCTTGATGTAGGTCTTGTGCACGACCTTCGCGAGGACCGGGTTCGCCTTCGACATGGCGGTGAAGCCGGACGTAGGCAGGCCGAGCTTGATGAGCGGCTCGGTCAGGTCGCCCGACCAGCGCAGCTCGAAGCGCGGCAGGGCGACCTCGTCGATCCGATGGTCGTCGAGGTCGGCCACGGCGTCGCGCCACGCCTCCTCGTCGAGGTGCAGGCTCTTGCCGACGTCGGGGAGCATGACCTCCATCGCGTAGCGGCCGTCCTCGCCGTAGGGAAGCCGGAGCATGCGGAAGCCGTCGCGCTCGGCGTACCCGAATGTTTCGTTCCGCAGGCGCATCATCGGGACGTCAACTTTCGCGCCACCGACCGAGAACCCGCCGGGTGCGGTCTCCTCGAACTTGGTTTTCCACTCACCGAGGAAATACACCGCGTTCAGCAGCACCAGCATCGCCTGGGGGTTGGGCAGCCCGAGGTCGCGGGCGATCCTGTCGATGCGGCCGCCGGTGTTCTTCTTGACCCACTCGTCGACGGCCTTCGCCGCGTCAGCTCGGCCCAGCTCCGCCTGCTCGACGGTGGCGCCGAAAGTCTTGCGCACGAAGTCGAGGTAATCCTGCTCGAGGGGCGCCCGCTCGTCCGCCCACAGCGCGTCGGCGACCGAGAGCTTCACCTCGTCGGTGTCGGCGAGCGTGCGCAGCAGCCCACCGACCCGAACGTCGCGGCGCTCGTCGAGGTGCAGGACTTTCGCCATTTCCGCCGCGGTCTCGCCGTCCGCGCCGGCCAGGATCATCGCCAGCAGCACCGAGACCGACAACGGCGAGGTGATCGTGTTCGGCGACCCGCCGGAAACTTGGCGGAAAAGTTCGAACCCGAACGCGTTCATGCCCCGCGCCACGGCCTGCGCGTCGCCGGGCTCAAGCTCGCTGACAAGTTTCGCATCGATCCGGCCGGCGTCTCCGGGTACCTCGCCCCCACACCCGCTCACCAACATCGCGCCGGCGGCGACCAGAGCAACAATTCGCGTACGCCTTCGTGAAGTGTGCACACGCTTTCGACGCCACCGCGGCCCGCCCGGTTCCCTCGCGCGCTCGCCCAGCGACGCGCAAGACCGCCCTCCAACGCGCAAGATGGCCCCGCAGCGTGCAAGATGGCCCCGCAGCGCGAGATGGCCCCGCAGCGCGCGAGATGGCCCCGCAGCGTGCAAGATGGCCCCGCAGCGCGCGATCGCCGTGCGACGCGTGAGATTGCCGCGTGACGCGCGAGGCCGGCCAACGACGCGCGGGGCCGCCCTATGATCGGTCAATGCTGCCCGGCCGGCCTCGGTGCCTCATGCTCGCCGCCGTCCTTCTCTCCGGCACCAGCCTCGTCCTCGGCGCCTGCTCATCCCCCGCGCGTCCGCCCTCGGGCGCGCCCGGGCCCTCCGCCGCTTTGCCGCCCTCCGCCGCTTTGCCGCCCTCCGCCCTGTCCGCTCCGCCTGCGCCCGGTACCTCCCCGGCCCTCTCCGCGGACGCGGCGTCCGGGCCACGCGACATCATGTGCGGCCCCCGCGAGGCGCACATCAAGGTCGTCTCCTCGCGGGCGGCGGACGACCTCGTGGCCGGCGCGATCAGCTGGCCCGGCCTGCGCGCCTGGGCCACCGCCTCGCCGACCACCAACGGCGACCCGGCCACCGGCGACTACAAGGTGGGCGCCGAGGTGAAAGCCGGCGCGGTCGTGAAAGTTTCCATCCCCGATTCGTTCGCCGCGCTGGCCGGCCTCAAATACGGGCAGGGTTGGGGCTACTCCCCCGCACGGTCGGTGACTTTCCACGCTTGCGCGGATTCGGACACGGCCTTCATCGGCGGCTTCCACGTGGCCGGCCGGCGATGCGTGCCGCTCGACATCGCCGCGAACGGCCGCCCACCCACCCGCGTGACAGTCTCGTTCTTCGCCGGCCCCTGCTGACGGCCGAGCGCGCGCGGCGTGGGCCGCACGCACCCAGGCCGTTGCGGTGCTCGGCCGGGCGCAGGGCCTGCGGCAACCCTGATCGGCAAGCTGCGCCTGGATCCGTCGTCGTGCCTGCGCCCGGCGAGATGGTCCCCAGCCAGGGCGTGCCGGAGGGCTCGCCGGCGGACCGGATTCCAACTTTCCTGCGCTTCGCCGGTGTGCTCCAGACATTGATCCACGTCCCGCGCAGGTGCATAGTCGGGCCTCATGGACTTCCGGGTGATCAGGGTGCCGGGCCGCGGCGCCGAGGACGTTGTCGTGGCCGCCGACGGAGCGGTGTTCACCGGCACCGAGGACGGCGTCATCCACCGCGTGGACCCGGCTTCGGGCCGGGCCGAGGCCGTCGCCGACACCGGCGGCCGGCCGCTGGGCATCGAGCTTCTGCCCGGTGGCCGGCTCCTGGTTTGCGACGCCCGCCGCGGCCTGCTCTCGGTTGACCCGTCCGACGGGACCGTCGACACGTTGGCCGGCGACATGCTGTTCTGCAACAACGCCGCCGTCGCCACCGACGGCACCGTCTACTTCTCGGATTCGTCGACGGTCCACCCGATCGACCGCTGGAAGGCCGAAATGGTCGAGCAGACCCGCACCGGCCGCCTGCTGCGCCGCACGCCCGACGGCGCCGTCACGGTCCTGCGCGACGGTCTTTCCTTCGCCAACGGCGTGGCGCTGGCGTCCGACGAGTCGTTCGTGGCGGTCGCCGAGTCCGCCGCCCGCACCGTCGCCCGTCATTGGCTGGCCGACGGCCGCGACGACTTCCTCGTCGAGGATCTGCCCGGCTATCCCGACAACATCGCGCGCGGCAGCGACGGCCTGATCTGGGTGTCGATCGCCAGCCCGAAGGACGCGCTGGTCGAGCGCCTCCAGCGGGGGCCGATGTGGATTCGCCGCGGGGTGACCAGAATTCCGGACCCGATGCAGCCGGCCCCGAAGCGGACGATCCGGGCCCAGGCGTACGACAACGAGGGCAAGCTGATCCACGATGTTTCCGTCGACAGCCCCGACTTCCACATGGTCACCGGGGTGCGCGAGCACGACGGCCGCCTCTGGCTGGGCAGCCTGCACGAGCCCGCGATCGCGGTGCTGACCGTGCCCGGCCGGCAGCGGCAATAGCCGGCCGAAGTTTCCGGCCGGCCAACGCGACAGCAGGCCGGCCGAGAAGTCCCGGGCAGGCGACGCGTCAGCGGGCCGGAACGCAAGGTCAGGCGACGCGGTAGCGGGCCGGCCGGAAATCCCGGCAGGCGACGCGGTAGCGGGCCGGAACGCCGGGTCAGGTGATGCGGTAGCGGGCCGGAACGCCGGGTCAGGTGATGCGGTAGCTGCCGGACTTCGGGCGCCACCCCGGCGGCGGGTCCTCGCCCGTGCGCCCGTCGACCGCCTCCCGCAGCAGGTCGGCGTGACCGGTGTGCCGGCCGTACTCCTCGAGGAGGTCGCACAACAGCCGGCGCAGGTTGGCGTGCGATCCGTCGGCCCGGGCCGCGTGGATGGGGCGGCTCAGGTCGCCCGCGGCCAGGACGTCCGCGAGCCGGGACCGGGCCCGGTCGACCGCCCCGTCGTACAGCGCGTACAGCGTTTCCGGCGGATCGGCGGCGGCCGACTCGAAGTCCCAGTCGTCGCCGCCGGTCCAGCCCATCGACTCCCAGGGCTCGCCCACCGGCACGCCGTGGAGCTTGACGGTCGAGTAGTAGTCCTCCACCACCGCCAGGTGCTTGAGCAGGCCGCCCAGGGTGAGTCCGGAGACGCCGAGCCGGGCGTTCAGCCCGGCGGAGTCGAGGTCGTCGGCCTTGAAGCGAAAGGTGGCGCGCAACCGGTTCAGGGAGCCGGTCAGTTGCTCGGCCTCGGTGCCGGCGAGCGGTGGTTCCCAGGGATAGTCGTCGGTCATGGGCACACGCTAATGCCTGGCTCATCGAGGTGACGACGATCGCGAAAGCGTGCTCGCTCGGGCCCGCCGCCCTACGGTGGTCGATGGAGGTGTCGGGATGCTGGAACTCATCGACCGGTTCGGCTGTCTCGGCATCGGCGGCCTCGTTCTCGTGGAAAGTTTCGGCGTCCCGGCGCCCGGCGAGACCGCGATCATCGCCGGCTCGGCCTACGCCGGGAGCGGCCACCTCAGCATCGTCGCCGTGGCGATCACCGCGTTCTGTGCCGCCGTGATCGGCGACAGCATCGGCTACTGGATCGGGCGCCGCGGCGGGCGGCCGCTGGTGCGGCGTTTCGGCCGCTATGTGCGGCTGACTCCGGAACGCTTCGACCGCGTCGAGGGCTTCATGTCCCGGCAGGGCCCCAAGATCGTGGTGGTGGCGCGGTTCGTCGAGGGGCTGCGCCAGTTCAACGGCATCGTCGCCGGCATCACCGGCATGCCTTTCCACAAGTTTCTCGCCTGGAACGCCCTCGGCGCGGCGCTCTGGGTGGGCGCGTGGTCCACGGGCGGCTACTACGCCGGCGATCACATCGAGGAGATCGCCAAGGGGGTCAGCAAATACGCGGTGGCGGCGGCAGGCGTCACGGTCCTGCTGATTGTCGCGTACGTCTGGCGCCGCCGCCGGAAGCGCCTGGGGACCGTGTCGAAGTAGGACGAGAGCCGCGGCGCGGGCCGGACCGGCTCCGGAATCAATGACGCCGTGCGGCGATCTTGGCGCGCACCCGGGCCAGCCGGATGGCTTCCTTGAGCGTGTCCACGTCGTAGGCCCCGTAGTGACGGTGGCCGTTGATGAAGAAGGTGGGTGTGCCCGACACCCCGCTGAGATCCGCCGACTCGAGGTCGTTGGCGATGCGCTCGGCGGCCGGGCTGCGCATCATGTCGTCGTGGAACTTCTCCTCGTCGAGGCCGAGCTGCCGGGCGTACGCGAGAAGGTCGGTGATGCGCAACTTGTCCTGATGCGTCAGCAACAGGTCGTGCATCTCCCAGAACTTGCCCTGCTCGCCGGCCGCCTCGGCGGCCTCCGCCGCCAGCTGGGCCTGCGGATGCACATCGGTGAGTGGCAAGTTTCGCCAGACGAAGCGCAAGTCGGCATCGCTGAACAGCTCCCGCACGATCGGCTCGGCGCGGCCGCAGTACGGGCACTGGAAGTCGCCGTACTCGACGATGGTGACCGAGGCCTCGGCCGGCCCGCGCACGTGGTCGCGCTCCTCGTCGACCTCCGGGATCAGGTCGTTGAGCTGGTCGGCGTCGCCGAGCAGGGCCATCGCGCGCTTCGGCTTGGGCAGCGTGAAGGTGATCCGGAACTCGGTCCAGGTCAGCAGCGCCGCGGCGACGGCCGCCGCGAGCACGCCCAGTTTCGCCTCGGCCAGCAGCGGCCCCTCGAACGCGAGGTTGGCGATCAGGAACGAAACCGTGAAGCCGATCCCCGCGATGGTGCCGGTGCCGAGCACCGACGCCCACCCGACGCCCGGCTGGATCCGGCGGCCGCTGAGCTTCGTGACGAGCCAGGAAACCCCGGTGATCCCGATCGGCTTGCCGAAGACATAGGCGACGAAGACACCGATCGTCACCGGCGAGGTGAGCGCCCGCCGCAGAAAGCTCGCGTCGATGGCGATCCCGGCGTTGGCCAGGCCGAACAACGGGACGATCAGGTAGCTGCTCCAGCCCTGGTAGGTGCGCTGGAGCCGGTCGTTCCAGGAGAACGAGTTGACCACGCCGGTTCGCAGGCCGTGGGCCAGCTCCGGCGTCGGCTGCTCGCGGAACAGCCGGAACAGGTCGCTGGCCTGCTCGAGGTCGCCGCGGGCCGGCGTGTACGCGGCCGCCGCCAGACCGAGCGCGAGGCCGGAGACGATCGGGTCGATGCCGCTGGCCAGCATGGCGCCCCAGATCGCCACGCCGAGCGGCACGTACGCGAACCCGCTGCGCACCCGCGACCGCGCGAGCGCGAAGGTTGCCAGGTACAGCACGATCGCGATGGCCAATGGGACGACCTTGATCTCCTCGGTGTACGCCACCGCGATGACCACCAGCGCGACGAGGTCGTCGACCACCGAGACCGTCACCAGGAACAACCGGGCCTGGTCGGGCACGCGCCGCCCGACCAGGGCCAGCAGGCCCAGCGCCAGCGCCGTGTCGGTGGACATCGCGACGCCCCAGCCGACGGCCCCCGGCCCGCCGGCGTTGACCGCCAGGAAAATCCCGACCGGCAGGATCATCCCGGTGATGCCGGCCGCCGCCGGCAGGATGAACCGCCGCCGGTCGCGCAGGTCGCCGAGGTCGAACTCGCGCCGCGCCTCCAGGCCCACCACCAGGAAGAACAGCGTCATCAGGCCGCTGTTGACCCATTCGCGCAGGGTCAGTGAGACGCCCATGTCGCCGAGGTCGATGGACAGCTCGGTGCGCCAGAAATTCTCGTAGGACCCGTCGGCGACGTTCGCCCAGATCAGGGCGACAACGATCGCGGTCACGAGAACCGCCGCGCTGCCCGCCTCGGTCCGCAGCACGAGGCGCACCGGCGTGGTCAGACGGGTCTTCCAGGCGGTGGTGCCCTGTAACTGAGTGGTGGTCGGCGAGTCGCTCACGCGCCTAGATAATCACCTCTCGGCCCGTCGATCCACGCGGTGTGATCCGCGTCCGCGTCGCGCGGGCCGTCTTGGCGAACCCTTAAATCGACGCCCGTGCATGGACGGTGACCGGATCGCGACGTATCGTGCATCTGCCCACCCCATCACCGGAGGTCTCGATGCGTCGCGCCGTTCGTCCCCTGCTGCTCGCTGCCGTGCTCCTGTTTCCGGCGGCCTGCGGATCGGCCATGACCGGAACGACCCCCGCCACGACCACCCCGGCGACGGTGGACATCGACACCAAGAATGCGTGCGAGGCACTCGGCGAGGCGTACGCGAAAGGCATGGCGCCCTTCGCCGAGGCCGTCTCCAAGGCCGCGGGCAGCGGCGCGCCGGCCGACCGGGCCCAGGCCCAGAAGAAGCTGGGCGACCTGGCGGCCTCGATCCGCGCGGCGACCGCCACCGCCAAGGACCCCGGGATCGTCGCCGACGGCAAGCAGGCCGCCGACCAGCTGCAGAAGAAGGCCGCCGACGCGAGCGTCTTCGCCGCCCTCAAGACGCCGGACGACGCGAGCAAGTTGCTGGGCCCGCAGCTCAAGGAGTGGCTGTCCCCGGTGACGAGCCACTGCTCCTGACGGCGGGGTCGGTCCGGTCGCCGCTGCGGATCGTGCAGCTCATCCGGCCGCGGCCCTGTCACGTCAGGCTTCCGGGCGGCATACTGCGTGCAAGATCGTTCAGCCTCCGGGAGGGCACATGGCCGGCACCGAGCCATCCGAGATCGACGCGTTCCTCGAGGCGCTGCCCGGCGTGCCGCCCCGCGGCCTGACCGCGTGCGACGGCTGGACCGCCCACGAGGTCGTGGCCCATCTCGTCTCCGGCGCCGAGCTCCTCGCCGAGCAGGCCCGCGCCCACCTCGACGGCACGCCGGCGCCGGTGGTGGACGACTGGGCGGCGCGCGACCTTCCCTACCAGGCCATGGACGACCGCCTGCTCCGCCGCCGGCTGGAGACCGGCGAGCGGGACATGACGCAACTGCTGGAACCGCTCGTCGCCGCCGACCCGGCCGCCGTCGTGCCCGGGCTGGGCTGGGGCATGCCGGTCGGCGAGATCGTCCTGCACATGCGCCAGGAGTTCGCGGTGCACCGCTGGGACCTGACCGGCGACGACGCCGGGACCGACGAGATCCTGGCCCGGCCGGAGCTGCTCGGGCATTCCGTGCGGATGCTGCAGGAGTCCCTGCTGGCCACCGGGCTGGCTGGGGAAACCGGCGACATCTCCGCCCGCATCCGCTGCCCGCGGCAGCCCGACCTGCTCGTCGAGGTGCGCGACGGCAAGGGAACCCTCGCGCTGGTCGACCCCGATGACAGCCCCGCCGTGGAAACCGATCCGGCCGCCCGCCTGCTTCTGCTGTGGGGCCGCCGGCCCTCGGACCCCCGGCGCGTGCGCAGCGACCTGCCGCCGTCCCAGCTCCGGCACTTGCAGCAGTTGCTGCGCGGCTTCTGACCAGCGGACGCCCGCCGCCTGAGGACCGGACCCAGCGGACGCCCGCCACCTGAGGACCCAGCGGACGCCCGCCACCTGACGGCCCAGCGGACGCCCGCCACCTGACGGCCCAGCGGATGCCCGCCTCCGGAGGGCTCAGCGGACGCCCGCCTCCTGCGGGAACAGCCGGTCGAAGACCGCCGCCCGGTCGAACGCCATCGCCGTCTCCCGCGCCCGCGACTCGTACTCGGCCCGCTGCGCCGCCGACATGTCGAGCACCACCCGGTCGAGCGCCGCCGCCAGCCCGGTGATGTCGCCCGGCTCGACGATCACCGCGGCCTTGCCCACGGCCTCGCCGGTCCCGCCGGTCAGCGTGGTCACGATCGGACCGCCGCCGGCGAGCATCTTCTCGGCCAGCGCGATCCCGAAAGTTTCCACGAACTCCGGTTCCGGCTTGGTCGGCAACGCGTACGCCGCACACCCGGCCATCAGCAGCGGCTTCTCCTCGTCGTCCACGTCGGTGAGGAAGACGATCCGGTCGTCCTCGCGCGCCATCGCACGGACGTGGCCGAGCTCCGGGCCGGTGCCCGCGACGACCAGCTTCACGTCGTCCCGGCAGCGTGCCTGCCCGTACGCGATCACCAGGTCGTAGATTCCCTTGGCCCGCGTCACGCGGGAGAGAAAGAGAATGTAGCCGTCGCGGAAAAGGCCGCGGCGCGCCAGCGCCGCCTCGACCGCCGGGCCCGGCTTGCCGACGAACGCCGACGCGTCGATCGGCGGGTAGCTGACCCGCACCCGGTCGTGGCACTGCGCGGCGAACGAGGTGCCGCAATGAGCGTCCACTTCGGAGGCCGAGGCGATGATTTCGTCCCGGGTGTAGTCGGAGACCGCGACCACCTCGTCGTTGGCCAGGAACGTCGTGAACAGCGCGGTCGCCGCCCCGAAGCGCCCCTCCCGCAGGCAGGAGCGGATCACGTTGGTGACGTCCGAGCCGACCGCCTTCGCGATCGTGTGCACCTGGGGATGGAAACCGGCCGCCCGCGCCGCGGTGACCGCGTCGACCACCACCGCCGTGTGCGGCACCAGGTACATCGACAGGCACACTGTCGGCACCGGCTCGCTGAGCAGCTCGACCAGCCGGCCGGTGAGGCCCGCGAGGTGACGCCCGTCGGGCACCCGGTAGTCGCCGACCGGCTCGGGCCGCTCGACGGTGATCCCGGGACTGTAGGGCAGCAGCCGATCGAGCGGCTTGAGCGGCAATCCGGCCGCCTGGAGTGCCGGGATCGGCCAGGTGAGCAATCGGACATCGGCGAAGCCCCGGGTCAGGGCGACCTCGGCGAGGTTGCGCGCCTCGCCGGCGTGCCCGCAGATCACCGGGTCGGCTCGGACCACGATCACGAGGCGGCGGCTGGGATAATTCATCGTCGATCCTCGGGGGTGCGGGGCTCAGGACAGGGACGGGGGCCGGTGCCGGCTTCCCCAGGTGCTGGGCTCGTGGCCCAGCCGCAGATGCAGCCGGCCGCCCCGATGGAGCCGGGCGGCGGACAGATGGGCGGCGTGCAGCGGCTCGCCGTCGAGGGTCGCCGACTGCACGTACTGCGGCGGCGGGTCGTGGTCGAGGCCGTCCACGCCGATCGGCGAGTCGTGGTGCCCACTCGTCTCGATGACGAACTCGCCGTCGCCGGCCTGCAGGACGGCGCGGTCGAAGGCGGGCGCGTTGATCAGAAAGAGGTTCTGGCCGGCCACCGGGAACAGGCCCAGCGAGGCCCAGACGTACCAGGAGCTCAGGCCGCCGGAGTCGTCGTTGCCCGGCAGGCCGCCGGGCCCGGTGCCGAACTGCCAGGTCAGCGCGGAGTGCACGACCTCGGCGGTGCGGTCCGGGCGCCCGGCGTAGTGGTACGCCCAGGGCGCCTCCATGTCCGGCTCGTTGTTGAGGCCCTCGAATCGGTTGAGCGCGTAGCCGGCCGCCATCTCGGCCGGCGCCGGGCCGCGGCCGGGTTGCTTGACCGGGCCGGCGCCGTAGCCGAAGAACCCGTCGAGGATGCCGGCGAAGGCCTCGTCGCCGCCGGCCAGGGCGATCCGGCCGGCCATGTCGTGCAGCAGGCGGAAAGAGTAGTTCCATTTTCCGCCTTCGTAGAACTCGCTGTCGCGCAGCAGCCCGGTCGCCGGGTCGAAGGCGTTGACCCACTGCCGGCCGCGCCGCTCGAGGTCGTGGGCGAGGCGGCGGTCGTTGAGGGCGCGCGCGACCTGGGCGGTGCAGTGATGGGCGTACGCGAGATCCAGGGTGTGCGTGATCGGGTGCACCACGCCGTGCTCGAAGAAGTCCTCCCCGTACATCCGGCGCAGGTCGTCGACCATGTGCACCAGCGCCCAGCTCCAGTCGATGCCGGGCCGGGCGAGCACGTGCGCGTCGGCGAGCGCGGTGTGCGCGAGCGCGCTGGCCTGCCGGAAGAACCGGTCGGCGCCGCGGGCCATGCGATAGCCGATCGGAAAGTTTCCCTCCTCCTCGCACACCCGGATCAGCGACTCGAGCAGGTCGGTGAAACGGTCCGGCGCGATCGCGGCGAGCAGGGGCAGCTGCGTCTTGTAGATGTCCCACATCGTGCAGACGTCGAACGCGTACGGACCGGGGTTCGGCCAGAACGGGCTCTCGTCCTCGGTCACGCACGGCTTGATCATCGAGTGGTACAGCGCGGTCGCGAACACCTGGCGGCGGGCCCGGGTCCCGCCCTCGACCCGGACCTTGCCGACGTGCTCCCGCCAGCTCACCCGGGTGCGGGACCGCACCACGTCGAAGGCCCGCGCGTCGTGGCCGCACTCCCGCTCGAGGTTCTGCCGGGCCTGCTCGCAGCCGCGCAGCGAGAAACCCATCCGCACCTCGACCACCTGGCCGGCCGCCGCCGGGCCCATGAACAGCAGGCCGAACGGGCGCAGGTTGGTGTGCCGGATGCTGTCGAAATCGAGCCGGGTCCCGCCGTCGATCAGGCGCCGGTCGTACCAGAGCATCTGCCGCCACCCCGGGGAGTCGACCTCGAGGTGCACCGACAGCGGCACGCCCTCCATCACGACGGTCCCCTGCGCGCGGCCGCGGCCCATGCTCTCGACCTGCGCGCGCAGCGGCACCGTCCGGCCGAGATCGATGTTGAGCCCGCCGCAGGACAGGTCGACGACGACGCGCGCCGAGCGGTTCTCCGGAAACGTGTAACGGTGCACCGCGACCTTGCCGCCCACGGTGATCTCGCACTTCACGCCGGTGTCGAGCGTCGCCGCGTAGTAGCCGGCCTCCGCCATCTCGTCGTGCAGGGCCCATGACTCGCCCAGCGAGTCGAGGGGCTGCACCATCGGCGTCACCCGGACGTAGTTGTAATACTTGCGGATCGCCCCGGTGCCCGACTGCTGGAAATGCGTGAACCCGGAGGCCTCGACCCGCTCGTACATCTCCTCCGGCACGCCCTCGGTGTTCTTCGCGTACCGCCCGTATCCCGTCGGATAGGCGCCCGAGTAGGCGCACGCCGACACCATCCCGAACGGCGACGTGGCGCCCGGGTGCGTGTTGCCCACCTGCGGTTTCGGCCACCACCAGGTGGCGGCCAGGCCATGCGGGCGAGGCAGGCCGGTCGCTGCGGTGCCGATGAACGGGTCGATGAGGTCGAGGATGGCGGCACTTTATCGAGAACCGAAACCGCCCCGGTTTCCAACAGGTGAACTGTCAGTCGATCGGCAAAATTTCGGCTCCTTGGACGAAATACAAGAGCTCGACCACCGGGATCTCCCGTCCCGCTTTCGCCTCGTGGTCGGCGAAGAACGGGTACGCCTGCTTGATCGCGGCCCACGCCCGCTCACGGTCCGCGCCGGTCAGCGGAGTGGCGGTGGCCGCATAGCGGGCGTCGCCCACCTCGACCGTGACGGCCGGGTGGGCGACCAGGTTGCGGTACCAGTCCGGGTCGGCGGGCGCGCCCGCGTTCGACGCCATCACCAGCAGGCGGTCGCCGTCGCGGTGGAACATCATCGGCGTCGTGTGCGGCCGGCCCGTGCGGGCGCCCGTGGTGGTGAGCAGCAGCAGGCGCTCGCGATGCATGCCCTCGATCTCGCCGCCGGCCCGGAACTGGTCGATGACGTGCTTGTTGATGGCCTTGACGTCCATGCCGCGCCTCCGCTGGTCGGCGGCCGCCGGGGCGGCCCGCATCGCCTCGGCCGCCTGGGCGGCCCGCATCGCCTCCATCCTGCACAGGTTGCCACGAGCTTGCACGGACGGGCGGAAACCCGGCCGGAGGACGCCGTCGCGCCAGGCCGTTACAGGCCGTTACAGCAGGCCGGCCAGCAGCGCCGCGGCCCGGCCGGCGCCGTCCGGGGTCACCGGGCGGTACCGGACCTCGCGCCCGATCTCCTCGGCGATGGCCTCGGCGAGCGTGTCGGGGCCGAGGGTCTCGTAGTCCATCCGGCGGCCGGCGCCGTGGCGGCGCAGGCGATGGGCGACGTGGAAGTTCTGCTCGAAGTGCCGGCGCAGCGGCACGTAGATGAACGGCCGGTTGCTCGCGGTCAGCTCCATGCAGGTGGTCAGGCCGCCCTGCACCACCGCCAGGTCGGCGGCGGCCAGGTGGCGGTGCAGGCCGGGCAGATAGCCGTGCACGTCCAGGCCGTCGCGGGCCCGAATCGCCGACGGGTCGATGCGCGGGCCGGTCACGAGGATCATGCGCAGGCCGGGAACGCGCCGCCCGGCTTCGGGGTACGCGTCGGCGACGCGGCGCAGCAGGTCGCCGCCGACGCCGGAGCCGCCCACCGTGACCACGCAGACAGGCTCGCCGGGACGGTAGCCCAGCTCGTCACGCAGCGCGGCACGGTCGGCAGCATCGAAGCCGGTGACATAGCCGGCGAAGGAGAAATGCGACGTCGTCCAATCGCGAATGAACGGCATGTCCGGCCCGAAGCGATCGGGCACGATGTCGTCGGGCTCGCCGACGAAAATTGCGCGGTCACGCAGCCGGGGGAACCGGGCGATGCGCTCGATCATTTCCGCGTTGTGGTCGGCGGCGACCGACGTGGCGCGCTCGTCGTCGCCGGGCATGGGAAGGAAACCGACGAAGTCCGTCAGCCACGCGTACGCGAATCGCTTGAGCTCCGGATTCTCGTGCAGGAAATGGTCGACGTCCCAGGCCTCGTCGCCGATGACCAGGTCGTACTGTTCCTCGGTGACCACGTCGTGGAACACCATGAAGTTGTTCATCAGGATCTCGTCCATCGAGCGCAGCGCCTGGAAGGCGTGCAGGTCGTGCTCGCCGGACTCCTCCTCGATGTGCGCGGACTCGCTGAACAGGAAACGGCTCGCGGGATGGACCCGCTCGCCCTCGTCGGCCAGCATCCGCGTCACCGGGTCCTGGGTGAGCCAGTCCACGCGTACGCCGGGATGTCTTGCCCGCAGCTCTTTCGCAATGGCCAGATCTCGCCGCGCATGGCCCAGCCCGATCGGCGACGACAAGTACAGCACCCGTTTCGGGCGGCTGCTCCACCGCGGCCAGACGCGCCGGTCCGCGGAAAGTTTCCGGAATCGGGCGGCAAATTCACCGATCAGGAGATTGACGCGTACGGGATCGCGCACCTGCGGAACATGCCCGCCGCCCTCGATGGTGACCAGCTCGCCGCCGGTCAGCTCGCAGAGCAGTGCGCTGCGGGCGAGCGGGGCCACGCGATCGGCGGTGCCGTGCACGGCGAGCAGCGGGCCGCCGATCCGCGAACACCAGTCGCGGATCGTCTCCTCGTCGGGGCGGTGGCCGCGGCTCTCGGCGACGAGCACTTCGCCGGTGGTCTCCAGGGCCCAGGCGACGCCGTCCTCGATCGGCTTGGTGGAGTGCGGCTCGGGGAAGCACTGGCCCAGGAAGAACCACGCGAAATCTTCGTAGTGCTCGAGCCAGTATTGCCAGTTGTATTTCGCCCAGTGTTTCTGCGGATCGGTGCCGAGCCCGGGCACGGCGGACGGCGGCAGTTGCGGTGCGGGCGCGGCCACGTCGAGGTTGGTCGCCCGCTCCGTCCCCGGCGGCAGGGCGATCGAGGGACCGATGACCACGGTCCCGTGTACCCGGTCCGGATGCTCGGCGGCCAGCTGGAGCGCCCAGTTGACGGCGCGGGAGAGCGCGACGAGCACGGCCTTGCCGGTGCCGGTCGCGTCGAGCACCGCGAGCGCGTAGGCGACGTGATTTTCCTGGTCGTAGGCGAAACTTTCCAGCGGGCGGTCGGAGCGGCCGTTGCCCGGGCCGTCGTAGGTCACCACCCGGAAATGCCGCGACAGGTGGGCGACCTGCATCTTCCAGAGCCGGCGGTGCACGATGGTCCACGTGGGCATGAGCAGGATGGTCGGCCCGCTCTCGCCGTACACGGCGAAATTGATCTTTATGCCCCGGTGCTCGACGAAGCCGTCAGCGGTCGGCCGCAGCGTGGTCACGAGTCACCGCCTCTCGTGCGCTCTTGCGGGGCGGGCGCGGGATGAACCGCGGCACGCGGGCCGCGTAGTCGGCGTAGGGTGCGCCGAGCTGCTGCCGGAGGTCGTGCTCCTCGAAGCGCACACCCACCATGATGTACGCCGTCGAGGCCCCGGCGAAGAGCAGGCGGCCGACGCTCATGTCCGGCGCGGCCCAGAACGCGATCAGGAAGCCGACCATGATCGGGTGCTGGACGTAGCGGTAGACGGACGGCTCGCGAAACTCGGGCTCGCGATATTTCCGCGAAAGTGCCTGGCGCAGGCCGAAAAGGTCGAAGTGGCCGAGCGCGAAAGTGGCGAAGAAAAGAAATGCCCAGCCGGCCAGGTAGAGCGTCCATAGCAGGGCGCGCGCCCAACCCGGACCGACCGTCCAGACCGAGGCCGGCAGCGGCTGCCACAGCCACAGCAGCAGGATCAGCACCGCGGTCGCGGCCAGCACGAACGTGCTGCGCTCGACTGGCGGCGGGATGATCCGGGTCCAGCCGCGCTTGAACCAGGGCCGGGCCATCACGGTGTGCTGGAGGGCGAACGCGCCCAGCAGGGCGAGGTCCACCAGGGCCGCCTGCCACGCCGGGCGGACGGTGCCGTCGTCGATGCCCTTGGGCACGACGACGCCGGCGAGGAAGCCGGCCGTGTACAGAAATGCCGCGGCGAACAGGGCGTACACCGCGACGGCGTAGAACTTTCGCACCATGTTTCCTCCCTCGGTTGCGGCCGACCGGTTCCCCTGGTGTACCGGTCGGCCGCCGGTTTGGCCCGTTGCGCCGGCCGGTCGGCCGGTTTCATCACGTTCTGTCAGCTGCTCGGCCGGTTTGATGCCAAGCGGTCGGTCGGTCGACCGACCGAGCCGATGACAGTATGATTCGGTCGACCGACCGAGGAAAGGGGGTTCGGAGGTGAATCCGACAGCGGAGAAGATCGTGCGGGCCGCCAAGGTGCGCCTCCAGTCGCACGGCTACGCCGGGTTCTCCACCCGGAGCCTGGCCGATAAGGCCGGGGTCCCGCTCAGCCAGATCCACTACCACTTCGGCGGGAAACAGGGCGTCCTGCTGGCGCTGCTCGAGTACGAGAATCGGCGGCTACTTTCGCGACAGCGGCAGATGTACGGCACCGACATGCCGCTGTGGAAGCGCTACGAGCAGGCCTGCGATTTCCTCGACGACGACCTCGAGTCGGGTTACGTGCGCGTCCTGCAGGAGATGATCGCGGCCGGCTGGTCGGACGAGACCGTCGCCGGCAAGGTGCTGGGCCTGCTCGAGGCGTGGTTCGAGGTGCTCGTCGGCGTCACCCGCGAGGCGGAGGAGCGGTTCGGCTCGCTGGGCCCGCTGCGCGCCGAGGACGTGGCCGGGCTGATCGGCATGGCGTTCCTCGGCGGCGAGGCGGTCATGCTGCTCGGCGGCGAGGGATGGAACGCGCAGGCCCGGGAGTGGCTGCGCAGCCTGGGCCCACTGATCCGCCGGCTCGAGGAGGACCGGCCCGGCGGTTGACCATCCGTCGTCCGCCGGGCGCGGTCGTGCCTACTCGCGCTCGAGGCGGTCGGCCAGCCAGGCGACCGCCTGCGGGTAGCGGTAGTCCATCCCGCCGTGCGTGCCGGGGAACAGCTCGAAATGGATCCGGTCCGCCGGCACGCCGATCCGGTCGAGGCCGGCCCGGAACGCCTCGGCGCCCAGGTCGAGGAACCACTCGTCGCTCTTGCCGGCGTCGATCCAGATCGCCCGCTGGGAGCGCAGGGCGCCGGCGTACCGGTCGATCATCCGGATCGGGTCCCACTCGAGCCACCGGTCCCAGAGCTCGGGGATGAGCTGACCGCTCCGCGCGTCGAAGGGCAGTTGCGGGGTGCCGTCGGGGCCGGGGGTGAACGCGGCCGAGCAGCCGAGCACCAGCAGGAGCAGCATGTCGTTCTCCTCGGTGAACGCCGTGCGGCCCCGGAAGTCGGCCCACCACTTCTGGATGTCGTGGTCGTAGTCGCGCAGCGCCCGTGCCGCTTTCGCGAACTCGTTGAGATAGCAGAACTCGTAGAGGGCGTCGCCGGCGTGGGTGGCGAGCGCGCCGAAGAGGTCCGGCCGCAGCATCGGGGTGATCATCGCGCCGAAACCGCCCGAGGACTTGCCGGTGATGGCCCGCGCGCCGGGCGCCGGGACGGTCCGGAAACGCTCGTCGACCCACGGGACGACCTCGTCGCACAGGTACGAGTGGTACTTGCCGGTGCCCGCGGAATCGACGAACTGGGAGCCGCCGTACGCCGTCCACGCGTCGACGTAGACGACGATGCAGCCCGGCGCCCCGCCCGGGGCGAACACCGCGTCGGCGGTCTCGATGAACGGCTGGCGGAACGGGGACCGGTTGGCCCACATGCCGACGTGGCCGCTGTACCCCTGGATCACGTAGATCGCCGGGTATCGATCGGCGCCGGATTCCGCATAGCCCGGCGGGGTGTACACCCAGAGCGGGCGCACGTGGGGATCGCCGAGCGGGTTCTCGCGCAGCAGCGCCGACTCGATCGTCTCGTGATGCAACCGGCCGGCGAGGTCGTAACTCCATGGCAGCATGTCCCGCAGTCAATCACGCCGAAGTTTTCCGGTGCGGCAACCGCGGGGCGGGCCGCACGCACAGGTGGCGGGGCGGGCCGCAAGCGGCAGGCTCCGGCCGGGAGGGCGCCGTGCCTGGTGAAACCGGTCGAGTGGCACCTGCGCAAGATCTTCATCAACTCGGCATCTCGTCCCGCCGGGAGCTCGCCGCGGCCCTGACCGGCCCGTGATGCCCCGGCCGGCTACACCTTGCCGGCCGTCGCGGCGCCGGGCCGCAGGTAAACGGCCCAGGTGACCAGCACGCACAGCGCGTAGAAGGCGATGAACCCCACGTACGCGGCCTCCGCGCTCCCGGTCTGCAGGAACGACTGCCGGAAGGCGAGGTTGACCAGCACCCCGCCGAACGCGCCGATCGCGCCGGCGATGCCGATCACCGCGCCGGAGAGCCGGCGCGCCGTGATCTCGTCGTCCGGGTGCCGGGCCTTGAAGATCGCCGGGATCATCTTGTACGTCGAGCCGTTCCCGATGCCGCTGAGCACGAACAGGGCGATGAACCCGACGAGGTAGAGCGGCAGGGACTTCTGCTGGGCGGCGAGCAGCACGATCCCGGCGCCGGCCGCCATCGCGAGAAAGTTGCCGAAAGTCACCCGGGCGCCGCCGAGCCGGTCGGCGAGGGCGCCGCCCACCGGGCGGATCAGCGAGCCGAGCAGCGGGCCCAGGAAGGTCAGGTACGCGGCCTGCACCGGGGTCGAGAACTCGGTGTGGAACTGGACCTGCAGCACCTGGCCGAACGCGAAACCGAAGCCGATGAACGAGCCGAACGTGCCGATGTAGAGCAGCGACATGATCCAGGTGTGCGGTTCCCGGGTGGCGTCGCGCATGGCCCGCTTCTCGCTGCGGGCCTGGGTGAGGTTGTCCATGTAGAGCGCCGAGCAGAGCGCGGCGATCACGATCAGCGGAATGTAGATGCCGGCGACGACGCCCGGGTGGCCGGCGCCGAGGACCGCGAGCACGAACAGGCCGGCCAGCTGGACGGCCGCGACGCCGAGGTTGCCGCCGCCGGCGTTGATGCCGAGCGCCCAGCCCTTGAGCCGGTTCGGATAGAACGCGTTGATGTTCGCCATCGAGGACGCGAAGTTTCCGCCGCCGACGCCGGCCACCGCGGCCATCACGATCAGCGTGGTGTAGGAGACCCCCGGCCGGATCAGGAAGGCGGCCAGCACGGCGGGGACGAGCAGGAGGCTCGCGCTGAAGACGGTCCAGTTGCGGCCGCCGAAGCGGGCGACCGCGAACGTGTACGGGATCCGCAGCGCCGCGCCGACCAGCGCCGGCACCGCGGTGAGCAGAAACTTTCCGGCCGGATCGATGCCGTAGGCGGGGCCCAGGAACAGCACGAGCACCGACCAGAGGGACCAGACGGAGAACCCGATGTGCTCGGACAGGATGGAGAAGATCAGGTTGCGGCGGGCGATCGGCGCCCCGGTCGACGCCCAGAAGGCGGGATCCTCGGGGCGCCAGTCGTCGATCCAGTGCGCCCGCAGACTCGCGGCCGGGCGGGCAACGGGCAGCGTAGCTGTCATGTCACATCTCCAGGATGAGCTGTTCGTTGTCGACCCGGACGGGATAGACGGACACCGGATCCTGGCCGCTGAGCGAGCAGCCGGTGGACAGGTCCCAGGCGTACAGGTGCAGGGGGCAGACGACCTGCTTGAGGTCGATCTGGCCGTCGGCGAGCGGCCCGCCCCGGTGCGGGCACACCGCGGAGAGCGCCCGGATCGAGCCGTCGCGGAGCCGGAACACGGCGATCATCTCGCCGTCGACCGCGAAGGTGCGGCCCTCCCCGACGGGGATGTCGTGGACCGGGCCGAGGATCCGCAGCGTCCTCATGCGCGCACCGGGACCTTGGGCAGCACGGTCAGCGGCAGCGAGGTGCGGAACTGTCCGGGCGTCACCGGCTCGGCACGCTCCTTCCACGGGTCGCGGTAGGCGGCGACGGCGGCGTCCATCCGCGCGTCCAGGCCGGCGGCGATGCCGTCCTCGTCGTCCACGACGACCGCGCGGATCTTCTCGATGCCGACGCGCGGCACCCACGCGTAGGTGCGCTCGAGCCAATTGCCGTTCTCGCGGTAGTACTGCAGGAACCGGCCGGTCAATGTGATGACTTCCGCGGGGCTGCCCACGGTGGCGAGCAGATCGCCCTTGCGCACGTGGGCGCCGGCCGCGCCGCCCACGTAGATCTCCCATTTGCCGCCGTCAATGGCGACAACACCCAGGTCTTTCACGTACGCCTCGGCGCAGTTGCGCGGGCAGCCGGTCACCGCGAGCTTCATCTTGCCCGGCCCCTCGATGCCCTGATAGCGCTCCTCGAGCGCGATCCCGAGGGCGGTGGAATCGCCGACGCCGAAGCGGCAGAAATCCGATCCGACGCACGTCTTCACGGTGCGGAAACTTTTCGCGTACGCGTATCCGGACGGCATGTCGAGCTCGGCCCAGATCTGCGGCAACTTCTCCTTGGGGATGCCGAGCAGGTCGATCCGCTGGCCGCCGGTGAGCTTGACCATCGGCACGCCGTGCCGCTCGGCGACCTCGGCGATGCGCTTGAGGTCGGCCGGGGTGGTGACCCCGCCCTTCATCTGCGGGACCACCGAGAACGTGCCGTCGCGCTGGATGTTGGCGTGCACCCGGTCGTTGATGAAACGGGCATCGCGCTCGTCCACGTACCGGTCGCCCCACATCATCTTGAGCAGCGAGGCGAGGCCCATCTTGCTTTTCGCGTCCTCCTCGCCGCCAAGTTTCGCGAAAACCGACGACACGCTGCGCAACTCGTAACGCCGGATCGCGTCCATCAGCTCGGGCTTGGGCATCGGCACGCCGGGCACGTAGTACGACGCGGCCGGATCCTCCTCGGCCTCGCCGCCGTTCGCCCACTCGACGATCCGCTGCACGAGCGGCTTGCAGGTGCCGCAGCCCTTGCCGGCGCGGGTCTTGTCCATCACCCCGCTCACCGTCTTGCAGCCGCCGTCGACGCAGGATCTCAGGGCGCCCTTGGAGACGCCGTTGCAGTTGCAGACCTGCTCGTCGTCGGGCATGTCGGCGACGCTTTCCTCGGCCGCCGGGCCGCCGAGGTCGAACAGCAGCGCGGCCCGGTCCTCGGGCACCGGCAGGCCCTTCTCGAACGTCTTGATCAGCGACAGCGCCTTGCTGTTGTCGCCGACCAGGGTCGCGCCGACCAGCCGGTCGTCGCGGATGATGACGTTCTTGTAGACGCCCCGCCCGGGCTCGGCGAACTCGAGCAGCTCGTCGTCCTCGCGCTCGGGGCTCTGCAAGCCCATGGCGGCCACGTCCACGCCGGCCACCTTGAGCTTCGTGGCCACCTGCGAGCCCGCGTAGACCGCGCCGGCGTCGGCGCCGGTGACGTGGTCGGCGAGCACCTTCGCCTGGTCCCACAGGGGCGCGACCAGCCCGTACACCTCGCCGCGGTGCTGCGCGCACTCCCCCACCACGTAGATGTCGTCCTCGCCGGCGGCCCGCATCTGGTCGTCTACGACGATGCCGCGCTCGACGGTCAGCCCGCTGTCCGCGGCCACCTGCGCGTTGGGGCGGATGCCGGCCGCGACCACCACGACGTCGCAGTCGATGACCCGGCCGCCGGCGAGCTTCACCCCGGTGACCGCGTGCTTGCCGAGGATCTCGGTGGTCATCCCGTCGACCACGACGTCGATGCCCAGCTTCTTCTCGACGGTGGCCTGCAGGGTCCGGCCGGCGCGCTCGTTGAGCTGCGCGTTCATCAGGTGGCCCATGGCGTGCACGAGGGTCACGTGGCCGAGGTGGTTCTGCAGGCCGCGGGCGGCCTCGAGGCCGAGCAGCCCGCCGCCGATGACGACCGCGCGCTCGTGCTCCCGCGCGTACCGGATCATGGCACGCGTGTCGTCGAGCGTGCGGAAGACGAAGACGCCCTGGTGGTAGCCGCGGCCGGGGACGTGCACGCCCTTCATCGGCGGCACCCACGCGGAGCTGCCGGTGGCGATCACCAGCTTGTCGTAGCCGGTGACGCTGCCGTCGGAGCCGTGCACCGTCCGCGCCGCCCGGTCGATGCGGTCGATCCGCACGCCGGTGTGCAGGGTGATGCCGTTGTCGGCGTACCAGGAAAGGTCGTTGAGAAAGATGCCGGACTCGTCCTCCACGCCCGCGAGGACATTGGAGAGCATGATCCGGTTGTAGTTGCCGTAGGGCTCGTCCCCGAACATCGTGATGTCGAAATCGCCGCCCCGGGCGAGGATCTCCTCCACCGTCCGGGCGCCGGCCATGCCATTACCGATGACCACCAGGCGTTGTCTGTTCACGACGGCGATGTTTCCGGGCCATTGTTTAGCGTCGTGACCGTCGCGATTGCGCGAACGTTCGGAAAACCCTACAAGCGACGGTCCGCCGTTGTGAGAATGGCGGCCTCGTAACGGCGCAGCACGAGACCGGCGACGGCCGGGTCGAGACACAGCGGCGGCGTCACCGAATCGGCTCCGGCGCGGTGCAAAGTGCGGTAGAAGAGGCCGTCGGCGAGCAGGTAGGCGGCGATCGCGATCCGGCGGGCCCCTCGCTCGCGCAGCCCGGCGACGACATCCGCCACCCTGGGGTCGCTGCCCGACGCGTACGCGACGTGGGCGCCGATCCCCGCGGCCGTCCGGTGCACGCTGCGCCGCCATGCCGGATCCGCCGATCCGGCGGCGGCCAGGACCACGGCGTCGGCGGCGGGCAGGTGCCGGGTCAGGCTTTCCACCAGGACGTCGTCGGGGCCGAGCGGCGCGGTGACCGGGATGCCGGTGCCCGCCACGGCGCCGGCGATGTCGACCCGGACGTGAAAGCCGGCCGAGAGCAGAAGCGGGACCACCACCGCGTCGCGGGCGCCCGCCACCACCTCCCCGACGTGCGGGCGCTGGACGTCGGCGTAGGCCAGCCGCACGTCCAGGCCGGGACGGCGCCGCGCGACCGTGGCCACCAGGTCGCGGATCTGCCGCTGCCCGGCGGCCGATCGGGTGCCGTGGGCGACGGCGAGCAGGGTGGGTTTCATGCGCTGCCTTTCGTCGAAAGTTTCCGGGCAGCGTCGACCGGAGCCGGGGAGATCAGGCCGGAAAGATCAGACCGGAGAGATCAGGCCCGGCGAGATCAGGCCCGGGGAGATCAGGCGGGTTCGTCCACGCGCAGCCGGTAACCGCGCTTGATGACGGTCTCGATGTGCTTGCCGGAGCCGAGCGCGGTGCGCAGCCGGGCCACCGCCACGTCGACCGCGTGGCCGTCGTTGCCGCGGGGCAGGGCGGCGATCAGCTGCTCCTTCGCGACCACCGCGCCGGGACGGGCGGCGAGCGCGCCGAGGATCGCCATCGCGGCGGGGGCGAGCGTGCGGGGCTCGTCGTCGATGAGCACGGCGTGTCCCCGTACCTCCAGAATCCCGCCCGCGACCCGCAGCCGGACCGCGCGCTTGGGCAGCTCGTCGCTCACCGTCTTGATCAGCGCGCCCAGGCGGAAGCGCTCGGGCATCACCACCGGGACGCCCCGCTCGATCAGCGGCGCCGCGGTGACCGGGCCGACGCACGCGACGAGCGGGCCGGACCGCAGGCTCGCCAGCACGGCGTCCCCGGTCAGCCGGAAGAACGACTTGACGGCGGGCGCGCTGGTGAAGGTCACCGCGTCGATCTGCCCGGCGGTGATCAGCTCGCCCAGGCGGCGGACCGGAGCGGTGTCCGGCGGCGGCACCCACCGGTACACGGGCACCTCGGCCACGGCCGCGCCGGCCGCCCGCAGCGCGGCCACGAACCCGGTCTGCGGCTCGCCGTGCTCCTGCACCACGATGCGGTGCCCGGCGATGCCCTCGGCCAGGAGTTTCTCGAGGATCTCCGCGGAGGCCTCGGTCCGCGCGGCCCACTCCTCGGTGAGCCCGGCCGCCCGGATCGCGCCGCACGGCTTGGGGCCGCGGGCCAGGATGCGCGCCTGGCCGAGCACCTCGCGCAGCCGCTCGCCGAGGCCCCATCCCTCGGCCGCCTCGATCCAGCCGCGGAAGCCGAACCCGGTGGTGGCGATGACCAGGTCGGGGGCGAGCCCGATGCAGGCCTCGGTGGCCGCGCGCAGCGCGTCGTCGTCGGCGAGCGGGACGATGGTGAGCGCCGAGGCGGTGAACACCCGGGCCCCGCGGCGCTGCAGCAGCGCCGTCATCTCGTCGCGCCGCCGCTCGGCGGTCACCGCGACGGTGAAGCCCGTCAGCACACCCTCGGTCGTCGTCATCCGCTCCCTCTCGCACACCGGTCGTCCACGCCAGCGTCGCCACCTGCGGTTACCGCTTCGAAGAGGCGGCGTTTCGGCGGCGTCAACGCGCTTTCACAACGGTGCCGACAAGCATGTGATATCCCAAATCGGCGCGCCAGGCTCTCAGCTGATGGGATTACTCGCCGTTCTCGACGATCTTGCGGACGTCGGCGAGCAGGCGGTAGACCTCCAGCCGCCCGTCGATGAAGCCGATCCGGTAGTCGCGCCCGAGGGCGGCGTGCCCGGCGCGGGCCGCGTCCCGGCGACCGTCGAGCCCGTCCTGGCGGCCCGCCTCGTACGCCTCGAACTCGTCATCCATCGAGCCGGTCGCCCATCGCGCGGCGGATGGCGGCCACCAGGGCCGCCTCGAAGGCGGCCATCCGGCCGTCGACGACGCCGACGAGGTAGTCGGGGCCGGTCCGCGGGTCCCGGGCGCGATCGGCGTCGGTCACGCCGGCCATCCCGTCGGCGTGACCGGAGCCGTAGGCGGCCAGTGCGTCCTCCATGGCGGATCTCCTCACTCTGCGTCACAAGAGACGATGTCACGCTGAGTGATGTTCGCCCACCGGCCGATCGGTCCGCCGACGATCCTCCGGAACGAGGTCGACCAGCCGGCACACGCTCGTCGATCTCAGGCTGCCGGGAGCAGGCCGGACCGGCGCCAGAGCGGTTTGCCCGCGCCCGCGATCAGATCAAGATCGTCAAGGTACGCCACGACGCGCTCGCCCGCCCAGCGCAGAGTCTCGCGGAAGCGCGGGTTCGCCATCGCGGCCCGGTGGCCCGCCCGCGGGGCGATGCCGACCGAGCGGTAGACGCCAGGGTGGATGAGGCGGGTGCCGCACAGGTACGCCGCGCGGCCGATCACCAGCCGGTCGAAGGCGAGCCGGCCCTTGCCCGCCGCGCGCACCTGGCGGGCCAGTTCCGCGCGGGCGTAGCGGACGTGCCGCGCCTCCTCGACCACGTGGATCCGGCTGAGCATCCGCACCAGCGGCTGCACCCGCTCGTGCGCCATCGCCTCGCGCTGCAGCGTGTCGAGGATCTCCTCGCAGATCAGGATGGCGGCGAACATGCGCGGGCCGGTGCCGGTCGCGGCGATCCACTTGCCGAGGAACGCGTCGATGCCCGCGGGGCGGTAGACCGGGGTGCCGAGCTTGTCGATCATCCGGCCGAACATCACCGAATGTCGGCACTCGTCGGCGATCTCGGTGAGCGCGTACTGCGCGTGAGCGGCGGTCGGGTCCTGCTTGTAGTAGCCGCGGATGAGCAGCTGCATGAGGATCGTCTCGAACCAGACGCCGAGCCCGGCGATGCTCGCCGCCTCGTGCCGGGTAAGGGTGATCCGCTGCTCCTCGGTCAGCCCCTCCCACAGCGGCGTGCCGTAGAGGCTGGAGCGCTCCGGGGGCACGAAGTACCGGCCCGGGGCGAACGGCGCCGCCCAGTCGATCTCCACCTCGGGGTCGTACGAGTGCTCGGCCGAGGAGCGCAGGAGGCGGGTGGCGGTGCGGTCACGGTCGCGGTCCGTCGTCGTCATGAGTCGCCCTCCTGTGACGTACTTGACGTTACCTCAAGTAACAGTTACTTCTAGTACTATGAAGGGCGACACCGATGGGCGCAAGGGCCGCTGGGCCGGCCACCGCGAGCAGCGCCGGGCCGAGCTGACCGCGGCCGCGATCGAGGCGATCCGCGAGCTGGGCCCCGAGGTGGGGATGGACGCGATCGCCGCGCGCGCCGGCGTCAGCAAGCCGGTGCTCTATCGCTACTTCGCCGACAAGTCCGAGCTGTGGCTGGCGGTCGGCCAGGAGGCGGCGGGCATGGTCCTGGACGCGATCGCCCCGGCCGTCGCCCGGGTGCGCGAGGAGCGCGACGTCATCGCCGCCGCGATCGACGCGTACCTGGCGCACATCGCCGGCGACACCAACCTCTACCAGTTCGTCGTGCATCAGCCCGACATCACCCGCCACCAGGACGTGGTGGCCGACGTGGTGGACACCGTCGCGAGCGGCCTGGCCCGCATCTTCGGCGACCGGCTACGCGCGCGCGGCCTGGACTCCGGCGCCGCGCTGCCGTGGGCGTACGGGGTGGTCGGCTACGTCCAGGCGGTCGGCGACTGGTGGCTGCGCCGGCAGCAGCCGATCAGCCGCGAGGCGCTCGGCGACTACCTGACGACGTTCCTGTGGGGCGGCGTCTCCGGCATCAAGCACGCCGCCGACATCCCGGGCGGCCTGGCCGCGTACCAGGAGGAGACCAGGCATGGATCCTGACCACGAGCCGCACCTGCCCGGCGAGGAGTACCGCGGCCCGGCCACGCTGCGCGTCGGCGACGACTACCTCGCGGTGTCGATCCGGCTGTCGGCGCGCTTCGAGCCGGTGGAGGGGCGCTTCCGCTGGGCCGGCCGCACGACCCCCGACGAGGGCCTGCGATCGCGGGTCGGCGCGGGCCTGCGGGAGGGCAGGCTGACCATCCCCGGCGCGCCGGAGACGACCGTCCGGCTCAGCGAACCGGACCCGTGGGGCGGGGTCCGGCTCTCCGGCACGGGCACGCCGCCGTGGTTTCACTGAGCCGCGCGACGCAGGGCCGCGCGACACAGGGCCGCGCGGCGCAGGTCGCGCGGGCTGCGGCCGTGCCAGCGCCGGACCGCGCGGGTCAGCGCCGACTGCTCGGTCAGCCCGACCATCGCGGTGATCTGCGCGAACGGGATGTCCGTCGTGGTGATCAGCCGGTGGGCCGTGGCCCGGCGCACGTCGTCGAGCAGCTTCTCGTACGTCGTCCCGTCCAGGGCCAGGCGGCGCTGCAACGTGCGCGGGTGGAGCTGCAGGCGCCGGGCGACCGCGGCGACGCCGACCGGCGACGTGCCGAGCGACTGCGTGACCAGCCGGCGCACCCGGTCGGCGAGCGGCTGCTCGGGCGCGTGGAAATGGTTGCGCATGTATTCGAGGGCCACCTCGCGCAGCACCCGGTTGCCCCCGCTGACCTTGGCGTCCCGCACCGTGGCCGGCACCCGCAGCAGGGCCGACTCGGCCCCGAAGCGGACGTCCGCGCCGAAGAACTCGGTGTACCGGGCCACCGGCGCCAGCGGACCGTGCGTCAGGTGCACCGAGCGCAGGCCGTAACGGCCGCCGGCGAGCAGCACCGTGATGCGGTGCAGCAGCCCGAGCCCGTTGTCGCACACCTGCGGCGGCATTGGTTCGAGCTCGGTCGAGCCGTACCGCAGCCCGACCACGCCGGGCCGGCCCGCGGGGTCCGGCACCTGGGTGATCGTGAGGGCCGGCGAGTGCACGAACAGGAACCGCGTCGCGCAGTCCAGCGCCTCGCCCAGGGTCGCCGAGTTCTCGATCGCGATGGCGAGGGGTCCCAGCACCGTGATGCCCTGCCGCGCCGCCAGCCGCAGCCCGAGGTCGGGGCAGTCCCGGTCGGCGGCGGCCGCCTCGAGGATGCGGCCGGCCGACAGCGACGGGATCACCGCGTCGTCGGTGTCGAGCAGGGCGGCGTCGACGCCGTGCCGCGCCAGCAGCGCCCGGCCGTCGCCGTCGAGCTCGTCGATGAGGCCGGGGAGTCCGCGCAGCCCGGCGGCCCGCACCATCGTTCCCATGTCGCGAAAGGATAAATGAGTGTCGCGCGAAGGCAAGTCCGCCGGCGGCGGGGTTGACGAGACTGCCACCATGGCCGAACATTTCGACGTCCTGATCATCGGCGCCGGCCTCTCCGGGATCGGCGCGGCGTGGCGGCTGCAGGAGCAGATGCCGGGCAAGACGTACGCGATCCTGGAGGCCCGCGACGCGATCGGCGGCACGTGGGACCTGTTCCGCTATCCCGGCGTCCGATCCGATTCGGACATGTTCACGCTCAGCTATCCGTTCCGGCCGTGGCGCGAGCCGGAGTCGATCGCCCCCGGCGACAAGATCCGCCGCTACATCGAGGAGACCGCGGCCGAGGGCGGCATCATGCCGCACATCCGCTTCGGCTCGCGGGTGGTCACCGCCGACTGGGCCGGCGACCGGTGGACCCTCCGGCTGGCCGACGGCGCCACGCTGACCTGCGGTTTTCTGTACGCGTGCGCCGGCTACTACGACTACGCGGCCGGCTTCCAGCCCGACTTCCCGGGGATGGCGGAGTTCGCCGGGCGGCTGGTGCACCCGCAGTTCTGGCCGGCCGGCCTTGAGTACGCGGGCAAGAAAGTCGTCGTCATCGGCAGCGGCGCCACGGCGGTCACCCTGGTCCCGGCGATGGCCGCCGAGGCCGGGCACGTGACGATGCTGCAGCGCTCCCCCACGTACATGACGGTGCTGCCGGAACGGGACGTGATCGCGAACGGGCTGCGCCGGGTGCTCCCGGCCGGGGCGGCCAACCGGATCGCCCGGGCCAAGAACATCCTCATCACCCAGGGCTTCTACCAGCTCGCGCGGCGCCGGCCGGCCCGGGTACGGAAGATCCTGCGCTCCTTCGCGGTGCGCGCCCTGAAGGACCCGGCCTATGTCGACGAGCACTTCAACCCGCGCTACGAGCCGTGGGACCAGCGTCTCTGCGTTATCCCGTCGGGCGACCTGTACGAGGTCCTGCGGGCCGGCACCGCGTCGATCGTCACCGACCACATCGAAAGTTTCCGGCCCGACGGGATCCGGTTGCGCTCCGGCCGCGTGCTCGAGGCCGACATCGTCGTCTCGGCGACCGGGTTGTCGCTGCTGCCGATCGGCGGCGTGCGGCTCACGGTCGACGGCACGCCGGTCGAGATCGGCGACCACACCGCCTACCGCGGGATCATGCTCAGCGGCGTGCCCAACCTCGCCTACTGCATCGGCTACGTGAACGCGTCCTGGACGCTGCGCGCCGATCTGGTGCACCGCTACGTGCTGCGCCTGCTCAAGCACATGGACCGGCACGGCTACGCGGTGGCGGCGCCGGACGAGACCGGCGGGCAGGGCCGTCCCCTGCTCGATCTCTCGTCCGGGTACGTGCGGCGCGCGCTCGACAAGTTTCCCCGGCAGGGCGCGAAAGACCCATGGCTGGTGCGCCAGAACTATCTCAGCGACGCGCTGTCGCTGCCCCGCGCGGACGTCACCCGCGCCATGACCTTCACCCGCCGTCCCGCTCCCGCCCCCCTGGAGGAGATCGCCTCATGACCCCGTACCTCTTCCCCGGCCGCACCGCGGTGCTGACCGGCGCGGCGAGCGGCATCGGCGAGCAGCTGGCCTACGGCCTGGCCGGCCGCGGCAGCGACCTCGTGCTGGTCGACGTCGACGCCGTCCGGCTGCGCGAGGTGGCCGACCGGATCGACCGGGTGCACCCCGGCCGGTCGGTGCAGACCCTCGTCGCCGACCTGGCCGACCGCGCCGCCGTCGACGACCTCGCCACCCAGGTGCTCGCCGAGCATCCCGCGCTCGGGCTGCTGATCAACAACGCCGGGATGGCGCTCGGCGGGCGCTTCGACCAGGTGACGGTCGACGAGTTCGAGCGGGTCATGAACGTGAACTTTCGCGCGCCCTTCCTGCTCGCCCACGCGCTGTTGCCGGCGCTGAAGGCCGCGCCCGGCGCGCATCTGGTGAACGTGTCGAGCTTGTTCGGCCTGATCGCGCCGGCCGGGCAGTCCGCATACAGCGCCAGCAAGTTCGCCCTGCGCGGGCTGAGCCAGGTGCTGCACGCCGAGCTCGCCGACGACGGGATCGGGGTGACCACGGTGCACCCGGGCGGCGTCCGCACCCGGATCGCCGAGAACGCCCCGGTCGGCAGCGGCGTGCCGGCCGAGGAGGTGGAACCCAACCGGAAACTTTTCGCGAAACTTCTCACGTACCCGCCGGACAAGGCCGCGCGGCAGATCCTGGACGGCGTCGCCAAGCGCAAGGCCCGCGTGCTCATCGCGTCCAGCGCGAAAGTGCCGGACCTCCTCGCCCACGTGCTGCCCGTCGGCCACGAGCGGATCGTGCGCGCGGCGACCTCGGCCCGGGCGTCCCGCGGCCCCCGCGCCGCCGCGCCGCAGGGAGTGGCCCGATGAGCTACATCGACGTGCGCGACGCGCGGATCCGCTTCGAGGCGACCGGCGACGAGTCCGCGCCCCCGGTGGTGCTGCTGCACGGCATCGGCCGCAGCCTCGAGGACTGGGCGGCCCAGCATCCGCGGCTGTCCGGGACCCATCGGGTGATCAGCATCGACATGCCCGGCTTCGGTCTGAGCCAGCGCCACCCCGCCTCGGCGACGCTGGTGTCGCTGTCGGACGGCGTGTGGGCCACGCTGGACGCGCTGGGCGAGACCCGGCCGGTGCACCTGATGGGCAACAGCCTGGGCGGCGCGGTGTCGATGCGGATGCTGGTCGACGAGCCCGGCCGGGTGTCCACGCTGACCCTGGTCAACAGCGCCGGCTTCGGCAAGGAGGTGACGTTCGCGCTGCGCATGCTGGCGATCCCCGGCATGGGCCGGTACCTGCTGTCGCACATCGACCGGCACACCGCGCCGCGGGTCGAGCGCAGCCTGTTCGCCGACCGCGCGATGGTCACCGCCGAGCGCATCGAGACCGCGATCCGGATCGCCCGCCAGCCCGACTTCGCCGCCGTCTATCTCGAGATCGCCAAGGCCCTCGGCGGTTTCCGCGGCATCGCCGCCGGCTGGCGCTCGGAGCTGCTCCCCCGGGTGGCCGCCCAGGACAAGCCGACCCTGCTGGTGTGGGGCGACCGCGACCATGTCCTGCCGTGCGCCCACCTGGCCGCGGCCCGGGCGGCGCTGCCGAAGGCCCAGTGGCATCTCTTCGAGCGCACCGGCCACATGCCGCAGATCGAGCGGCCCGACGACTTCGCCGCCCTGGTGCGGCCCCTGCTCAGAGCAGAGGCTGCGGAAGCACCCGGCTCGGGAACTGCGTGAGCAGCGGCGCGGTTTCCGGGTTCTCCGCCCAGTCGTCCCACTCGGCGTTGAAAATGACGGCGCCGCCGGTGACCTGAATGACCGCCTCCTCGCCGTTGAACAGCAGGACCCCATCGGCGCCGGCCAGCCCGATCACGACGCTCGCCATGAGCGCTGTGTTGTGCTCCTCGAATTCCCGGTGCACCGCGGAGAACCGGAACCGCACCGTGATGCGGTGCCTGAATCCGAACAGGCCGGGTGCGACGGCCTCGTCACCCGGATCGGCGTGGTAGGCGGTCGTCTGCAACCCGTCCCGCACCACCGTGCCGTCCTCGGTGACCGTGCCGCCGAGAACCGCAGCGACCTGCGACCGTAGGGCCTCGGTCGTCAGGTCAGCCGCGCTGTAGTACGTGTATTCGATCGCCATGGTGCCTTCCGCGGATCACGAGAACGGGTAGAACGGGATGACCTTGCCGTCCTTGACCACGATGATCTCCTTGAGATTCGTGATCGGCTTGCGCTCGAGCACGCCGCGGATGTCCTCCGTCGACCGTGGGCAGTCATCGAGGTTGAGCACGACCCGCTCGGTCTGCCCCTCCTTGACCTTGCCGCTGATCTCGTCGCGGATGTTGTCGAGGTTCTTACTGCTCGGAGCGTAGGCGTCGAAGTACTCGCCCTCGATCTTGTAGTCCGGGTTCTTGCCTTTCGCGTTCGTCGGCGGGTTCTGCTCGACGTCGTACCCGTTCTGCGCCAGAGTATCGGCCGACTCGTTCTCCCGGCGCAGCCCCCGGTCGGTCTTCTTGGTGGGATGCGCTTTCGTGCGCTCGCCACGCGGCTTGCGGCCGGGGTCCGGCTTGCCGGACGGGACGGTGCCGCCGCCCTCCTTGCCGCGCCGCAGCTTCATCAGCAGCTTTTTGATGAGCTCGATCGCCTCGCCCATCTTCTTGCCGAGGCCGCGCAGGTGCTCGAGGCTGCGGATCAGGCCCTTGAGCCACCGCCCGATACGCGCGGCCCACGACGCGCACAGGGTGCTGACCTGCTCGACCACCAGCGGCGTGGCCAGGCCCAGGCTGAAGACCTCCTCGGCCGCGTACGTGATCAGGCGGGACACCAGCACCGCGATCGCGTCGCGCACCATCATCCGGACGCCCGCCACCAGCATCCCGGCGCCCTCGGTGATCGCCGCCATGGTGTCGGCCGCGCCGGCCAGCGCGCCGACGGCGTCCTTCTGCTGGCCGGTCCACGTCCGGTACGCGTCCGCCGCCGCGCCCTTCCACTCCTCGGTGTCCCAGCGCACGGCCCGCTCGAGGTCGCCGGCCCGGTCGCGCAGCGAGCCCGCGATGTTGCGCCAGGTCTGCGCGTGCGCCGCGATCTGGCCCGGGTCGCCGGCCAGCCAGTCGAGCGCCTCGGACAGCGGCTTGACGTGCTCGATGATCCAGGCGACGCCGTACTGCAGCAGGCTGCCGATCGGGTCGGAGACGAACGCCAGCGCGTCCAGCCCGGCCGACACCGCGCCGAGCGTGACGTCGATCCAGCTGCCGCTCTTGACCCCGGCGAGGATCGTCTCGATGTCCTCGGCGATCCACACGCCGGCCCACGGATCCGCGGAGATGCCGGGGTTCGCCACCGCGACCAGCGGCGGCCGCGGCATCATCGGGTGTTCCGGATCTTCTCGGCCGCGCCCGCGTCGGCGCCGTCGTAGTCGGCGGCGGTGGCGCGCAGGGCGTCGGCGGTGTCGTGCGCGGAGCCGGCGGCCGTGTTCATCCCGTCGACCATGGCCTGCTGCAGGCCGTTGAGCAGCGCGGGCACGAACTGGCACAGCTGCCCGTACGCCCCGGTGTCGGTCTGCACGGTCTGCGCGGCCGACGCGGCCTGGCCGAGGCCGTCGCCGATGCCGTCGACCTCGCCGGCGTGCGAGGTGAGGGAGGCCGCGTTGACCTGGAAGTGATCGGTCATGCCGGCTCGGCGCCGGTGCCCAGCCGCTTGCGCAGCGAATCCATCAGCATCCGCCCGGTCTCGCTGTCGGCGCCCACGGTCTCGGCGGTGACCTCGTCGAACTGGCGGACCAGCCGGCCCTGCGCGCTGCGCAGCGTCGCCATGATCTGGTCGGCCGTCTCGGCCGCCGGCTGCTGCCGGATCCGGTCGTCGAGGTGCAGGCGCTGGATCTGCCCCTCGGGGCCGACCGTGACCTCGACCAGGCCGTCCCGGCTGCGGGCGGTCGCGGAGATCTGGGCGGCCCGGCGGGCGAGCTCCTGCGCCTGCTCGGCGCGCTGGGTGGCGGACCGCTCCCACTCGTCGATCCGCTGGAGCGCCGCGTCCAAAGACTGATCGTCGAACATCCCCGGCAGCATAGCGAAAGCCGTCCATGTCCGGTCACCCGTGGCGGTGACCGGCGGCCCGCGTCACCGGAGGAAGCGGCCGGTCACCCGTGGCGGTGGGCGCCGGCCGCTGTCACTCGATGAACCGGCCGCCGGCCGCCTCGGCCAGCGCGGCGCCGAAGAGCGCACCCGGCGTGTAGGCGCCGGGCCTGCCCTCGTCGTGGGCCAGGCGGCGGGCCACCTCGGCCGCGACCGCGGTGGTGAAGGTCATGCCCTCGGGGGCCTCCAGCCAGACCTCCCGCGTGGTGCCGCCGGGCCAGGTGCCCTGCGCCCGTGCCCACGAACGGTCGCGGGCCGGGGGCGTGGCCGGGGCGTCCAGGCCGGCCAGGCGGCGCTTGGCGAAGCGGGCGACGGCGGGAATCGACAGCAACGCGCTGACCGGCGGCAACAGGACCCGGGCGGCGAGCCCACTGGGTAGTTCCGAGGTGGCCGCGATGACCGAGGGCGCGCCGCTCGCCCGCTGGGCCGCGATCAGATCGCCGGTGGGCACCGCGACCGTCGCGGCCGTCGCGCCGCCGGGCAGCGTCAACTTGGCGTGATGGCCGCCCAGGCGGGTGCGGACCAGCCGGCCCCCGGCGTAGCGGCGACCGCCCGCGGCCAGGGCGTCGACCAGCGTGCCGGCCAGCGCCTCGCCGACCTTCCCGGGGACCGGCTCGATCATGGCAAGACCATCGACCCGTACGTGCGAGGGCCGTGGCCTTCCCGCGCAGAGCCGCAGCACGGCGCTCTCGGCGGCCAGGACGCCGAAGCCGGCGCCGGTGACCAGCGTGCGCCCGGCGTTCTTCGCCGCGGCGTCCCGCGACAGCACGTCGCCGATCGTGGTCACGTCGTTGGCCAGGTCCAGATAGTGGTGGCCGCCGTCGGGCAGGGGCCGGCCGATCGTGTTGACCACGACCTTCGGCATCGCCGCCGCCAGGGTCGCGCGGATGTCGCCGGTTGCCACGGGCCGGCCGCCGGTCGCCGCGGCCACTTCCGCGAGCCGCGCCCGGTCGCGGCCCACCAGCACCAGGTCCTCGCCCTTGAGCCGCTCCGCGATCGCGCTGCCGGTGCGGCCCGCCGCGCCCAGTACCCAGATCTCGTTCATGCCGCCAGCGTGGCCCGGCGGGCCGGGCGGACGCCAAAGCCTGTTTCGCATCACGCAATACGATCCGGGCATGGACTTGGATCTGCGGCTCGTCCGGTACTTCGCGGAGGTCGCCCGGGAGGGGCATTTCGGCCGGGCGGCGGCCGCGCTGCACATCACCCAGCCGTCGCTCAGCCGGCAGATCCGGGCGCTGGAGCAGCGGGCCGGGGCGCGGCTGTTCGACCGCACTCCGCAGGGCGCCCGCCTGACCGCGGCCGGCGAGGTCTTCCTCACCCACGCCACCGCCCTGCTGACGGCGGCGGCGGTCGCGGTCGCCGACACCCGCGCCGCCGCCTCGCCGGCCCGGCTCACCGTCGGCTACCTGCACGGCGTCATCGTCACCCCGGCGATGGCCGAGCTGCGCCGGCAGCACCCCGACGCCGAGGTGCGCACGCTGCACCTGGCGTGGAACGAGCCGCGCCCGGCCCTGCTCGACCGCCGGGTGGACGCGGTGGTGTGCCGGCTGCCGCTGGTGACCGAGGGCCTCGACGTCACGGTCCTCTACCCCGAGCCGCGGGTGCTGCTCATCCCGGCGAGCCATCGGCTGGCGGGCAAGGAGTCGGTGACCCTCGACGACATCGCCGACGAGCCGCTGCCGCGGATGGCCACCGACCCGGCCTGGAACGAGTTCTGGCGGGCCGGCAGCACCGCCACCGGCCCGCTGCTGACCTCGCTCGAGGACAAGGCCGAGCTGATCGCCGCGGGCGAGGTGGTGGCGATCGTGCCCGCCGGGTCGGCCTCCTACCGGCCGGACCTCACCGAGATCCCGCTGCACGGGGTCGAGCCCACCCACGTGGTCCTGGCGACCCGGGCGGGCGACCGCGGGCTGCTGCTCAACGACCTGCGCAAGGCGGTGCGGGCACACCTCACCGCGCCGCCGCACGCACCCGCTACCTGAGCGGCCCCGCCTCCTGAGCGGCCCGCCACGCCGCCGCCCGGCGGGCCGACGCCCGCGAGAGCCACGCGTCCTGGATGATCTCGGCCAGCTCGCCCCGGGTCAGCTCGTGGATCCGGCTCGCCCGCAGCAGCACCGACGGGTGCCCGTCGAAGTGCGGCGTGGTGAAGAACGGCGTCGACTCGTCCTGGACGAGTGCCTCCTTGTCGCCCTGCGACTCCACCCAGAAGACGATCACGTCCCGGTAGCGCTCGCCCGTCTCGGGGTCGAACGCGTCCGGCCGCGGGGTGCGGAAGAACACGAAGGACTTGCGGCCGACCTGGTAGACCGGGTTGTCGCCGCTGCCCCACTCCACCGTGACGTGCGGCATCGCCTCGGCGATCTCGTGCACGTCGGCGACCGTCGCGGGCCGGTTGTCGTCGCTCATCGCATCACACCGCCGGGGTGGTCTCGTCGGGAGTGAACTCGCGTTCCGTGACGGCGGTGAGCGCGCCGGACGCGCCCACCCAGGTCAGCCTGCCACCCCACAGCCCCTGCGCCAGCAGGTGGTCCCCGGCCCGGACGGTCAGCCCGGTCTTCACGCCGTTGAGCTCGAGGTCCGCCAGCGACCTGATCATGTCGTCGGTGCCCCGCACCCCGGACTGGAACGCCCGGACGATCATCTGACCGGCCGCGAACCCCTCGGCGTGGCCGGTGTCGCTGCGCCGGTCGGGCACGGCGACGCGCAGCGCCTGGTACCCGTTGTTGCTGGTGGCGCCGTCCACGTACGGGGTCACGAACCGCAGCGCCGGGGCGTGCGTCCCGTACTGGTGCCACGTGTTCCGGGCGCCGAGGATGGTGATCGGCTGGACCCCGGCCGGGATCGCCGTCCACAGCCGCGGCTCCGGACGCGGCCAGTCGACGTACACCTGGGCGGCCCTGATCCGCCGGACCGCGGCGAAGTTCGTCGTGGCCGCCGGCAGCACCATCGTGGCGGCGGCGCCGAGCATCGAGGCGGCCCGGGCGGCCCGGGCGCGGTCGGCGGCGAGCACCACGAGCCGGCCGCCCGGCCGCACGTACGAACGGGCGGCCAGCAGCAGCTGGGTGATCTCCGGCCCGGAGCGGAACGTGTACCGGTTGACGCCGGTCAGCTCGTCGGCCGTCGCGGTGGCCGCGATGAACAGGACCCGGCGACGCCCGGCGACCTCGGCCAGCCGCAGCGCGACCGGGTCGGTGAAGCCGCCCACGAGGATCCGGCAGCCCCGGTCGACCAGCTCCTCGGCGGCGGCCGCCGCGGCGCCGGGGTCGTTGCGGTCGTCCGCCCGCGCCATGCTGATCGTGCGGGCGCCGATCCGGTTGGTGCGGCTGGTCACCCAGCCCACGGCCACGCGCAGCCCCTGCTCGAACCGGATGCTCTCGTCGATGGGCCGGCGGTCGGCGCCGGTACGGGTGCCGAGGATGCCCAGGCCGAGCGTCTCGCCGGGCGCGCCGCCGGTCGCCGGGTCGGCCGGGCGGGCGCAGCCGGCCGCCGTCGCGGCCAGCGAGCCGAGCGCGGCGCCGAGCAGGGCGCGTCGGGAGACGTTCATCGCGGGCTGAAAGCTACCGCACAGGGGCAACCGCCCGGGTGTGTGGGACGCACACATGTGCCGCGACCCGTGGCGGGTCGTAGGTTCGCGAACATGACGACTGTGGTCGAACTGGATCTGTCGGGCCGGACCGCGCTGGTGACCGGCGGCGGCAGCGGGATCGGGCGGGCGTGCGCCGTGCGGCTCGCCGCGGCGAAGGCCACGGTGATCGTGGTGGACGTGGACGCCGCCGCGGCGGAGGCGGTCGCCGAGGAGGTCGGGGGGCAGGCCGTGGTGGCCGACCTGAGCGACCCGGGCGCGATCGCGTCGATCCCGGCCGCGGCGGACGTGCTGGTCAACAACGCCGGCCTGCAGGTCGTCGCGCCGCTGACCGACTTCCCCGACGACAAGTTCGCGCTGATCCAGCAGGTGATGCTCACCGCGCCGTTCCTGCTGACCAAGCGGGTGCTGCCGCACATGTTCGAGCAGGGCTGGGGACGGATCGTCAACATCTCCTCGGTGCACGGTCTGCTGGCCTCGCCGTACAAGTCGGCTTATGTGTCCGCCAAACACGGGCTGGAGGGCTTGTCCAAGGTGACGGCGCTCGAAGGCGCCCCGCATGGGGTCACCGCCAACTGCATCTGCCCGGCCTTCGTGCGCACCCCGCTGGTCGACAAGCAGATCGCCGACCAGGCCGCGCTCAACGGCATCGGGGAGTCCGAGGTCATCGAGCGGATCATGCTGGACCGCGCGGCCATCAAGCAGCTCGTCGAGCCGGACGAGGTGGCCGAGCTGCTCGCCTACCTCTGCACCCCCGCCGCCCGCCTGATCACCGGCTCGTCGATCACGATCGACGGTGGCTGGACCGCACACTAGTTTTTGCTCATGCTCGAGTTCCTCACCCTCCTGGCCCGGGAGGCCGCGCCCGTCGAGTTCGAGCGGCCGCTGCTGGCCGCCCGGCAGTCCGGCGCGCCCGCGTCCGAGCTGGCCGCGCTCGAGGAGATCAAAATCGCGGCCCTGCGGGTGCGCGAGCTGCTGGAGCGGCGCCGGCGCCGCGAGGAGGAGCTGTCCGCCCTGTACGACACCGCGAGCGACCTCGCCGGGCTGCGCGATCTCGACGCGGTGCTGCGCGCGATCGTGCACCGGGCGCGCACGCTGCTCGGGGCCGACGTGTCGTACATGACGCTCGACGACCCCGAGCGCGGCGACACGTACATGCGGATCACCGACGGCTCGGTCGCGGCGAGCTTCCAGTCGCTGCGGCTGCCGGCCGGGGCCGGGCTGGGCGGCCTGGTCGCCGTCTCCGGGACGCCGTACTCGACCGCCGCCTACGGCAAGGATCCGCGTTTCCACCACACCAAGGAGATCGATTCCGGCGTACGGGACGAGGGGCTGGTCGCCATCCTCGGCGTGCCCCTGCTGCTCGGCTCGACCGTGATCGGCGTGCTGTTCGCCGCGAACCGCACCGAGCGCCCGTTCGCCCGCGAAGAGGTCGCGCTGCTCGCCTCGCTGGCCGCCCACGCGGCGATCGCCATCGACACCGCGCGCCTGCTCACCGAGACCCAGGCGGCCCTCGCCGAGCTGTCGGCCGCCAACGAGGTGATCCAGGCGCACAGCGCCTCGGTCGAGCGGGCCGCGGCCGCGCACGACCGGATGACCGCCCTGGTCCTGCGGGGCGGCGGCGTCGAGGACGTGGCCGCCGACCTGGTCGACATCCTCGACGGGCTGCTCCTGGTGCTCGACGCGCAGGGCCGCACGCTGGCCACCGCCGCGTCGCCGGGCGCTCCGGCGTCCGCCGGCGCCGGGGAGGACGGTCCCGCCGCCGGCGACCTCGCGGCCGAGGTCGATCTCGCCGGCGCCGTCGCCGCGTCGCGGGCCGAGGGGCGCAGCGTTCAGCGCGGCGACGCGTACGTGGCGGCGGTCGCCGCCGGCGCCGACAACCTGGGCGCGCTGGTCTTCCGCCCCACCACGCCCCTGGAGGGCGCCGACCAGCGCATTCTCGAACGCGCCGCGCAGATCACCGCCCTTCTGCTGCTCTTCCGCCGCACGGTCGCCGAGGCCGAGGGCCAGGTCCGCGGCGAGCTGCTGGACGACCTGATCGCCGGCCCGCTGCGCGACGAGGAGGCGCTGCGCTCCCGCGCCGCCCGCCTCGGCGTCACCCTCGACCAGCCGCACGTCGTGGTCGCCGCCACCGACCAGGCCTCCGGCGCCCTGCGCCAGCGGGCCCTGTCCTGGGCCCGCACCTTCGCCGCGACGCGGGGCGGCCTGGCCGCCGCCCGCGACGGCCGGATCGCGCTGCTCCTGCCCGGCTCCGACCCCGCGTCCGCCGCCCGCACCGTCGCCAGGGAGCTCGGCCGCGCCCTCGCCCGCCCGGTCACCGCCGGCGGCGCCGGCCCCGCCTGTTCGCCCGCCGCCGTCGCCGGCGCCTTCCACGAGGCCGACTCCTGTGCCACCGCGCTGCTGGCTCTGGGCCGCGCCGGCGACGGCGCCAGCCACACCGAGCTCGGCTACGTGGGCCTGTTGCTCGGCGACCGCCGCGACGTGCCCGCCTTCGTCCACGCCGCCGCCGGCCCGGTCATCGACTACGACGCTCGCCGCGGCACCGCCCTGCTCAAGACCCTGGAGGCCTACTTCGCCGCCGGCGGCAGCCTCGCCCGTGCCGCCGAGACCCTGCACGTCCACGTCAACACGGTCACCCAGCGCCTGGACCGCATCGGCCACCTGCTCGGCCCCGACTGGCAGACCCCGAACCGGGCCCTCGACCTCCAGCTCGCGCTGCGCCTGCACCGCCTGCGCGGCCCGCTCTCCGCGTGACGGTCCCCGCTCGCCGACGAACCGGCCGAGCTGATGCCCGGGCTGGTCTCCGCCGGGCGTACCGTTCATCATCGATCTCGTGACCAGTTCCGAGACGCCTGAGGCCAAAGCCCGGCGCGTCTGGGACAAGGCGGCGCCCACCTACGACCGGCAGATCCGCTTCCTGGAACGCGTCTGGTTCACCGGCACCCGCGAATGGATCGCCGCCCGCGCCCGCGGACGCGTCCTCGAGGTCGCCGTCGGCACCGGCCGCAACCTGCCCTTCTACCGCGAGGATGTGCAGCTCAGCGGGATCGAGCTGAGCCCGTCGATGCTCGCCATCGCGCGCCGGCGCGCCGCCGAGGCCGGCCGGGCCGCCGACCTGCGGGAGGGCGACGCCGAGCACCTGCCGTACCCCGCCGGCTCCTTCGACACGGTCACCTGCTCGCTGTCGCTCTGCGCCATCCCGTCGCCGGCCGCCGCGATCGCCGAGATGTACCGCGTCCTCGTCCCCGGCGGCCGCCTGCTGCTGGTGGACCACATCGGCAGCACCTGGCCACCGATCCGGGCCGGCCAGTGGCTGGTCGAGCGCGTCACCATCCGCACGGCCGGCGAGCACTTCACCCGCCGTCAGCTCCCCCTGGTCGAGGCGGCCGGCTTCCGGGTGGCCGAGACCGAGCGCCTCAAGGCCGGCACGATCGAGCGGATCCACGCCACGAAACCGGCCTGATCCCACATGGGCGAGCCGGCTGGGATGTGGCCGGCGGACATGGGTGCGGCCGGGAAACCCGCCTACGCTGCTCGCGTGGAGGAGATCGACGTTCCGGTCCGCGGCGGGCGGCTGCGCGTGCTGGACTGGCCCGGCGACGGGCCCGTGGTGATCGCGGCGCACGGGATCACGGCGAACGCGCTGTCGTGGGCGGCCGTCGCCCGGGCGCTTGCGGGACGCGTACGGCTGATTGCTCCTGATCTGCGCGGCCGTGCGCTCAGCGCAAGTCTTCCCGGGCCCTTCGGGATGGCCGCGCACGCGGCCGACCTGATCGCGGTGGCCGATCACTTCGGCGTGGCCCGCCCGGCGCTGGCCGGGCACTCGATGGGCGGGTTCGTGGTGACCGAGACCGCCGCCCGCTACCCGGACCGCGCCGGCCCGGTGCTGCTGATCGACGGCGGCCTGCCGCTGCCCACGCCGCCGGGAATCGACGTGGACACCGCGCTGACCGCGACCATCGGGCCCGCGATGCGCAGGCTGTCGATGACCTTCCCGACCGCCGGCGACTATCTGGCGTTCTTCCGGAGCAACCCCGCGCTGGCGCGCTCGTGGAATCAGGATATTTCGAATTATGTGCTGCGGGACTACACCGGGACCGGGTCGTCGTGCAACATCGACGCGGTCCGCGCCGACGCCCGCGACATGCTGACCGCGCCGGCGCCGGCCGGGTATCCGATCCTGGGTGCGCCGCGCGGCCTCCAGGACGAGGAGACGGGCATGTACCCGGCCGCGACCCTGGCGGCAGCGGGCGCCGAGATGGTCCCGGGAGTGAACCACTACACGATCCTGCTGGGCGACGGCGCCACCCACGTCGCCGACCGCATCGCCACGATGGCGACTCCCCGAGCTTCGCCCGGGGCCCGGCCGGGCTGATGCGCTCACCTCGGCTCCCAGCGTGATTTATGCTGGCCCGGATGGACTTCAGGAACGGGATCGGGCTGCGGCCGCTGGGCAGTTCCGCGGCCGAGTTCGAGCAGGACCTGCTCAGCAACCTCTACTACCGGCGCGGCACGACCGTGGAGTCGGCCAGCGCGCAGGACGCGTACGAGTCGCTGGTCCTCACCGTGCGCGACCGGCTCGCGGAGCGCCGCGCCCGGACCACCGCCGCGCATTACGCGGCGAATCCGCGCTGGGTCTACTACCTCTCGGCCGAGTACCTGCTGGGACGCCAGCTCGAGCAGAACATCCTGTACTCGGGCACCGGCGAGATCGCGACGGCCGCGATGAAGGCGCTCGGGGTGTCGCCCGAGGAGATGGACGAGCTGGACATCGAGCCGGGCCTGGGCAACGGCGGTCTCGGCCGGCTCGCGGCCTGCCTGGTCGACGCGATGGCCACCCTCGACATCCCGGCGATCGGGTACGGCATCCGCTACGACTTCGGCATCTTCAAGCAGACCTTCGTCGACGGCGCCCAGGTGGAGAAGCCCGACGACTGGACGTTCCAGGGAAACCCGTGGGAGTTCCCGGCGCCCGACGACCGGCAGACGGTCTTCTTCTACGGCCACACCACCCGCGACGAGGCGGGCCGCACGAAATGGATTCCGGGCGAGATCGTGCTCGGCGAGCCGAGCCACATGCTGGTGCCCGGATACGGCACCGAGACCGTCAACATCGTCCGGTTGTGGCGGGCCCGCGGCAGCGAGTCGTCCTTCGACCTGGAGCGCTTCTCGGCCGGCCAGTACGCCGAGGCCGTGCAGGAGGCGGTGCGCGCCGAGAACATCAGCAAGGTGCTCTACCCGGACGACAGCACCGAGCTCGGCCGCGAGTTGCGGCTCAAGCAGCAGTACTTCCTGGTGTCGTGCTCGCTGCGCGACATCCTCCGCCGCTTCCGGCTGTGGGGCGGCCCGCTGACCGACTTCCCGGCCAAGTCCGTCATCCAGCTCAACGACACGCACCCCTCGCTCGCGATTCCCGAGCTGATGCGGCTGCTGGTCGACGAGGAGGGCCTGGGCTGGGACGAGGCCTGGCTGCTCACCCAGCGGACGTTCGCGTACACGTGCCACACGCTGCTGCCGGAGGCCTTGGAGACGTGGCCGGTCGCGCTGTTCGAGCGCCTTCTCCCCCGGCACCTGGAAATCATCTACGAGATCAACCAGCGGCTTCTCGACGAGGTTCGCTCGCGCTATCCGGGAGACATCGATCGCGTACGGCGCATGTCGCTGATCCAGGAGGCGCCGGAGCGCCGCGTGCGCATGGCCCATCTGGCCGTCGCCGGCACGAGCGCGGTCAACGGCGTCGCCGAGTTGCACTCCCAACTGCTCGCCGAGACCACCCTGCACGACTTCGCCACCATGTGGCCCGGCAAGTTCCGCAACGTCACCAACGGTGTCTCGCCGCGGCGGTTCCTGCGGATCGCCAATCCCGCCCTCTCCGAGCTGATCACGTCGGCGCTCGGCGATTCCCGCTGGGCCGGCGACCTCGATCGGCTCCGCGGCCTGGAACGGTTCGCCGACGACCCGGCGTTCCTGCGGAGCTGGCGCGACATCAAGCGGGCCAACAAGGCACGCCTCGGCCTCGGCGACCCGGACGCCCTGATGGACGTGATGGTCAAGCGGTTCCACGAGTACAAGCGGCAACAGCTCAAGCTGCTGCACGTGATCACGCAGTACCACCGGATCAAGGACAACCCCGGCGGCGACCACGTGCCGCGCACCGTGCTGTTCGCCGGCAAGGCGGCCCCCGCCTACCACGCCGCGAAATCGATCATCAGGCTCATCAACGCGGTGGCGGCCACCATCGAGGCGGACCCGGCGGTCACACCGTACCTGAAGGTGGTCTTCCCGCCGAACTACAACGTCACCCTCGGCGAGCTGATCATCCCGGCGGCCGACCTGAGCGAGCAGATCTCGCTGGCCGGCAAGGAGGCCTCCGGCACCGGCAACATGAAGCTCGCCCTCAACGGCGCCCTTACCATCGGCACGCTCGACGGCGCCAACATCGAGATCCGCGAGCGGGTCGGCGCCGAGAACTTCTTCCTGTTCGGCCTGGACACCCCCGCGGCCACCGAGCTCAAGGCATCCGGCTACCACCCGCGCTCCTACTACGAGCGCGACCCCGAACTGCGCGCGGCTCTCGACGCGATCATGTCCGGCGCCTTCGGCGGCGTCGGCAAGGAGGTCGCCGAGTCCCTGCTGAACTGGGACGAGTACCTGACGCTCGCCGACTTCCGCGCCTACGCCGAGTGCCAGGAGGCAGTCGACCGCGCCTGGCAGGACCAGACCGCCTGGACGAAGGCGTCGCTGCTCAACACGGCCCGGGCCGGCTACTTCTCCGCCGACCGCACGGTCAGCGACTACGCGTCGACCATCTGGCACGTGGAGCCGGTGCGAGTCACCCGCGACTGACCGGGACCGGCCGGCCCGACGGCGGGTGGACGCCGCCGGGCCGGACGACTACGCGCCGGTGCAGCTCACGGTGAGGGCTCCGGGGGTGCCGGTGGCGGTGTAGCCGAACGTGGTGGAGCCGTGCGCCACCAGCGAGCCGTTGTAGGAGGCGTTGCGGGCGGTCACCGTGGTGCCGGCCACCGTGTAGGAGCCGTTCCAGAGCTGGGTCATCTGCTCGCCGTTGGTGAAGCTCCAGGTCGCCGCCCAGCCGGAGATCGGAGCGTTGCCCGCCGTCACGGTGACGGTCGCCTGGAAGCCGCCGTTCCAGGAGCTGACCACCGCCGCGGCCGCGGTGCAGGCGCCCGCCGGCACGGTCGTCGGCGAGGTGGGCGGAACCGACGTGGGCGAGGTCGGGGGCGAGGTGGGCGGGGAGGTGGGCGAGGTGGGTGAAGAGGTGCCGCCGCCGCTGGTGGTGTAGGTCGTGGCGGTGTACGGCTGGGAGCAGGTCGAACCGCAGGCCGCGGGCAGGGCGAAGCTGTAGGCGCGGCCGCCGTTGATCAGCTGGTCGGCGGCGTCGCGCACGCGGATCTGGAAGTTCGTCGCGCCGCTGGTGAGGCCGCCGATGATGTAGGACTGGCCCATGTCGCTGTTCATCTTGGCCGGCTGCCAGGCGCCGTTCTGGTAGTACTCGACGCCGTGGATGCCGTTGGCCAGGTGGGAGACGGCGATCGCGGGCCAGTACGCCTGGGCGCCCTGCAGGAAGCCGATCCGGATGTCGCCGCTGTACTGGGGCGCGGGGACGAAACTCCAGCTGACGTGGCGGTTGTTCCAATGGTCCGGGTACATGTCGCCGACCGGTGTGCCGCCGTGCGCGAACCGGTTCAGCGAGCCTTTGGCCAGGTCCAGGTGGTAGGGATCGTCGCGGCACCAGCCGTTGGAATCGCCGCAGCTGTCGGCGACGATCATCGTGAGGGTGGCGTCGTTGTACGCGTCGGCGACCCAGGAGCCGTTGCGGCAGAACGCCTGGCCGGGCGCGCCGTCGTTCACGCCGGTGCAGTAGTCGCCGATGCTGACCTGGACGAAGCGGCCGCAGTTCAGGCCGTTGTCCCACAGCCCGATCTTCGCGGCGTCGGCGCCGGTCAGCGGGCGCGGATAGAAGTTGTAGTCGCCCGGCGTGTTGTAGACGTTCAACGCCACGAAGTCCGGCGAGTCCAGCTCGGACTGGGGCAGGCCGCAGCCGCCGTACGGAGCGCCGAGCGCGTCGAAGTACGTGGCGTTGCCGGTGACCGGGTCGGCGCCGGCCGGCGCCTGGAAGCTCAGCACGACGAGCGCGAGGGCGGCCGCGGCCGCCGCCGCGAGCCAGCGGAAACCACGACGAGCCATGGCGGAAACTCCTTCGGCGACGCGAACCGGCCGCGCGGATGGGGGCGGGGGACGGGCACGCGGATCGCAGCGGGGACGGGCGAGCGGGGGACGCGCGTGGGGAACACGGATGGGGGCGCGGGCGGGAGCGCTGATGGGAGCGCTCCCACAACCGCTTGCGCCTGATGATAGACCCACCTCGATGGGCAACGCCAGAGAAACCGGATGCGACGCCCGGGCCGGCGTGGTTACCGTCCGGGCGTGGCACACACCTATCCCCCGCTGAACGTCGAAGTCCGCACCCCGCGCCTGGCCCTGGCCGGCGCCTCCGACGAGCTGCTGGAGAGGCTCGTGCCAGTCGTGCGGGCCGGCATCGCCGACGCCGAGCCGCTGCCGTTCGACGACCCGATCTCGTTCTACGCCGACAGCCCGGAGCGGGAATGGCGCTGGCTGCGCGGCATCTGGGCGGGCCGCGGCCGGGTCAGCCCGGACGCGTGGCGGCTGTACTTCGCCGTGCTGGTGGACGGCGAGCCGATCGGCATGCAGGACCTCATCGGCCGGGACTTCACCCGGTTCGGCACGGTGTCCAGCTTCTCGTGGCTCGCCCCGGCACGCCGCGGGCAGGGGCTGGGCACCGAGATGCGGGCCGCGATCCTGCACCTGGCCTTCGCCGGGCTGGGCGCGCGCGAGGCCGGCAGCGACGCCTTCGTCGACAACGAGGCGTCCAACCGCATCTCCCGCGGCCTGGGCTACGAGCCGAACGGCACGGACTGGGACACCCGGCGCGGCGAGGCCGCCCGGATCCAGCAGTGGCGGCTCACCCGCGAGGCGTGGGAATGCCGCCGCCGCGACGACATCGAGCTGGCCGGCGTCGAGGAATGCCGGCCTGTCCTGGGCATCGCCGAGCCGTAGCGGCCTATGGCGGCGGCGGGGGCGTGCTCCCGGCGCTCGATGCCCACGGAGCGAGCGCGACCGCGGTGGCCCGCTCGATCGCGGCGCGCAGCGCGTCCGGATCCTCCCACCGCGGCGGATCGTCGAACAGCGCCTGCAACGCCCCGGTCACCGCCCCGGTCAGCGCCCCGGCCAGCGCCCCGGCCGCCACCGGGTCCAGATCCGACGGATACGCCGCGGCCAGGTGCCGGGCGATCTCGCGCTGGCCGTCCATCTGGATCTGCAGTCCCCGGCCGCGCACGGCCGGCACCTCGTGCATCAGCCGCAGGCGCAGCCGGGCCATCCGCCCGGTCAGGTCCTCGCTGGACGCCGCCGCCTCGCGCAACGCCCGCACCAGCACCTCCGCCGGCCCCTCGGACGGCGATCGGCCGGCGATCGCCGCCAGCGTGGCCCGCACCCGGCCGTCGGCCTCCGGGAACAGCACGTCCTCCTTGGTCGGGAAGTAGCTGAAGAAGGTCCGCGTGCCGATCTCGGCCGCGGCCGCGATGTCGGCGACCGTCGTCCGCTCGTACCCGTTCCGCTCGATCAGGTCGGCGGCGGCCGCCACGATGGCCTGCCGGGTCCGCTCCCGTTTCCGTTCACGCAGTGACACGAGCAACACGATAATACATCCGACGCGAATCGGCACTCATTGCAGTTCTGCACTGAGTGCAGCTAACGTGAACGGCATGCGAACCGTTCTGATCTCGGGCGCCGGCGTCGGCGGCCCCACCCTGGCGTACTGGCTGGCCCGCGCCGGCTTCCAGCCCACGGTCGTCGAGCGCGCCCGGGGGCAGCGCTCGAGCGGCAACCCCGTCGACGTGCGCGGCCCCGCCCTTCCCGTCGCCGAGCAGATGGGTGTCGTCCCGGCGCTGCGCGAGGCGGCCACCACCGTGCGGGCCATGCGACTGATCGACTCCCGCGGCCGCCGCGGCGTGCGGCTGCCGATGCCGTCCGGCCGCAGCGCGGCCGGGACCGCCGAGATCGAGGTGCCGCGCGCCGATCTCGCCACGATCCTGTACGCCGCCGCCCGCGATCACGCCGAGTTCGTCTTCGACGACACGATCACCGCGATGAGCCCGGATCCGGGCGGCGTCGACGTCACCTTCGAGCGCGGCCGGCCGCGGCGTTTCGACCTGGTCGTCGGAGCGGACGGCCTGCACTCCACGGTGCGCCGCCTGGCCTTCGGCCCGGAGCGGGATTTCGTCCGCCACCTGGGCGTCTACGTCGCGACCACCCCGCTCGGCGAGCCGGTCGACCACCCCGGCGAGGCGCTGATGTACAACACGCCCGGCCGGCTGATCTCGGTGCACCCGTCCCGCGGCGACGCCCTGCTGGCGTTCATCTTCCGCGGCGCGTTCCGCCCCGATCTCGACCACCGCGACACCGCCGCGCACAAGCGGGTGCTGCTCAGCGCGTACGGGAAAGACCGGTCCTGGCGAGTCCCGGCGTTCCTGGATCGCGTGCGCGCGTCCGACGATCTCTATTTCGACGGCGTCAGCCGGGTCGTCCTGCCGGGCTGGTCACGCGGCCGGAGCACGCTGCTCGGCGACGCGGCCGCCTCGGTGTCGCTGTTCGGCGACGGCTCGAGCATGGCGATCGCCGGCGCGCACACCCTCGCCGGGGCGCTGCGGGAGAGCGACGACCCGGCCGTCGCCCTCCGGCGGTACGAGGCGGAGCACCGCCGCCGCACCGACGCGAAGGGCCGCGCCGCCCGTTTCGCCGCGGCGCTGATCGTGCCGGGCACGCGGCCCGGCATCGCGCTGCGCAACGCCGCGGCCCGGGTGGCGCTGCACGGCCGGACGGCCGCCTGACGCTCGAGCCGCACCGCGCCGGGCAAAGCGGCATCCACCAGCGCGGGACGGCGGCCGACGCTCAGGCGGCGGCGCCGCGCAGCACGGAGTCCACCAGCGCCTCGGCGAAGCCCTCCTCCTGCACCGCCGGGTTCCAGTGCAGCAGGCTCTGCATCATCGACGGACCCGCGATCATCAGCAGCGTGAGCTCGACGTCGAGGTCGGCCCGCAGCTCCCCGTTGGCGACGCCGCGGCGGAGCACCTGGCGCATCAGATCCCGGCGCGGCTCGATGACCGCCTGGTACATGCTGTGCAGGTTCTCGTCCCTCACGAACTCCGGCATCAGGCACACCGTCACCTTGCCGTAGCGCCGCGCCCGGCCCGTCCGGTTGGCCTTGACCAGCAACACCAGGTCGTCGCGGACCGACTGGCCGGTCGGCTCGGGCAGCGGGCCCTTCATCGACGCGACCGCGTCGACGAGCAGGGCTTCCTTGTTGGGCCAGCGGCGATAGATGGTCGCCTTGCCGACGCCGGCCTTGGCCGCCACCGCCTCGATGGAGATGGCGGCCACGCTGTGGCCGGCGCCGAGCAGTTCGAGCACGGCGTCGAGGATGGCCTCGTCGGCCTGCGCACTGCGGGGCCGGCCAGGAGTCTTGCGGTCCTGGCCGGTCACGTTTGCAGCGGTGGTCATGGCGTTCATTGTTACTTACGCGTTACGCCTCGACCAGCTCCACACCCTGTTCCTCGGCCAGGCTCTCGGCCGTGGTGGGAGCGGGAGCGGCCGGGCGCTTGCCGGGCAGCCAGATCAGCGCGACGGCCGCGCCCAGCAGCGCGACGAAGACGCTGCCGATCGAGGCATAGTGCATGGCCGTCAGGAACGCGTCGTTCGCGTCCGCGAGCAGGGCCGGAGCCGCCGCTCCGGCCTGCGAGGCGACGCCGTAGGCGCCCGAGATCGACTCGCGGGCGGCATCGGCCGCCGCGGCCGGCAGGCCGTCGGTGACGCTTCCGAGCTGGTTGCGGTAAACGGCGGAGAGCACCGCGCCGAGCGCGGCCACGCCGAGCGCGCCGCCCAGCTGGCGGATCGTGTTGCTGACCGCCGAGCCGACGCCGGCCTTCTCCCGCGGGAGCGCCGCCATGATCGTCTCGGTGGCCGACGGCATCACGTTGGCCATGCCGACGCCCATCACGAAGAACGCCGCGCCGACGATCCAGATCGGGGTGGTCTCGCCGATGAACAGCCACGCCGCCAGGCCGGTCGCGACCAGCATCAGGCCGGCGAAGCTGACCGCCTTGGGGCCGTACCGCTTGACCATCGCCGCGCTACGCGGGGCGAAGACCAGCTGGCCGATCGCGAACGGGACGAACAGCGTGCCGGAGGCGAGCGGGCCGTAGCCGCGGACCAGCTGCAGGTAGAAGGCGCCGAAGAACATGGCGCCCATGGCGGCGAAGAAGACCAGGCCGATCATGCCGGTCGAGGCCGAGAACTCCTTGTTCTTGAACAGCCGCACGTCCAGCGACGGGAAGGCGACCCGCCGCTCCCAGGCGATGAAGGCGCCGAGCACGAGGACCGAGGCGGCCAGCGTGCTCCAGGACAGGGTGTCGCCGAAGCCGTCCTCGCCGCCCTTGATCACGCCGTAGGTGAGCAGGGACAGGCCGACGATCGACAGGACGACGCCGGGCAGGTCGATGCGCCCGGGCCTGGGGTCCTTCGACTCCGGGACGATGACCAGGCCGAGGACGATGCCGGCGACCACGATCGGGACGTTGATCAGGAAGACCGAGCCCCACCAGAAGTGCTCGAGGAGCAGGCCGCCGACGATCGGGCCGATCGCCACGCCGAGGCCGACCGCGCCGGCCCAGACGCCGATGGCCCGGCCGCGCTCGCGCGGGTCGAAGACGTTGGCGATGATCGAGAGGGTGGCCGGCATGACGGCCGCGGCGCCCAGGCCCATCAGGGCGCGGGCGGCGATCAGCTGACCGGCCGAGTCCGCGTACGCCGAGGTCAGCGACGCGATGCCGAACAGGGCGAGGCCGGTGATCAGGGTGATCCGGCGGCCGAGCCGGTCGGCCAGGATGCCGGCGGTGAACAGCAGGCCGGCGAAGACCAGGGTGTACGAGTTGATGGCCCACTCGAGCTGGCTCTGGGTGGCGCCGAGGCCGTGCACCGGGTCGGCGATCGTGCGCAGTGCCACGTTGAGCACCGTGTTGTCGAGCACGACGACGAGCAGGCTGATCACCAGCACGCCGAGGATGGCCCATCGCCGAGGGTGACCCGCTTGGGTAGCGGCTGGAGTGTCCATGCGTTTCCCCGCTTTTCGAAACGAGACGGTTCCGTATTCGACGAGAACCCTAGACCCGTGTCCGGTGAAACGGAACGTCTCCGTATCGGAATGTGCTGGCGATCACGGGCCAGGCGCCGGCCGGGCCCGGCAACTGATCCGTTACCGAACGATCCTGCTCCGGCACCGGGAAATGCCGATCACAGAGGCGTGACGAGCCGGAGACTGGGCCGGATCCCCGACGCGGGGCGGCTACGCGACGAGGACTGGCAGCGCCGCCACCGGCTGCTCACCACACTGCTCGCCGCGACGGTGATCGCCCTCACCGCCTTCGGCGTCTGGACCGACGAGGGCCTCACCGGGGCCTGGCTGGTCACGGTGCTGATCGTGCTGCCCTGCGCGGTGGCCGCGGCCCGGCTGCCCGGGCGCCGGCTGCCGTCGGTCGCGGTGGCGCTCGGCTTCACCGCGTTCTGCGGCGGCTTCGTCGCGATGTGCCATGGCCTCACCGAGGCGCATTTCAGCTTCTTCATCGTCGTCGCCGCCCTCGCCCTCTACCGGGACTGGGCGCCGTTCGGCATGTTCCTGGTCGCCACCACGCTGCACCACGGCGTCTTCGGCTCGATCGCCAACCACCGCACGTTCGACCACCACGACGCCGAGCTGCACCCGCTGCTCTGGGCCCTGCTGCACGGCGTCGCGGTGCTGCTGACCGCCGCGTTCCAGGTGGTCGGCTGGCACCTGACCGCCGCCGAGGAGCGCCGCGCGCAGGCGAACCTGGACGAGAGCCAGGCCCAGCTGAGCATCTCCTTCGACCAGACGCCGGTGCCGATGGCCATGATCGCGCCGGACGGCCGCCTGCTGCGCACGAACGCGGCGTACCGGTCCTGGCTGCGCCTGCCCGAGACGCTGCCGCCCGGCTTCGGCATCGCGCACCTGCCGATCGCCCAGGTCGACGACGGTCCGCCGCTGTTCGGCCACCTGGTCACCCAGGGCTCGGCCACCGACACCCGCGCCTACCGCCGGCGCGACGACGGCTCGATCCTGTGGGTCGAGGTGCACAGCACCGCCCTGCACGACAAGTCGGGCCGGCTACGGCTGATCTTCGTGCACTGCATGGACGTCACCCGGAACCGCCGGCACGAGGAGGAGCTGCGCCACCAGGTGCGGCACGACTCGCTGACCGGGCTGCTCTCCCGGGAGGGCTTCGACCAGGACCTGGCCGCGATGATGACCGCGCGGCCCGGCCCGGCGTCGGTCCTCTACCTCGACGTCGACCGGTTCAAGTCGATCAACGACGGCTCCGGCCACTCGGCCGGCGACCTGGTGCTGCGCTCGCTCGCGGCCCGGCTGACCGCGGTCGCGCCGCCCGGCGCGCTGCTGGCCCGCTTCGGCGGCGACGAGTTCGTGGTGGCGCTGCCCGGCGGCCTGGAGGCCGGCGCGGCGCTCGGGCACGCGGTGGTACGCGAGTTCGCCGAGCCGCTGCCGGTCGGCGGCAACGTGCTCGCCCTGTCCGCCAGCGTCGGCCTGGCCGTGGCCGCCGACCTGCACGCCGCCGAGGACGCCGTGCTCTCCGCGGACACCGCGATGTACGCCGCGAAGACCAGCGGCGGCAACCGGATGAAGGTCTTCAACGACCGGATGCGGGTCGCCGTGCAGGACCGGATCGCGGCCGAGAAGCTGCTGCGCGAAGCCCTCGACGGCGACCGGCGGCAGACGCTGCCGGTGTGGTTCCAGCCGATCGTGTCGGCGCGGACCGGCGAGATCCTGGGCGCCGAGACGCTGGTGCGGATGCGCACCGGCGACGGCCGCATCCTCGGTCCCGGCCTGTTCGTGCCGGCCGCCGAGGAGACCGGCCTGATCGTGCCGCTCGGCGAGCACGTGCTGATCGAGGCGCTGCGGCACCTGGTGGCCTGGCGCGACGAGCTGCGCTACATCTCGGTCAACGTGAGCCCGCGCCAGCTGGCCGAGCCCGACTTCGTGCCGCTGCTGGCCGGCCTGCTCGCCGCGGCGCCCGAGCTGGAGCCGGGCCGCCTCGTCCTGGAGATCACCGAGACCGCCCTGCTGGCCTCGACGGTCGACATCACCGAGCGGCTCGAGACGATCAAGAGCCTGGGCGTGCGGATCGCGCTCGACGACTTCGGCACCGGCTACAGCTCGCTCACCTGGCTGCAGTCGGTGCCGGCCGACATCGTCAAGCTGGACCGCTCGTTCGTGGCCGGCCTGGCCACCGACGCCAAGAAGTCGTCGATCATCCGGGCCGTGCTGTGGCTGGCCCAGTCGATGGGCATGTCGGCGGTGGCCGAGGGGGTCGAGGAGGCCTCCGACGTCCAGGCGCTGCGCGAGGTCGGCTGCCCGCTGTTGCAGGGCTACTTCTTCGGCAAGCCGATGCCGCCGGAGCAGTTCGCGGCCGGCCTTCAGCGCTCCAGGATGGCCACCACGCCCTGACCGCCGGCCGCACAGATCGAGATCAGGCCGCGCCCGGAGCCCCTCTGGGCGAGCAGCTTGGCGAGCGTGGCGACGATCCGGCCGCCGGTGGCCGCGAACGGGTGCCCGGCGGCCAGCGACGAGCCGTGGACGTTGAGCTTGGCGCGGTCGATCGAGCCGAGCGGCGCGTCCAGGCCGAGCCGCTCCTTGCAGAACGACGGCGACTCCCAAGCCGCGAGGGTCGCCAGCACCTGCGACGCGAACGCCTCGTGGATCTCGTAGAAGTCGAAGTCCTGCAGGGTCAGGCCGTTGCGGGCGAGCAGCCGCGGCACCGCGTACGCCGGCGCCATCAGCAGCCCCTCCGCGCCGTGCACGAAGTCGACGGCGGCGTCCTCGGCGTCGACGAACCAGGCCTGCACCGGCAGCCCGCGCTCGCTCGCCCACTGTTCGGAGGCCAGCAGCACGGTGGACGCGCCGTCGGTCAGCGGCGAGGAGTTGCCCGCGGTCATCGTCGCGTCCTCCGTGCCGAAGACCGGCTTGAGCTTGGCGAGCTTCTCCAGGGTGGTGTCGGGCCGCAGGTTCTGATCCTTGGTGAGTCCCAGATAGGGCGTCACCAGATCATCGAAAAAGCCGTTCGCGTACGCCTCGGCCAGGCGCTGATGCGACGCCAGCGTCAGCTCGTCCTGGGCCTCGCGGGTGATGCCCCATTTCAGCGCGGTGATCGCGGCGTGCTCGCCCATCGACAGGCCGGTGCGGGGCTCGGCGTTGCGCGGGATCGCCGGCATGAACGCGTGCTGCGGCCGCAGCCGGGCCACGGCCTTGAGCCGGTCGGGCAGCGTCCGCGCCCGGTTCAGCGCCAGCAGCGCGCGCCGCATCTCCTCGTTGACCTGCAGCGGCGCGTCCGAGGTGGTGTCGGCGCCGCCGGCCACCCCGGCGTCGATCTGGCCCAGCGCGATCTTGTTGGCGACCAGGATCGCCGCCTCCAGGCCGGTGCCGCAGGCCTGCTGGATGTCGTAGGCCGGGGTGCGCGGGTCGAGCCGGGAACCGAGCACCGTCTCGCGGGTCAGGTTGAAGTCGCGGGAGTGCTTGAGCACCGCGCCGGCGACCACCTCGCCGAGCCGCTCCCCCGCGAGGCCGAACCGGGCGACCAGGCCGTCGAGCGCGGCGGTCAGCATGTCCTGGTTCGAGGCCTCGGCGTACTTGCGGTTGGACCGGGCGAACGGAATCCGGTTCCCACCCAGGACGGCGACGCGTCGGACGCTTTGCACGGCAATCTCCTTCATGCCAGGACCCTACTCACGAGTAGGCTACGCGCATGGGAGACAGGTACGCGAACTTCGCGAACTCCGGAGTGGGCCGCGGCGTTGTCAAGCGGCTCGGACTGCCCGACCCGCCGCGCCTGCGCCGCTACCGGCCGGGCGATCCGCTGACCCCCGGCCCGGTGCTGCTCGGGGGCACAGCCGGGCGGCTGGCCGGCCCGGTCGGCAAGCTGCTCGAGGCGGCCGGCGTCCCGGTCGTGGAGACCGCCGAGGAGGGCGCCCGCCTCGGCGCGCTCGTCTTCGACGCCACCGGCATCACCGGCTCGGCCGGGCTGCGCGCCCTCTACGACTACTTCCATCCAGTCGCCCGGTCGCTCGTGCCGTCCGGCCGGGTGATCGTGCTGGGCACGCCGCCGGCCGCGGCGGCGAACCCGCGCGAGGCCACCGCGCAGCGCGCCCTGGAGGGGCTGACCCGCAGCATCGGCAAGGAGTTCGGGCGCGGCATCACCAGCCAGCTCGTGTACGTGGCGCCGGGTGGCGAGGAGGCGGTCGAGTCGACCCTGCGCTTCCTGCTCAGCGGCCGCTCCGCGTACGTGTCGGGCCAGGTCGTCGAGATCGGCGCCGGCCGCGCGCCGGCCCCGGCCGACTGGGACCGGCCGCTGGCCGGCAAGACCGCGCTGGTCACCGGCGCGGCCCGCGGCATCGGCGCGGCCATCGCCCGGGTGCTGGCCCGCGACGGCGCCGACGTGATCGCCCTCGACGTGCCGGCCGCCGGCGACGCCCTGGCCGGGGTCGCCAACGACGTGCGCGGCCGGGCCGTCCAGCTCGACCTCACCGCCCCCGACGCGCCCACCCGGCTCGCCGGCCACCTGAGCGGCCTGGACATCCTGGTGCACAACGCCGGGATCACCCGCGACAAGACGATCGCGCGGATGGACGAGAGCCGCTGGGACTCGGTGCTCGACGTCAACCTGTCCAGCCAGGAGCGCATCAACGACCTGCTCCTCGAGCGCGGCATCATCAAAGCCGGCGGGCGGCTGATCGGGGTCGCCTCGATCGCGGGCATCGCCGGCAACCGCGGCCAGACCAACTACGCCACCAGCAAGGCCGGCGTGATCGGGCTGGTCCGGTCGATGGCGCCGGTGCTCGCCGGGCAGGGCATCACGATCAACGCGGTCGCGCCGGGCTTCATCGAGACCGCGATGACGGCCAGGATGCCGATGTTCCTGCGCGAGGCCGGGCGGCGGATGAACAGCATGTCCCAGGGCGGCCTGCCGGTCGACGTGGCCGAGACGATCTCCTGGTTCGCCTCGCCCGGTTCGGCCACGGTCACCGGGAACGTCGTGCGGGTCTGCGGGCAGAGCCTGCTGGGGGCGTGAGATGGCGGTCGTCGAGCTCACCTCGGACCCCCGCGGCCTGTTCGTGAAGGCGGCCCTCGGCCTGCTGCCGTCGCGGCGCCCGGACGCGCTGCCCGACCGCGAGATCGCCCGCCGCGGCGTGCCGGTCGACCGCGGCCACCTGGCCCGTTACGACCGGGTGTGCGGGTTCCGGCTCACCGACACGCTGCCCGCGACCTATCCGCACGTCCTCGCGTTCCCGCTGGCGATGACGCTGATGGCGGCGCCGGACTTCCCGTTCCCGGTGGTCGGGCTCGTGCACGTGGCCAACCGGATCACGGTCCGGCGGCCGCTCGGCGCGGCCGAGAGGATCGACTTTCTGGTCCGGGCCGAGAACCTGCGCGCCCATGACCGCGGGCGGGTGTTCGACGTCGTGGCGACCGCCTTCGCGAGCGGCGAGAACGTGTGGACCGGCGTCTCGACGTACCTCTCGAAAAATGCCGGCAAGCGGGAGGGGCGCGAGAAGCGCGACCACCCGCCGGCGCCGGCCCCGACCGCGGTGTGGAAAGTGCCGGCCACGGCCGGCCGCGACTACGCCGAAGTGTCCGGCGACCACAATCCCATTCACACCTCACGCATCGGCGCGCGTCTGTTCGGATTTCCCCGGCCGATCGCGCACGGGATGTGGAGCAAGGCGCGCGCGCTGGCCGCGCTGGAGGGCCGGCTGCCCGCGGAATACACCGTGGACGTGGCCTTCAAGCAGCCCATTCTGCTGCCGGCGCGGGTCGGATTCACCGCTTCCGCCACCGGCGACGGCTGGAATTTCCGGCTCGACTCGAAGCGGCCGCATCTTGCGGGCCAGGTTACGCCACCGTAACGTTACCGGCGAGTACAGTCCGGTCCCGTCCCGAGGGGTGTCCGCGCGCATGGAGTTCTGGCTCGACCTCAACGAGGAACAAAACGACCTGCGGGAGTGGGTGCACGGATTCGCCGAGGGCGTGCTCCGGCCCGCGGCCTCCGAATGGGACGAGCGCGAGGAGACACCCTGGCCGATCCTGCAGGAAGCGGCGAAGATCGGGCTCTACGGCTTCGAGTTCCTCGTCAACACCTGGTCCGATGCGACCGGGCTGAGCCTGCCCGTGGCCAACGAGGAGCTGTTCTGGGGCGACGCCGGCATCGCGATGGCGATTTCCGGTACGTCGTTGGCGGTGGCGGCCATCTATGGGTCCGGGACGCCGGATCAGCTCGTGGAATGGGTGCCGCAATGTTTCGGCGACGCGGCCGAGCCCAAGGTCGGCGCGTTCTGCTCGACCGAGCCCGAGGCCGGATCCGATGTCGGTTCCATGCGCACCCGGGCGGTCTACGACGAGGCCAAGGACGAATGGGTTCTCCGCGGGCAGAAGGCGTATGCGACCAACGGCGGCATCGCCAATGTGCACGTGGTGACCGCGTCGGTCGATCCTTCGCTCGGCTCGCGCGGGCAGGCGGCCTTCATCGTGCCGCCGGGAACGCCGGGCCTGGCCGGCACGCGCAAGCTCAAGAAGCTCGGATTGCGCGCCTCGCACACGGCCGACGTGTTCCTCGACGACGCGCGGGTGCCGGGCAGTTGCCTGCTCGGCGGCAAGGACGCTCTGGACGAGCGGCTGGCCCGGGCGCGCTCGGGGCAGCGGGCCTCGCGGCAGGCGGCGATGCGGACGTTCGAGCTGTCCCGGCCGGCCGTGGGCGCCCAGGCCATCGGCATCGCCCGCGGCGCCTACGAGTACGCGCTGGAATACGCGAAGAACCGGGTGCAGTTCGGCCGGCCGATCATCGAGAACCAGGCGATCGCCTTCGCCCTGGCCGACATGCGGACGGAGATCGACGCGGCCCGGCTGCTGGTCTGGCGGGCCGCCTGGATGGGACGCAACGACCGGCCGTTCGAGGCGGGCGAGGGGTCGATGTCCAAGCTCAAGGCCGGTGAGGTGGCCGTGGCGGTCACCGAGAAGGCGGTGCAGATCCTCGGCGGGGCCGGGTACCTGCGCGAGCACCCGGTCGAGCGGATGTACCGGGACGCCAAGATCTACACGATCTTCGAGGGAACCAGCGAGATCCAGCGCCTGGTCATCTCCCGGGCCATCTCGGGGATGCCCATCCGGTGACCGGACCCGGTGCAGGAAAACAGCCGCTGATGCAGGTCACGCCGTTCGTTCTGGCCACCATGGGCAGGCGCGGGCTGCTCCACCCCGGGCCGCCGCACCGGATCGTCCGGCAGTTCGCGGCGCTCGGCAGATGGGGATACGGGCTGGCCGGCGAGTTGCGGCAGGCCGCCGCCCGGTCGCCGGAGCGGCTCGCGGTCGTCGACGACTCCGGCGCCCGCCTCACCTACGCCGGCCTGCTCGACCGGTCGTCCCGGCTGGCCGGGGCGTTGCCGGTCGCGGCGGGCGACCGGGTCGGGGTGCTGTGCCGCAACTCGGCCGCGATGGTCACCGTGCTGATCGCGGCCACCTCCATCGGCGCCGACCCGGTGCTGGTCAACACCGGGTTGTCGGCGGCCCAGCTGTCGTCGGTCATCGACGCCCAGGGCCTGAAGGTCGTGGTGCACGACGCCGAGTTCGCCGCGGCGCTGACCGGGTTCGCCGGGGCGCTCCCGCTCGGCCGGACCGCCGAGATGATCGACTCGGTGCCGCCCGTGACCCTCGCGCCGCCGGCCCGGCCGGGGCGGACCATCGTGCTGACCTCGGGCACCACCGGCACGCCGAAGGGGGCGCGGCGGCCCACGCCGGCCGGGTTCGGCCCGCTCTGCTCGATCATCGACCGGATCCCGCTGCGGGCCGGGGTGCGCCTGATGATCGCGGCGCCACTGTTCCACACCTGGGGCTACGCCGGATTGCAGATCGCGCTCGCGCTGCGGGCCACGGTCGTGCTGCGCCGACGGTTCGAGCCCGCGGCGGCGCTGACCTTCATGCGCGAGAACGATTGCACCGCGCTCATCGCCGTACCCGTGATGCTGCAGGGCCTGATGGAGCTGCCGGCGCAGCATCCGCGCCCGGCGCTGGACATCGCCGCGGTCAGCGGCTCGGCCCTGCCCGGCGGGCTGGCCACGCGATTCATGGACCGGTACGGCGACATTCTCTACAACCTGTACGGCTCCACCGAGGCCTCCTGGGCCTCGATCGCCACCCCGGCCGACCTGCGGGCCGCGCCCGGCACCGCGGGACGGCCCCCGCGCGGGACCACGGTGGCGGTGCTCGATGCCGCCGGCGCGCCGGTCCCGCCCGGGCAGACCGGACGGTTGTTCGTCGGCAACGAGATGCTGTTCGAGGGCTACACCAACGGCAGCGCCCGCGAGATCCGCGACGGCCTGCTCGCCACCGGGGATCTCGGGCACGTCGACGCCTCGGGTCGCGTCCACGTCGACGGCCGCGAGGACGACATGATCGTCTCGGGCGGCGAGAACGTCTTCCCGTCCGAGGTGGAGGGGCTGCTGGCCGACCTGCCGGAGGTGCGGGAATGCGCGGTGATCGGGGTCCCGGACGACGAGTACGGGCAGCGGCTGGCCGCCTACGTGGTGCTGCGGGAATCGGCGTCGCTCGATCCGGACGCCATTCGCACATACGTACGGCGACATCGCGCGCGGTTCTGCGTGCCGCGCGACATCGTCTTCCTGGCCTCGCTCCCCCGCAACGCCACGGGTAAGGTCCTGAAACGCGAGCTTCCCCACTGAATCGCCATTGGACGGTCGCCCATGCAGGACCCCTCGCGGCGCGCCGCACGGCTGCTGGAACGGGCGCAGGCCGGCGAGGCCGACGCGGTGCTGGCCGAGGTCACCGCGGAGCTGGGCACGCCGGGCGGCGACCTCGCCTGCCTGCACTTCGTGCGCGTGGTGGCGCTGATCGTCCGGGGTGAGCTGCGCGGCGCGCTCGACGCGGTCGAGGTCATGCTGCGCGCGGCGGAACGCGAGCGCAGCGACGGCTGGGTGGCGTGCGCGCTGGCGACCCGGGCCTCCGAGCGGCTGCGCCTGGGCGAGGAGGACATCGCCGAGTACGACGTCGACGCCGCGCTGCGCGACCTGTCCGCGGCCGAGGCGGCCCTGCGCGGCGGGTTCGACCCGGTCGCGGCCGTGAACGCCCGGGTCGCGATCGCCGTCGGCTACCTCCAGCTGCGGCTGTACGAGCTGGCCGGCCCGCAGTACGAGGCGGCGTACGCGATCAGCGCGGCCGACCCGGAACAGAACGGCAACCGGGCGATGTGGCTGTTCGACCTCGCCGAGATGCACCTGCACTGGGCCCTCGAGCTGTACCAGGTCGATCAGATCGCCGAGGCCGAGGAGCACACCGCCATCGCCGAGCAGTTCGCGCTGCAGGCCGCGGCCGAGGCGTCCGGCGCCTCGGCCGACACGTGGCGCGAGCTGGCGCTGCTGATGGCAGCCTGCGCCCGGGCCGACCGCGAGGATCCGGCCGGCGCGTCGGCCGACATCGAGCACTACGTGGCCGCGCTGACCGGCCGCCACGTCGCGCCGTCGATGCTGGCGTTCAGCTGGTCCTTCCGGGCAGTGGCGCTCAAGCGCTCGGGCAAACTCGACGAGGCCGTCCGGGTCATCGAGGAGGCCGTCACCAGCCTGCCCGCCGACTCCGGCTGGCTGATCACCGCCGCGACCCACCGCACCCACGCCGTGCTGCTCGCCGCCCAGGGCTCGGCCGGCGCCACGATGGGCCTGTCCTACGGCGACACCCTGGCCGCGGCGCTCTGGCGCCAGCGCCAGCACACCCTGCACACCGCGGCCACGCTGAAGTCCCTCGAGGCCCTGCGCGCCCAGCACGAGCAGGCCACCCGCGCCGCCGACCTCGACCCGCTGACCGGGATAGCCAACCGCCGCGCCTTCGACCGCGCCGTCCGCCGCGCCCAGACCCTGCCCACCGCGCCCAACGCCACGGTCACCGTCCTGATCATCGACACCGACAAGTTCAAACAGATCAACGACACCTACGGCCACCCGGCCGGCGACGCGGTGCTGCGCGCGATCGCCCAGGCGCTCTCCGCCCAGCTGCGCGACCAGGACCTGATCGCCCGCCTGGGCGGCGACGAGTTCGGCGCCCTGCTGCCCGACGCCTCGACCGCCACCGCCGCCACCACCGCCGCCCGCATGCTGGCCGCCGTGCGCGCCTTGCCCGACTGCCCGGCGACGGTGAGCATCGGCATCGCGGCCGCGCCCGCGATCGCCCTCGGCGACGCCCTGTACCGCGCCGACCAGGCCATGTACGAGGCCAAACGGGCCGGCGGCGACGCGATCCGCCGGGCCCGCCTGGGCACCCGGCTCTTCGTCGGGCACGAGGCGCTCGTGCCCGAGCCCGGGCACCGATGACCGGCGTGACCCCGGCCGAGCTGCGGGCCATGCAGCGCGCCGTGCAGCGGGATTGGACCCCGGACTGTCCCTGGCGCATCGGCGACCTCGCCCGGCCGAGCCCGTCCTCCGACGATCGCCGGGCGCGGATCCGGCGGCTCCACCACCGGCTGGGCTTCCGCGACGCGGGCCGGACGGTCACCTACGCCCGCGAGTGACCGATCTCCGACACCACGGTTCCGCGCCGGGCCGGGCGGGTCTAAGGTGCGCCTGCGGGCATTCCCGCCCGTTGCGCCCCATCCGCCCACCGGCGCGATCCCACGTGACCTGCGGGAGGACAGCGTGCTCGCTGACGCCGGAAAGCCGGAGCAGACCGGATCGGGCCCCGCCGACGCCGGCCCGGCCAACGCCAGCCCGGCCAACGCCAGCCCAACCAACGCCGGCTCGGCCAATGCCGGCCCGGCCAATCCGAATCAGGTCAATGCCGGCCGGATCAATGCCGGCCAGATGAGATCGGCGCCGGGCCGGGCGACCTCGGACCGGGCGAAATCAGGCCGGGCGACCTCGGACCGGGCGAAATCGGACCGGGCGAAATCAGGCCGGGCGACATCGGACCGGGCGACATCGGGCACGGCCGCGCCGGCCGGGGTCGCCGGGCCGGCGGCGCCGATCGCCGTCGAGATACCGGCCGTCGAGCTCGTGGCCGATGTCGTGCCGATCGGCCTGCGGTCGGACCGCACCCTCGACGTCCCGCCGCCGGTCCCGCACGGGCCGGCCGGGTGGTACCGGAACTCCCCCGCGCCGGGCGGCACCGGCTCGTCGGTCCTCGCCGGGCACGCCGCCACGGCCGAGGGCGACCCGGCCGTCTTCCACCGGCTGCGGCTGCTGCGGCCGGGCGACGAGATCGTGGTGCGGCGCGCCGACGCGAGCGAGGCGCGTTTCGTGGTCATCGGCGTCGGCATGTACCCGAAGAAGGCCTTCCCCAACGAACGGGTCTACGGCGCGCGCGACTACCCGGTGCTGACCCTGGTCACCGTGGGCGGCCCGCACGGCGCCAACCTGGTGGTCTTCGCCCGGACGGCGTGACGAGGGCGCGGGTCAGCTCGCGCTCCGGCCCTCGATGACGTCCATGACGTGCTCGGCGATGGCCATGCTGGAGGTCGCGGCGGGCGAGGGCGCATTGCGTACGGCGGTGACCGCGCCCAGCCGGTGGATCCGGAAGTCGTCGACCAGGCTGCCGTCCCGGTCGACGGCCTGGGCGCGGACGCCGGCGCCCGCGCGGACCACGTCGTGCACGCCGATCTCGGGCACGTAGCGCCGTGCCGCCCGCATGTACGCGCGCCTGGAGAACGAGCCGTACATCTCCTTGACGCCCGTCCGCCAGTGCCGGCCGGCCATCCGCCACGCGCCCGGCCACGTCGCGATCCCCCAGAGGTCGCGGGCCGAGACGTCGGCGCGCCGGTAGCCCTCCCGGGCGGTCGCCAGCACCGCGTTGGGGCCGACCTCGAGACTCCCGTCCACCCGGCGGGTGTAGTGCACGCCGAGGAACGGATACCGCGGGTCGGGCACCGGGTAGATGAGCCCGCGCACCATGCCGGATTTTTCCGGCTTCACCCGCATGTACTCGCCGCGGAACGGGATGATCCGCGGCGCCGCGGTGTCGCCCGCCAGCCCGGCCACCTGGTCACTCTGGATGCCCGCGCAGACGATCAGCCGGTCCACCGCGAGCTCCCCGGCCGGCGACGACACCAGCAGGCCGCCGCCGGCCGGCCGCACCCCGGTGACCGGGAAGGTGAAGCGCACCTCTCCCCCGGCCGCCACGATGTCCTCGGCGAACGACTCCGCGATCCGCGCGTAGTCGGTGATCGCGGTCCGCGGGGAGTACAGCGCCGCGAGACCGGCGCCGTGCGGCTCGATCTCGCGGATCTCCTCGGGGCCGACCCGGCGCAGCCCGGGCACGAGGTTGACGCCGGCCCGGGCGGCGAGCGCGTCGAGCCGGGTCACGTCGTCCGGCGTCACCGCCACGACCAGCTTGCCGCATTCGTCGTACGGAAGATCCCGGTCCGCGCAGTACTCGCGGAGCATGGCCGCGCCGCGGGTGCAGAGCCGCGCCTTGAGGCTGCCCGGCTGGTAGTAGATGCCGGCGTGCACGACGCCCGAGTTGTGGCCGGTCTGGTGGACCGCGACCCGGTCCTCCTTCTCGACCACCACGACCCGCGCGCCCGGCCGGCGCCGGGTGAGCTCCCGGCCGATGGCCAGCCCCACGATGCCGGCGCCGACGATGCCGATGGTCTCGTCCGCCATCCCGGTCACCGCCCGCACGCGGGATAAACGACGGACATCGGCACTCCTCGGGTCGCACGATCAGGACCGGACACCAGGAACCCTAGACGGCGGCGGACCAGGATTTCCGCGGGCCCGGGTCACGGCGCTCAGTCCGGCGGCGTGCCGCCGGGCGGTGGCCCCGCCGGCGGCAGGGTGATCGTCACGGTGGTGCCATGCGGGGTGTTCGGGCCCGCGGTCACCGTGCCGCCGTGCTGGGCGGCCGTCTGCGCGACGATCGCCAGGCCGAGGCCCGAGCCGGGCATCGAGCGGGCGGACGCCGCGCGATAGAACCGGTCGAAGACGTGCGGCAGGTCCTCGGGGGCGATGCCGGGGCCGGCGTCGGACACCGTGAGCGTGCCGTCCGGCGTCAGCGTCGTGGTCACCTCGCCGCCGGGCGGGCTCCATTTCGCGGCGTTGTCGAGGACGTTGACCACCATCCGCTCCAGCTCGCCGGGGCGGCCGGTGACCGTCACCGGGGACAGCGACGAGGTGAAGACGAGGCCGGGTGCTCTGATCCGTACGCGATCGATCGCGGCCGTGACCACGTCGCCCAGCGCGACCTGTTCCGCGGCCTCGCGGGTGGTCTCCTCGCGGGCCAGCTCGACCAGCTCGGTGGTCAGGGCCGCCAGCTCGCGCACCTGGGCGTCGAGGTCGGCCAGCAGCCGGGCCCGCTCCTCCGGCGGCAGCCGGTGCGCCAGATCCGGCCGGCGCTCGACCGTGAGCAGCAGCTCCACGTTGGTGCGGATGCTGGTCAGCGGCGTGCGCAGCTCATGCCCGGCGTCCTCGACCAGGGTGCGCTGGGCGCGGCGGGAGGTGTCCAGGGCGGCGAGCATGGTGTTGACCGAGCGGCCCAGGCGGGCGATCTCGTCGTCGCCGGTCACCTCGATGGGCCGGGTCAGGTCGGTGGTGGCCGCGACGTCCTCGACGGCCCGGGTGAGCCGCTCGACCGGGACCAGGCCGGCCCGCGCGACCGCCCGGCCGGCGAAGGCCGCGCCGGCGATGCCGATCACGCAGCCGGCGGCCAGGAAGACGGCGAGGACCGTCAGCGTGTGCCGGGACTCCGCCTCGTTGATCGCGACCTGGACGGCGCCGCCGCCGGCGAGCGGCGTGGTCAGCATCCGGTAGCTGTCGGCGCCGATCGTCACCTGCTCGACGGCCTGCTTCGCGGGACGCCGGCCCACGCCAGCGGCGACCTGGCGGGCGGCGCCGGTCACCGGCAGCGGCGTGTCCGGGGCGCTGACCACCTGGCCCGACGCGTTGATGATCTGCCAGCGCGGGCCGAGCTCGCGACGGGGGTCGCCGCGCCCGGGACGGCCGTCCGGATGTCCCGGGTAGCCCCGGCCGGGCGGCCCGTCGCGGCCGGCCGCCCATTGGCCGGGCGCCCGGGCGATCGTGCGGGCGTCGGCGGTGAGCTGCTCGGCGAGGCGGTGCTCCTGGATCGCGCGGGCGGCGACGAACGCGACCGCCGCGAAGGCCACCAGCGCCACCGCCACCGCGCCGGCGACCAGCAGCGAGAGCCGGGCATGCAGCGAACGGCGACGCCACCACCCCGATTCGGGACGCCGGGCCGTGTCCCGCCCACGGCTTCCGGGCGGCGACCCCGCGCCCGTCACAGCGGATCCTCGCGCAGCACGAAACCCACCCCGCGGATCGTGTGCAGCAACCGCGGCTCCCCCTCGGCCTCCAGCTTGCGCCGCAGATATCCCAGGTACACGTGGATGCTGTTGGACTGCTCGCCGAAGTCGTAGCCCCAAACCTGCTCGAACAGCGCCGCCCGGCTCAGCACCTGCCGGGGCCGGCGCAGGAACGACTCGAGGATCGCGAACTCGGTGCGGGTCAGGCGCAGCGGGCGCTCGCCGCGCCGCACCTCGCGGGTGGCCGGGTTGAGGCGTACGTCGGCGAAGGTCAGCCAATCGCCCGCCGGGACCGGGGCGCGGGCCGAGCGCCGCAGCAGCGCCCGCAGCCGGGCCAGGAGCTCCTGCAACGCGAACGGCTTGACCAGGTAGTCGTCGGCGCCGGCGTCGAGGCCCGCGACCCGGTCGCCGACGCCGTCGCGGGCGGTGAGCATCAGCACGGGCAGGGCGACACCCTCGGCGCGCAGGTGGCGGCAGGTCTGCAGGCCGTCGAGGCGGGGCATCATGACATCGAGGATCATGGCGTCCGGCTCGGTGGCGCGCACGGCGTCGAGCGCCGCGACGCCGTCGGCGGCGGTGTCGACCTGGTGTCCCTCGAAGCGGAGGCTGCGCGCCAGGGAGTCGCGGACCGCGATGTCGTCCTCCACCACCAAGATCCGCACTGGTGTGGTCATCCTCCCAGGATCGGTCGCGCCGCCGCGGTCCCGGCTAAGAGTTGGCTAAGAAGCCTCGGCGAGGCGCTTGAAGGTGAGCAGTTGCCGCCGGGCCATCACCAGGTCGCCGAGGTTGAGCCAGAACGCCAGCAAATTGTTCGTCCGCATCACGACCTTGAGCACCAGCCGCGTCGCGTCGGGGCCCTCCGGCGTCAGCGCGTACGACAGGAACGCGCCCATGATGGTGGCGGTCAGCTGCACGCCGGGGTCGACGGCGACGATCCGGCCGAGCCGGCGCCCGCCCGCCGTGGTGAAGGGCTCGCCCACCACCGGCTCCGGCAGGCCGGCCAGCGCACGCGGCGACTTGCGGCCGAGGTTGTCGATCCAGTCGTACGAGTACGGCGCCAGCCGGACCTGCGCCACCCACGGCCAGACCTTCTCCGGCGGGGTATCCACCCGGACGCCGCGCCACGCCACCAGCGACGGGGACGCCACGAAACTGTCGCACGCGTAGGGGCGCGCGGTTTCCGCGTCGCTCACGCCCCACCGGTCGCCGATCACACGTTGATCGTAGGCCGTTTCCGACGCCCGAAGACCCGGCGCAGGGCGTGCCACGTGCCGGTGATGCCCCAGCCGGCCCGGGTGACCAGCCGGTCGCCGACGATGGCGAACTCGGCCACCAGCGACGCGGCCCGGTCCATCGCGCGGCGGGCCTCCTCGAAGTCCTCGGCGTCGTTCCGCAGGTCCCACAGGCGGCAGCCCTGGTCCCAGGCGTGCGCGCGGGTGACGGTGACCAGCATGCGCTGGCTCCAGTCGTCGAGCGGGCCGACGAACTCGTCGATCTCCATCTGCCAGCGGGTCGAGAAGCCGCGCCGCAGCGGCGGGATCTCCTCGTAGAAGATCTGGTTGACCAGCAGGTAGTCGGGGTGGATCTCGTCGCCCACCGGCGCGCCGGTCTCGTTCCAGGTGCCGATGAGCGCCAGCGCGAGGTCGTGGTTGATGTGCGCGTTGACGCCGAGCATCGCGGCCGTGAGGCGGCTCATCCGCAGGTCGTGGCCGCGCTTGAAGAGCACCTCCCAGACGTCCGGGGTGTCCTCGTTGTCGTCGTTCCACAGGCTCAGCGCCGCGAAATATCGCTTCGCGAACTCCACGTCGAGCAACTCGAGGAATTCCGGCTGGTTGACGCCGGTGACCAGCGCGCCGTCGACCCGGCGGGTGATCCGGTTGTAGAGCGAGTTGAACGCGGAGACCCGGTTCTTCGCCGGGCTCGGCGGCAACTGGTCCATGATGACCTGCAGGGCGTCCAGCTTGGTGATCACCTCGCCGATGCCGCCGGGATGGGTGGACAGCACCTCGGCCATCCGGTCGCGCATCGGATCCCACCCGCGCCCGGGCGGTATCTCGAGCTCCGAGATCTCGAGCCGCTTCTCCTTGAGCGTCTCGGCGCTGCCGCGCACGCGTTCCCGGTCGAACGTTGTCGTCATGCCAACAGCCTGCGCACCGCGGACCCCCGCCACCAGCACCCTGTCGTGTACCTGTCGGGCGAGATCCGCCACATTCCGGAGCGTGACCGCGAAACTACGCGCGAAAATTCGGCTGACGGGCCGGAAAGCTACGGATACGGTGGCGCCCATGTCGGTGACTCACCTGGTCTTCGCGCCCTCGCGGGGACCGCAGCACGCGATTCGCATGCGCGCGCCAGGCCTCGCCCTGGCGTAAGCCGCTTCTTCCCGCCAGGGCCGGACGAGTCCATGTGAGATCGGACGGGCCCTCGTCGAGGCTTGTCCACGTGCGCCGCCCAGCGAGGCGGCAGACGGGACTTTCGAAGGCCATGGCAACACCCACCCGGCGCGAGCATTCCCGCGCCCGCCGCACCCTGGGACAGAACTTTCTCGCCGACCCGGCCTGGGTCCGGCGCCTGGCGTCGCTCGCCGTCGAGGATCAAGACCTGGCCGTGTACGAGGTGGGCGCCGGCCGCGGCCGCCTCACCCGGGAGCTCCTTTCGTTGTCGGCGCGCGTCGTCGCGTACGAGATCGACCCGGACATGGCCGCCCACCTGCCGAGACATCGGCGCCTCCGGGTGCGGACCGAGGATTTCCTGGCGGCGACGCCGCCGGCGGAAAGTTTCGCCGTCGTCGGGAACATTCCGTACGCGCTGACCGCGGCGGTCGTGCGCTGGTGCCTCGACGCGCCGGCCCTGCGCCGCGCCACCTTGCTGACCCAGTGGGAATACGCCCGCAAGCGCACCGGCGACTTCGGCCGGTGGAGCAAGCTGACCGTGCTGACCTGGCCGGAGTTTTCGTGGCACCTGGCCGGCCGGGTGCCGCGGCACGCATTCCGCCCGGTGCCGCGGGTGGACGGCGGGATCCTCCGGCTCGAGCGCCGCCCGGTCCCGCTGGTCGCCCCGCGCCACCGGGCGGCCTGGGCGCGGCTGGTCGAGGAAGGTTTCTCCGGCGCGGGCGGCTCGCTGCACGCAACTGTCGCGCGGCGCTACGGAAACCGGCGCGCGAACGGCGCGGCGCGGGCGGCCCGGATCGGCTTCGACACCCCGGTCGGCGAGGTCTGGCCGGAGCAGTGGCTCACCCTGTTCCGCCTGCTGGGGCCACGGTGAGCGCGCCTATCCCGGCCACCGCCTCGATGTCGAGCCCGCCCGACTCGACGTCGTCGCGGCCGTCCGCACGCAACCGCGTGTACCGATCGATCCCCCGGGTCCGGTCGCCGTTGAGGGTCACCCGGCCGCCGCCGTCGCGCAGCAGCACCCGGACCGGCACCTCCTTCGCCGTGGTGATGTTCCACGTGTTGACCCCGCCGGTCATCCGGATCGGCAGCGTCTCGCCCGGCGTGGGCAGCGACATGTCGATCCGGGCCGCGCCGCCGGTCAGGTCGATGCGCCGCACCCAGCCGTCGGCCAGCGAGAATCTCGCGTCCCGCACGCCGCCGGTCATCTTCACCGACCAGGTGATCCGGCTGTTCAACCGCACGGTGACCGGGTCGGTCCCGGCGGCGTCCTCGGCCACCTTCGCGGTCAGCCGCACGGTGCTGCCGTCCCGGTCGAGCCTCGGCTTGATCCCGCTGCCGGCGGGAACCGAGACCCGCACCGGATCGGCGCCGATCGCGGCGACGCTCACGATCAGCACGGCGAGGTCGCTGCCCAGCTCGAACGTCCCGGAACTGAACGGCGGATCGGCCGGCGCGGTGGTGGGTCTCGTCGTCGCGGAAGGGATTGCCGGGGCACCGGCCGACGGCGGCGCCTGCGGCGCGATCGAGACGGGCGGGTTCGGCGCGGCCGAGGCGGACGGCTGCGGGTCGGCGGCCGGCGGCGTGGTCACCGCGACGGACGTCCCGTCGCCGCCCAGCACCATCCGGGCCAGCACGATCACGCTGCCGCCGAGGAAGACGGTGACGGCCAGCAGGCCGAGCAGGAACCGCAGGGCTTTGCCGGCCGGCGCGGGCGGCGGGCCGATCAAGCGCGAGGGTGGCGCCTGATTCGGGTACGGGGGCGGCGCGGTCGCCTCGGCCGGGTCGTCGCCCGGGTAGTAGTCCGCTTCCGGGCTCATCCGATGTGGAGCGTCGGGCCAGAAGTCGGCGATGCGGGGCCACTCCCCCGTCGGGCCGCCCGTCGTGGTGGCCGGTGGGGAGGCGGCCGGGTTGGTCTCGTGCGAGCCGTCCACGCGAATGTCCCCTCGGTGCGGCTATGGCGTCGACTGGCAATACGCAGCGCACCCGCCCAAGGGTTCGATTTCCGCGGCGGCGATCGCGAAGACGGCCAAAGATGGGCTTAAATCTCACTCTTGCGATTCGCGCCCTTCGCCGCAAGAATGCCTTTTCGAGAGTTTAAGAGCGTCTTAGGTCGCCGGCCGCAGGAGCGGATCATACATGCGCCACGACGATGATCGGAAAGGTCGGCCGCCGTACCCGTATCGGGCTCTGCCGCCCGGGCCGGCCGCCGCACAGGCCGCGCGGGCGCGCCGGATATTGGTGGCCTCCGCGGTGATCATCACCGCCGGGGTCGCCGGCATCCTGGTGCTGATCTATCCGTCCGGCGGCGACATTCCCGCACCGGTGGCGCAGGCGGTCGTCGAGCCGCCACCGTTCGACTGGGATCCGTCCCCGGCGGTTTCGATGCTGCCCGCCCCCGCCAGCAGCTTCACCTCGGCGCCGGCGACGTCGCCGGCCACACCGCCGGCGCGGAGCCACCGCCCCGCGCCGACCGGCGTGACCCGCCCGGTGCGGCCCGCGCCGGTCGTCGACCTCACCATCGGCCGGACCGTCGGCCTGTCCCCGGCCGGCCGTTCCGACCTCCGGCTGCGGCATCACGACTTCGTCGGCCGGGTCGACCGGATCGGGTCGCGCAGCGCCGCCGGGGAACGCGCGGATTCCCGATTCGTCGTCCGGAAAGGGCTCGGCCGCGGCGGTTGCGTCTCGCTCGAGTCGGTCAACTTTCCGGGCTATTTCCTGCGTCACCGGAACTTCGTCCTGCGCCTCGAGCACCCCCGCCGCTGGGAGCGTCGCGGCGGCCCGGAATTGTTCGAGCGCGACGCCACCTTCTGCACGTCCCCCACCCGCGACGGCGCCGCCTTCATCCTGGAATCGATCAATTATCCGGACCGCGCGCTCTCGGTCCACGCGGACGGCGTGGTCGGCCTCGACCGGGACGACCCGACCGCCTTCGTGGTGCGCCCACCGCTCTGAACGCGCGCCGCTCCGCACGGCCGCCGCTCCCCACGGCCGCCGCTCTGAACGCGCGCGCCCGCCGCTCTGGACGGGGCCGGGCCGGACCGGACCCCGTCGGCTCAGGCGCCGGCCTCGTCGAGGCGGGTGAGCTGGTCGTCGCTCAGCTTCACGTCGAGGGCGGGCAGCGCATCCTCGAACTGCTGCGGCGTGCGGGGCCCGGCCAGCGGCACCACCCGCGGCGCCGTCTGGTGCAGCAGCCACGCGAGCACCAGCTGGTTCGGCGTCACCCCCGCCTCGGCGGCCACCTCGGTCACCGCGGCGATCCGGGCATCGGTGTCCGGCCCGGCGTAGTCGGCCATCATCCAGTGGCTGCCGCGCTTGTCCGCGCTGTCGTAGACGCCCTTCAGGATCGGCGAGTACGCCACCAGCGTCTGGTCGTCGTTCGCGCGCAGGTAGTCCAGCTGCTCCGGGTCCACGATGGACGCCGTGTCCACGCCGGCCTTCGGCCGCAGGTAGGTGTGCTGCTGCTGCACCGCCACCGGCAGCGGCCACCCGTTGCGCTCGCACAGCCCGCGGATCCGCTCCAGCCGCCACGTGCGCACATTGGACCACCCCAGGTAGCGGACCTTGCCCGCCTCGACCATCCCGGCCAGCGTCTCGAGGGTCTCCTCGAGCGGCGTGGCGCGGTCGTCCACGTGGATGTAGTAGAGGTCGACGTGGTCGGTGCCGAGCCGCCGCAGGCTGCCGTCCAGCGCGTCGCGCAGCGTTCTGGCGCCGGCCCCGGCGAACGTGCGCCGGGCGAGGTCCCAGTTCGCCGTGCCGTCGGCGGCCCACAGGTCGGGCGAGTACGCCGGCACCGCGCTCGCCTTGGTGGCCAGGAAGACCCGGTCACGCCGGCCGCCGTCGCGCATCCAGCGCCCGAGGAGCTCCTCGCTCTCCCCGCCGCGGCTGCCCGGGCGGGCCCACCACTCGTAGCAGTCGGCGGTGTCGATGAACGAGCCGCCCACCTCGAGGTACCGGTCGAGGATCCGGACGGAGTCGGCTTCGTCGGTGGCGTTTCCCATCTGCATCGCGCCGAGCGCGAGCCGGCTGACCTGCTGGCCGGTGCGGCCGAGTTCGATCGTCTGCATGCTTCGACGCTATTTCCTGGAGCGCGCTCCAGGTCAAGCATTCACCCACTCCGACCGCCACGCCCCGGGCACCCGCCGATCCCGGCGCGGAAAGTAGCCGAGCGGCTAGGCACCCAAAAGGGCCGGTAACATCCCGGAATGCACGAGACCCGGCCCGGCACGGCGCGCGAGCGGCTCCTCGCGGCGGCGCTCGACCTGTTCGCCGAGCACGGGGTGAGCGGCACCTCGCTGCAGATGATCGCCGACCGGCTCGGCGTGACCAAGGCTGCCGTCTACCATCAGTTCCCCACCAAGGACGAGATCGTGCTCGCCGTCATCGACCCCGCGCTGCAGCGGCTCGGCCCGATCGCCGAGCGGGCCGAGGCACAGCGGGGCCACACCGCCCGCCAGGACGCGGTGCTGGCCGGCGTGGTCGATCTGGTGGTGGAGTTCCGCCGGCTCTCGTCCACGCTGAGCTTCGACCCGGTGGTCGTGCGGCTGGTGCGCACGCATCACGCGCTGCGGTCGCTGCAGCGGATCCGGCGCATGCTCGGCGGGACGGCGCCCGACCCCGGCAGCCGGGTGCGGATAGCGGCGCTGAGCGGTGGGCTGATGATGGCGGGCGCCGACCCGGCCGTGGCCGGCCTCGACGACGAGGACTTCCGCGACCACCTGCTGGCCGCGGCACGGCGCATTCTCCGGGGATGATTCCCACACGTACGGGTGGGGCAGCCGCCCGGCTCCTGATGGACCTCACCGCGGGCCGCCATCGCCATTCCCGGCCCGATCCGGTCTAAGCTCTCGCGGTGCGCCGAATCGCCCCCTGGCTCATCGCGATCGCCTTCTACGGCCTGCTGGCCCCGCTCGGACTGGCCGACATCGACGGCGGCCCGCTCGGCTGGATCCTGCCGATCCTGACCGCGGTCGGCTGCGTGCTGCCGCTGATCGTGGCGCACGAGTGCGGGCACCTGCTGGCGGCGCTGGTCCTGCGGCTGCCGGTGGCGGGCATGCGGATCCGGCTCACGGAGACATCGTTCGTCCGGGTCCGGCCCTCGCCGTCGGCGCCGGCCCTGCCGCTCCGGTTCGTGGTGCTGCATCTCGCCGGCCCGCTCGTCAACCTCGGCCTGGCGTACGGCCTCGTCCGGTTCGCCACCGGCGACGAGGTCTCCGACCTGGCGCGAAGCTGCGTGCTGACGGTGTTTCTGCTCAGCGTCGTGATAGGCGTCGCCAACCTGCTGCCGCACCGCGACAGCTCCGGCATGCACAGCGACGGCGCCCGGATCTGGAGCTGGATCGTCCACCCGGCCCGCGAGCGCGAGGCCCTGCGCCGGGCCGCGCCGCGTCCGATGACGGCCCACCCGCGGCGCAGGGAGGCGGCAACGAGCCACGCGGCAGTCACCGCTACTTCTCCCGGCGCCGGCCCGCCCTCAGCACCGTGAGATAGCGGCGGGCGGCACGGTCGCCCATGCGGGTGCGGATCCGCTCGGCGATCGCGTCGAGCAACGGCTCGCGCACCTCGGGATCGAGCCTGCGGTACGGGGAATTGGTGCGCAGATGGTCGGCGAATTCCGGACCGCTGAACCACTGGACCGCCGGATACCAGCGCACGATCGGCGGCTCGAACCATTCCCCGGCGTCCCAGGCCTGGTCGATCGCGCGGGCGTCCTCCTCGAGCGGCGGGTGACTCCAGGCGGGATTGCCGGGCGCGAACCGCTCGTGCAGGTCGGCGGTCTCGGCGTACATCTCCGGCTCGCCCGGCCGGCGGAACACGACGTTGCCCACCACCGCCAGCCAGCCGCCAGGGCGCAGGATCTCGTGCGCGCGCCGCCACCCGATCGCCGGGTCGACCCAGTGCCACGCCGAGGCGGCAACGACGGCCTCGAACCGTGCGCCGCGGTCGTCCCAGGTCTCGAACGGTGACTGTTCAACGTGGACAGCGCCGGAAGCGGCGAGCCGGCGGCGGGCGAGCGCGGCCAGATCCGGGCCGGGCTCCAGCGCGGTGACCTCGCATCCGAGAGCCGCGAGCGAGCGGGTCGCCTGGCCGGTGCCGGCGCCGACCTCGAGCACCGGCGACCCGGCGCCGATCCCGGTGAGCGCGGCCAGATCGGCGAACAATTCGTCGGGATATCCGGGCCGGGCGCGGTCGTAGAGCTCGGGCACCTCGTTGAACACGAGCCCGGGAGCAGGTCGTTCCACCGGGTCAGCGTAACGACCCGCGGCGCGGTCCGGTTTCGCCGCCGTTGCGCGGTTCAGTTCGCCGTTGCGCGGTTCGGTTTCGCCGCCGTAGCGCGGTTCGGTTTCGCCGCCGTAGCGCGGTTCGGTTTCGCCGCCGCGGAGCGCAAGTTTCCGCGCAATTTCGGCGGTCGCGACGGCATCGGTCACCGGCGGGCGACCTCACCGGAGACGCCGGCCCACGCCGCTGCATGCGTACGCCGAAGGTTTGAGCATTTCCATTTGATTTTGGTTGCATCGGCGGGGGCGCTCCGGCGCCCCCTCAGCTCGCCTGCCGCGCCGCCGAAGGCAACGGGGACCTGTTCCGTCCGCTTGCCCGCGAAAGGCGCTAGATGAGTACCGTTACCGAACTGCCCATCTCGGCCGCGCCGCCGTCCTCGACCGGCGCCGACGGCTCCGGTCGGTGGTGGGCCCTGGTCGTTCTGGCCATGGCCCAGCTCATGGTGGTCCTGGACGCCACGATCGTGAATATCGCGCTGCCCACCGCGCAGCACGACCTCGGTTTCTCCGACGCCTCGCGGCAATGGGTCATCACCGGGTACGCCCTCGCCTTCGGCAGCCTGCTGCTGCTCGGCGGGCGGCTGTCGGACTTTTTCGGCCGCAAGCGAATGTTCATCATCGGCCTGATCGGTTTCGCGCTCGCCTCCGCGCTCGGCGGCGCCGCGAACGGCCTCGAGCTGCTGATCGTCGCGCGCTGCCTGCAGGGCGCGTTCGGCGCGGTGCTCGCCCCGGCGGCGCTGTCGCTTCTTTCCACGACGTTCACCGACCCGGCCGACCGCGGCAAGGCGTTCGGCATCTTCGGCGCCATCTCCGGCGCGGGCGGCGCCGTCGGCCTGCTGCTGGGCGGCGTGCTCGCCGAGTACGCGTCGTGGCGCTGGTGCCTGTACGTCAACCTGGTCATCGCCGCGGTCGCCGTGGCCGGCGCGCTGCTCAAGCTGGCCGACGAGCGGGTGGGCGCCCGCAACCGGCTGGACATCCCGGGCGTGGTCACGGCCGTTCTCGGTCTGGTCGGCCTGGTCTTCGGGCTGGGCAAGGTCGAGACCGACGGCTGGCACTCCGCCACCGCGCTGGTCCCGATGATCGCGGGCGTCGTCATCCTGATCGCCTTCGTCGTGATCGAGACCCGGGTCGCGCACCCGCTGCTGCCGCTGCGCGTCGTCCTCGACCGCAACCGGGGCGGCTCCTACGCCTCGATCGGCATCGCCGGCGCGGGCATGTTCGGCATCTTTCTCTTTCTGACGTACTACCTCACGATCTTCCTGAAGTTCACGCCGATCCAGACGGGCCTCGCGTTCCTGCCGATGCTCGCCGCCATCATGACTTCCGCGACCACCGCGGGCTCGATCCTCACGCCGCGCGTCGGCCCCCGCCCGCTCGTGCCGGCCGGCGCGCTGATCGCCGCGGGCGGCATGGCCTTCCTGACCCGCCTCGACCTCGACTCGCATTACGCGTCCGGGGTCCTGCCCGGCCTGCTGATCATCGGCCTCGGCCTCGGCCTCATCTTCGCGCCCACGCAGAACGCCGCCACCAGCGGCGTCGAGCACCGCGACGCCGGCGTGGCCTCGGCGATGATCAACACCGTGCAGCAGATCGGCGGCTCGATCGGCACCGCGCTGCTCAGCTCGTTCGCCGCCTCGGCGGCCACGAACTACGCGGAGACCCACGCGCCGTCGGCGATCCTGCAGGCGCAGGCCCAGCTGGCGTCGTACCACACCGTGTTCTGGTGGTCGTGCGGCTTCTTCGTGGTGGCCGCCGCCGTCGCGGCCCTGCTGTACCGCGGCGGCCCGCTCGTCGTGGACCCGGACGCGCCGCGCGCCATGGCGCACTGAGTAGTCGGTTTCCACCGCATCGCCCCGGTCCTGCGTCCGCGCGACCGGGGCGATGCGCGTTCAGAAAGTTGCGCGATCAGAAGGGCCGGCCGGCCCGGACCGCACGCAGCAGCAGGGCCGGGAACGAAAGTTTCTCGCCTCCGGGCTCGGCCGTGACGGTCGTCCGCTCGATCCGGGTCGCCGCCCAGACCGGTTTCGGGAAACTTTCGCGCAGGAATTCCTCGGTGACGCCGAAACCTTGCCCGGCCTCGGCCGACACCGCCAGCACGAACAGTTGCCCACCCGGCGCGACCAGCCCCGGCAGCAGGGCGACGTAGTCCTCGACCGCGACGTCGGCGAGCCGGGGCAGGCTGTGCAGCAGGCCCGAGTCGACAACCGAGTCGAACGGCGCCGCCGCCAGCGACACCCGCGTGGCGTCCTGCACCTCGAAATGGATCGCCAGCCCGGCCGCGGCCGCCTTGCGCCGTGCCGTCTCGATCGCCACACCGGAGACGTCGAACCCCGTCACGTCGTGGCCCCGGAGCGCCAGAGCGATCGCGAGGTCCCCGGTCCCGCACCCGGCGTCGAGCACCTTGGGGCCCTTCACCTCGCGCTCGACCACCACGGCCAGCGCGGGCTGCGGCCCGCCGATCTCCCAGGGCTGCCGCCCCGCGCGGTAGGCGTCGTCGTACTCGCCAGTGATCGCAGGATGTCCGGCCATCACCCGATCCTAAAGGACATTCACCGCGGCGGATGCCGCCTTCGACTGTCCGAGACGACGGTGGTGCGCAGATCCCTTTCTGGCCGGAGATCTCGACCAACGGAAGACCTTCGATGCGCACGACATCCGGCGAGCCCCCGGAAATCAAGTGGGGTTGACCCCAGACCCCAGCGGCATGTCACAACCGGAGACCCTGAAGCGTCCTGACTGGTGAAGACGAGCTCCGAGGGTCGGAGACGAGCGAGCGTGGGAACGAGTCCCGTGCGTGGGGACGAGCCCGAGCGCGGGAGACGAACCCCACGCGCGGGAGAGGAAAGGAAGTGCGACATGCGGGTATTCGTGGCGGGTGGAGCCGGGGTGCTGGGCCGGCGGCTGGTGCCGCAGCTGGTGGCGCGCGGGCACGAGGTGACGGCCACGACGACCACCGCGGCCAAGCTCGGCATGCTGGAGCAGATGGGCGCCGCGGCGGTGGTGATGGACGGCCTGGACGCCGAGTCGGTGCGGGCCGCCGTCGAGAAGGCCGAACCGGAGGTGATCGTCCATCAGATGACCGCGATCGCCGGCAAACCGGACATCCGGCACTTCGACCGCTGGTTCGCCACCACCAACCGGCTGCGCACCGAGGGCACCGACCACCTGCTGGCCGCGTCCGGTGACGCCCACGTGGTGGCGCAGAGCTACGGCGCGTGGAACGGCCTGCGGTCGGGCGGCTGGGTGAAGACCGAGGACGACCCGCTGGACCCGACCAGCATCGGTGCGGGCGCCGTGGCGATCCGCCACCTCGAGGAGGTGGTCACGCGGGCCGGCGGCGCGGTGCTGCGGTACGGCTCGTTCTACGGCCCCGGCGCCACCGACGACCAGGTCGCGCTGATCCGCAAGCGGCAGTACCCGGTCATCGGCGACGGCGGCGGGTACTGCTCGTGGGTACACCTCGACGACGCGGCGAGCGCCACCGTGCTGGCCGTGGAGCAGAAGGCCGCCGGCGTGTTCAACATCGTCGACGACGAGCCGGCGCCGGCCCGGGAATGGCTGCCCTACCTGGCCAAGTGCGCGGGCGCCAAGCCGCCGATGCGGATCCCGCTCTGGCTGGCCCGGCCCCTCGCCGGCCCGACGGCGGTGGCGATGATGACGCAGGGACGCGCGTTCTCGAACGCCAAGGCCAAGCGGGAGCTGGGCTGGCAGCCGCACTACTCCTCCTGGCGGCAGGGCTTCAAGGAGGAGCTGATGTGACGAGGACCGAAGAGTTCGAGCAGCTGCGGCCGTTGCTGTTCTCCATCGCCTACCGCATTCTCGGCAGCGTCAGCGAGGCCGAGGACGCCGTCCAGGAGACCTGGCTGCGCTACGCGCGCAGCCACACGCAGCCCGATTCGCCGCGAAACTTTCTCTCCACTACGGTGTCCCGGATCGCGATAGACGTGCTGCGCTCGGCGCGGGTCCGGCGTGAGGAGTACGTCGGCCGGTGGTTCCCCGAGCCGCTGCTCCAGGATCCCTACGAGGATCCGGAGCGCGCGGCCGAGCTGGCCGACTCGGTGTCGACCGCGGCGCTGTTGCTCCTGGAGCGGCTCAGCCCGCTCGAGCGCGCGGTTTTCGTGCTCCGCGAGGTCTTCGGTTTCGGCTTCGACGAGGTCGCCGAGTCGGTGGGCCGTTCCGAGGCGGCGTGCCGCCAGCTGGTCGTGCGCGCCCGGCGCCACATGGACGAGGGGCGGGCCCGGTTCGCCGCGGACCGCCGCTCGCGCGCGCAATTGGCCGACCGTTTCTTCGCCGCTTTCCGCGGCGGTGACGTCGACGGCCTCAAGGAGTTGCTGGCCGCCGACGTCAGCCTGGTCGGCGACAGCGGCGGCAAGGCGCCGCTGTGGGGCGACGGCATCTTCGGCGCCGCCAACGTGGCCCGCGTGCTGGCCGGTCTGAGCTTGCCGTTCGCCCAGGTCGGCGGCGTGATGGAGCCGCACGACCTGAACGGCCAGCCGGGCGCGCTCTTCCGCGACCGCGAGGGCCGCATCGTGAACACGCTGACCCTCGACATCCTCGACGGCCGGGTCCAGACGATCCGCGCCGTGCTCAACCCCGACAAGCTCCGCCACCTGGGCCCGGTCGCCGACGCCTGGTCGGTCGTCCGGGATACGAACCGCGCCCGGCGCCGGCGGTGAACGTCCGGGCCGATCCGGGCCGCCCGCCCGCGCACTACCCAGGTATCGCGGCCGGTCGTCGCCCGCGGCGCGCCGGACGCAGAGGAAAGCGGGCGAACCTGGGCGCAAAGGGCGCGGAACAGGAAACAAACGCGCGAAAGAGGAAATCAAAACGCGGAAATTTCGAATGGAACGCCGGCACGCTGCCGCGGCAACTTTCCGCCGGCGTTCCGCCCTCCGAGCTGTTCCCGCTTCAGGGAACGAAGCTGGCGTTCCGCCCTCCGAGCTGTTCCCGGCGTCAGGGAACGACGCGGGGCAACGGCATCTCCCGCAACGGCGCCTTGCGGACTTTGTTCGACCCGGTCCGCGGCAGCGACTCCACCACATCGAGATACTTCGGGATCTTGTAGCGCGCGAGCCGCGTGCCAAGAAAGTCCGACAGCTCGGCGAGCGACAGCGAGGCCGAGGGCGCCAGCACGACGAACGCCCGCCCGACCTCGCCCCATTTCTCGTCGGGAACGCCGACAACCGCCGCCTCAAGCACCGCCGGATGCTCGAAGATCGCCGCCTCCACCTCGGCCGGGTAGACGTTCTCGCCGCCGGACACGAACATGTCCTTGAGCCGGTCGACGATCCGGTAGTGCCCGGCCTCGTCGACCACCGCGATGTCCCCGGTCCGCAGCCATCCGTCCTCGGTGAACGCCTGCGCCGTCGCCCGGGGGTCGCGCCAATATCCCGGTGAGACGTTCGGCCCGCGCACCTGCACCTCGCCCGGCTCGCCCACCGCGGTCCCGGTGAGATCCGGCCGCACGCACCGCACGTCCGTGAACATCACCGGCACGCCGGCCGAGCCGACGTGCGCGGAACTTTCCGGAGCCTCCAGGAAAGTTGCGCCCGGCGCGGTCTCGGTCATCCCGTAGCCCTGGCAGAACGTGAGCCCGCGATCCTGATACGACCGGATCAGCGCGCTCGGCACCGCCGACCCGCCGACCATCATGTTCCGCACCGAGCTGAGGTCGGCGTCGCGGAATCGTGGCGACTGGGCGAGCCCGGCGAACATCGTCGTCACGCCGAACATCCAGGTGACGCGGTGCCGCTCGATGAGGTCGAAGCAGGCGTCCACGTCCCACGCCGGCATGAGCACCGAGCAGGCGCCCTTGAGGAAGGTCGGCAGCAGGCACTGGTTGAGCGCCGCCACGTGGAACAGTGGCGCGCTGGTCAGCGTCACCGTATCGCCCGTGACGTCGACGCAGACGAGCACGTTGTAGGTGTTCCAGACGACGTTCCCGTGGGTGAGCACGGCGCCCTTCGGCCGCCCGGTGGTGCCCGAGGTGTAGAGAATGCACGCGGGCTGGTCGAGGGTCACGGGGACGTCGGGCGCCGCCGGCTCCCCGTCGGAGATCATTTTCTCGAACGCCGCCAGCGGCACGACAAGATCGAGGAAACTTACCCGCTCCGAGGCGGAAACTGTCGCCGCGCATTCCGGCCCGTAGACGAGAGCGCGGGCGCCGCTGTCCCCCAGCTGGTAGTCGACCTCCGGCGCGGTCAGCCGGAAATTCAACGGCACGAAGATCCCGCCGACCACGTACGTGGCGAACATCGTCTCCACGAAGGCCGGATGGTTGGGACCGAGATAGGCAACCCGGTCGCCCGCGCCGATCCCGGCCGCGAGCAGCCGGCCGGCGAGGCGGGAGACCCGGTCGTGCAGGGTGGCGTACGTCGTCGACCGGTCGCCGAAGATCAGCGCCACCCGGTCCGGCGAGATCGCGGCCCGCCGCGCGGGCCAGGAGCCGAGCCCTAGGTTGCGCATGGCTCAGACGTATTGCCGGTAGACCGTGCGGGCCACGCAGGCCGGCTTGGCCACGCCGTCGATCTCGACGGTGAAGTCGAAGGTGCTCTGCGTGCCGCCGGCGACGTCCTCGACCGACACGACCTTCGCGTTCAGGCGGATCTTGGAGCCGACCGGCACCGGGTGCGGGAAGCGCACCTTCTCGAGGCCGTAGTTGACGCCCATCTTGATACCCTCGATCTTGAGGATCTCGCCGAAGAGCGGGATGACCAGCGACAGCGTGAGGTATCCGTGCGCGATCGGGCCGCCGAACGGCCCGGCCTTCGCCCGTTCCACGTCGACGTGGATCCACTGGTGGTCGCCGGTGGCGTCGGCGAACGTGTTCACCCGCTCCTGGGTGACCTCGAGCCAGGAGCTGTAGCCGAGGTCCTTGCCGCTCAGGCCTTTCAGCTCGTCGAGTCCGTTCACTGTGACCATGGGGATCTCCTTCAGGCGAGGTTCAGAAGCCGGGCGGCGTTGGACTTGAGGATCTTGGGGCGGACCGCGGGCTTGATGTCGAGCCGGTCGAAGTCGGCGAGCCAGCGGTCGGGGGTCAGCACCGGGTAGTCGGATCCGAACAGGACCTTGTCCTGCAACAACGTGTTGGCGTAACGCACCAGCTGGGGCGGGAAGTACTTGGGCGACCATCCGGAGAGGTCGATATACACGTACGGCTTGTGGGTCGCGACCGCAAGTGCCTCGTCCTGCCAGGGGAACGACGGGTGGGCCAGGATGATCCGCAGTTCCGGGAAGTCCACGGCCACGTCGTCGACGAGCATCGGGTTCGAGTACCGCAGCCGGATCCCGCCGCCGCCCGGCACGCCGGCCCCGATCCCGGTCTGCCCGGTGTGGAACAGCGCGGGCACGCCGAGCTCCTCGATCGTCTCGTACAGCGGGTACGCCATCCGGTCGTCCGGCGCGAAACCTTGCAGGCTCGGATGGAACTTGAATCCGCGCACACCGTGCTCCTCGACCAGCCGGCGGGCCTCGCGGGCGCCGGCCCGGCCGCGGTGCGGGTCGATGCTGGCGAACGGGATCAGCACGTCGGGGTGCGCCGCGCAACTTTCCGCGACTTCTTCGTTCGCGATCGGCGGATGCCCGGTCGCGGCGGCCGCGTCGACCGTGAACACCACGGCCGCCATCCGCCTCTCGCGGTAGTATCCGGCCATCTCGTCGACCGTCGGCTGCCGGTGCCCGTGCGCCTTGAAGTACGCCTCCGAGGCGGCGAGCAGCGTGGAGCTGAGCGAGGTGTGCCCGTCCCGCCCCACTTCGGCGTGTGCGTGCACGTCGATCGCGACCAGCGACTCGAGATCCACGTCAGGCCCCGATGCCGCTGCCGGCGCCCGGTCCGGCGGACCCCTGGCCCTGAGCACCCGGTCCGGCGGACGGCGCGGAGGCCCCCTGCTCCTGCGGGACCGGCGGCTTGGGGGCGGGGATCCCGTACGTCTCGAGATCGGAACCGAAACCCGACGCCCACCCGGCGGCGATGGCCGCGGCGCTCCACCCGCCGTCGCGGAAAGCGACGCTCTTCTCCCGCGGATGCGCCCAGAGCGCCAGGCGGTCGCCACCCACCCCGATCGCCTGCCCGGTGATGCCGCGGGACGCGCCGGAGGCGAGGAAGACCACCAGGCCGGTGACGTCGTCGACGCTGCCGAGGCCCTCGTCGCGGCGCACCCACGCGGGCAGCGGCTCGCCCGTGCGCTCGGACTCCTCGATGAGCGGCGCGAAAGCCGGAATCGTGCGCGTCATCGCGGTCGTGGCCACCGGCACGACGGCGTTCACGGTGATCTCGTTGCGGGCCAGCTCCATCGCCCACGTGCGGGCCATCGCCGCGATCCCGGCCTTCGCGGCGGCGTAGTTGGTCTGGCCGAAGTTTCCGCGCTGGCCGGCCGGCGACGAGATCAGGATGATCCGGCCGCCCTCGCCCTGCTCGCGCATCCGCACCGCGGCGGCCCGGGCGCAGGTGAAGGTGCCGCGCAGATGGACGCGGATCACCTCGTCGAAGTCGTCGTCGGTCATCTTCCACAGCACCCGGTCGCGCAGGATGCCGGCGTTGGTGACCAGGATGTCGAGCCGCCCGAAACTTTCCACCGCGGCCGCGACCAGACGATCGGCGCTTTCGCTGTCGCCGACCGCCGCGGTCACCCCCACGGCGGGGCCGGGCAGCGCGGCGACCGCCTCGTCGACCGCGGCACGATCCACGTCGTTGACCACGACCGACGCGCCGGCGGCGGAAAGAGCTTTCGCGTACGCCAGGCCGAGGCCGCGACCGCTGCCGGTGACGATGGCCACCTTGCCCGAGAGTTCGATGTCATCCACGCCTCCGAAGTTAGGCGTCTGCTTAACGGCCGTCAACAATGTGCCTAATATCGCGGCATGCAGCCGCAGGACCTGATGCTCATGCTGTTCGGCACCTACGCGCTCGACGAGGGCGTCTGCCTGGGCGCCGGCGGCATCATCGACACGCTCGGGCGAGCCGGCGTCTCGGCCCACGCCACCCGCTCGACGCTCAGCCGCATGGTCGGGCGCGACCTGCTGCACCGCCGGCGGGCCGGCCGGAAGATGTATTTCGGCCTCACCGAGCGGTCGTCGGCGATCCTGCGGGACGGCCGCGCCCGCATCTGGCACGACGGCGCGGTCAACGACCGGTGGGACGGCACGTGGACCCTGCTGAGCTTCTCGCTGCCCGAGTCGATGCAGCGCGAGCGGCACGACCTGCGCTCCCGCCTGGCCTGGTCGGGCTTCGGCCGGGTGCAGGGCGGCCTGTGGATCGCGCCCGGCCGGGTGGACGCGGCCGGGATAGTTTCGTCGCTCGGCCTGAAAGCGCACGCCCGCGTTTTCTTCGCGCGCGCCGAGGAAACGACCGACATCGCCGAGCTGGTCGGCGACGCTTATGACATCGCCGAGGTCGGCGCCCGGTACGAGGAGTTCCTCCGCCGCTGGGACGGCGCCCAGACGACCGGCGCCCAGACGACCGGCGACCCGCTCGCCGAGCGCCTGCGGTTGCTGGCGGAGTGGCTCGACGCCATCCGCCGCGATCCCCGCCTGCCCGTCGAGCACCTGCCCACCGGCTGGCCGGCCGCCCGCGCCCAGAAAGTTTTCCGCGCGCTGGCGGAGGCGTACCGGGAGCCGGCCCGGGCGGTGGCCGGCGACCTGCTCGAAACGCTTCCGCTGTCGTCGCCGGGCTGATCCGGATCCACGGAGACGGCAACTTTCGCGCCCGGAGCCGGCCGGATTTCCGGCAACTTTCGCGTCCGGAGCCAGGCGAACGACAGGATTTTCCGGCAACTTTCGCGGCCGGATTCGGTTGAGACACCGGCGAACTCCGATCAGGACACTCCCGGATCTATGCCATCACCTTCGCCCGCGCGGGCCGGCACGAGCCGCGGCACCGGCACCGGCACCGGCACCGGCACCGGCACCGGCACCCTCTGCGGCTCGGTCCGGGACACCAAGGGCGCCGTCCTGGCCAACTCGGAGATCACCGTCTACCCGCCCACCCGGCGCGGCGCCCCGGTTGCCGTCACCCACACCGACGCCGCCGGAAAGTTCCGGGTCACCGGCCTCGACGAGGGCGGCTACCAGATCCAGATCGGCCTCGGCGGCTGGTTCGAGTGGGCGCCCGGCCGCGTCGGCAACTCGGGCGGCCGGTACCGCTTCGACAAGCTGACCCCCGGAGAGATCAAGGTCTGGTTCCGCACCGCCGAGGACCAGGTTCAGTGGGCGCACCAGGCCCGGTCGTACGCGGAGGCCGACACTGTCCGCGTCCGCGACGACGCGAAACCTGCCCCGCTTCGTTCTCGCTGGAGTTCGGCGCCGTCACCACCGTGGACGACCAGCTCCTGCCCCTCTGACCCGCCTCCGTCGTCCCCGGGCCGGGCGCCACGCCGGTCCGGGGACGACGCCGTCCGGTCCGGCAACGACGGCGCGGCCCGGCTCGGATCGCCGGCTCAGATCGCCGGCTCGACCTTGATCACCACGGCGGTGGCGTTGTCGGCGCCGCCGGCCTCGAGGGTGTCCTCCAGGATGAAGTGCGCCGCGGCCGCCGGGTCCGGGTTGGTGCCGAGCAACTGGATCAGCCGCTCGAACGAAAGTTGGTCGCTCACCCCGTCGGAACAGAGCAGGAAAATGTCGCCGGGCCGGAGCGAAACGTTGAGGACGTCGGGCTCGGGACTTTCCGGGTGACCGACGTAACGGGTCAGGCGGTAGCGCGCCATCCGGGCGTCGTCCGAGTCGTGCGCGAACCAGCCGTGGAGCAACCCCACCCAGGCGACCGTGTGATCGGCGGTCAGCAACTCCAGCAGGCCGCCCCGCAACCGGTACGCCCGGGAGTCGCCGATCTGCACGATCCACGCCCCCGCGGTGGTGTCGGCCACGAACGCCGTGAGCGTGCATCCGGTCAGCTCGTCCAGGGTGCGGGCCGCCCGGCGTACCTCCTGCTGGGCCTGATCGACCGCGACCCGCAGCGCGGCCGGAACGCAACCCACCGGCACGTCGCGAACGAAGACGTCGACGGCCGTCCGGCCGGCGGCGGCGCTGCCCGGCCCCGCGCCCATGCCGTCGGCCACCACCGCCAGCGCCCGGCCCGGATCGAGGTGCAGCACGTCGTAGTTGTCCTGGTACCGGTTGCCGGTCACCGACCCGGCCGCGGCGGTGAGCCGCCGGCCCGCCGCGGACCAGGCGACCTTGGAAATTTCCACGTCCCTTTCCTAGCCGACTTTCCCGGCGCGGGTGCGCCGGGGTACCGATCGCGGAGGCGTGTCGCGAGAAAACACCGGGCCCCGCTCCTCGTGGGAAGAGAGCGGGGCCCGGCGGTTATGGGGGCGGGTTACGAAAGGGGCGGGTACGCGTTCTGCATCAGCTGCTGGAACTGGGCAGAGAACCACGCGCCCGAGATGGGAGCGTTGGGCAGCGCGCCGCTCGGGTTGTTGCCGTTGCGGGCGTTACCGCCGTAGCTCGGGTCGCACATCTGGTCGAAGCCCTTGCCCTCGTCGTTGGGGATGAGGGTGCTGGAGCCGTCCGACTCGCCCGGGGGCTTGACCCAGACGTAGGCGTCGATGCCGGAGGCCGGGGCGGCCTTCGGGCGCTCACCGAGGCCGGCGCCGGACTGGTTGCACCAGTTGCCGGCGTGCAGCCGACGGTCGATGCGCGACTCGTTGACGTAGGTGTCCACGTTGGTCGACGTGCTCGCCGCGGTCGGGCGGGCCGAGCCGCCCCAGCCGTTGCGGGACGTGTCGATCAGCATGCCGATGTTGGAGTTGAAGCCGATCGAGACCAGCTTCTGCCGGAACGCTTGGGCGAACGTCAGCTCATCGGTGTACTGGTTCCAGTCGATCCACTTGGACTGCCGGATGTTCTGGCCGCCGACCGTGGTGCTCGGCTGGATCCACGGCTCCTGCAGCGCCGAGTAGTTCGCGGTGTTGGTGATGAAGCCGGTGACGTTGTTGACGCTGCCGGAGGCCTGCGCGGCCTGCAGCATGATGTCCGCGACGGGGCCGAAGTTCGAGTCCCAGCCGATCCAGCCGTGGTGCGCGGCGTCCACGTAGTTGTAGACGTTGCCGATCGCGCCGAGCTTGTTCAGCGCATAGCCGACGCCGAGCACGTACCCGTTGTTGGCCTTCATCGTGTCGCACATCGCCGTGGCGCCGGCCTGGCCGCCGGTGTTGGTGACGATGTTCGGCAGCGAGTCGATCTCGACGATGTTGATGATCCGCAGGTTCTGGTACTTCGCGTCGCCCTCGATCGCGGCGATCGGGTCGATGTACTCCGACTTGTAGCGCGGCAGCTCGTCCGGCCCGAGCTCACCGTTGGAGGCGAGCGCCGAGCAGTCGCGGCCGGGCAGGTCGTAGATGACCAGCTGGATGTAGCCGGCGCCCTGGGCGAGAGCGGCGTCCAGGTGGTCACGCAGGCCCATCGAGCCGTTGGAGCTGGAGTCGTCGGTGCCCTCGATCGCGGCGATCCGGTCGAGCCAGACCGCGGTCGGGTTGTTGGAGACGCGGCTGCCGCCGGGCTCGGACTCGGCGTGCGCCTTCCACTCCGGGTTCACGTAACCCTTGGCGTTGGCGTAGGGGTTGTCCACCCGCTGGCCCGGGTTTCCGGTCGGGCCGCTGGTCGGCGGCGTCGTCGGCGGGGTGGTGGGCGGCGTGGTCGGCCTCGTCGTCGGCGGGGTGGTCGGCCTCGTCGTCGGCGGCGTGGTGGTCGGGCCGGTCGTGCCCGTGCAGGTCACGCCGTTGAGCTTGAACGACGCCGGCGAGGTGTTGGTGCCGGAGTAGCTGCCGTTGAAGCCGAAGGTCACGCTCGCGTTGGTGCCGATCCCGGTGGCCCAGTCGGGGTTTCTCGCCGTGACATTCGCCCCGGACTGCGAAATCGTCGCGCTCCAGCCCTGGGTGACCTGCTGGTTGCCGGGGAACGTCCAGGTGACGTTCCAGCCGCCCGAGATCGGGTCGCCCAGGTTGGTGACGTTCAGATTCGCGGTGAAGCCGTTGTTCCAGGAGTTCGCCGTGTAGTCGACCCGGCAGCCGGCGGCCGCACTCGCGCTGGTCGCGGCGAAGATGCCCAGACCGGTGACGAGTGAGGCCGCAGCCGCCGCGGTCAGTCCGCGGATGAGGACAGGTCTCATGTGGTGGCTCCTCGAGACATGCGAAGTGGCGCACCCTGGCGCCAGGGGGATCAGCCGTTCGCGTATCGAGGGGCATCGCTCCCGGCTGTGTGCACAGCATTACATGGGAGCGCTCCCACCGCAATGACCCGGATACTCCGCAGAAACATTTGTTCCGTCCGCCGCGAGCCTTTCGCGCCGGTGACGTATAACGGGCGCATGCGGAGCTACGAACTGACCGAGGCGTTGGCCGAGGTCCCCGGCCTTGAGGTGACGATCCGGCGGGGTGCTCTGCACATCCACGTGCCGGCGCTGGGCGACACCGCGTCGCTCGATCCCGGCGACGTGGTCGAGGCGGCCGACGTCTTCGTGCCCACCCAGGCGCCCGCCGTGCAGCTCGACGTGCGCCGCGGCCGCGAGATCCTCCCGCTCATCGTGACCGTCGACGACCTGGTGTTCACCCCCTCCTACGCCGACGACCTGATCGCCGAGGACGCCGAGCTGGTGGTGCCGGCGATGCCGTCGCTGATCGCGTACTCCGAGATGCACCGCGACGTCCGCGCCCTCGGCAAGGCGATCGACAACGAAACTCTCGACCCCGGCATGCTGGCCGCGACGCTGCTTGCGCACCGATGTTTCCTGCGCGGCGCGATCCGCATGGGCCTGTGGCCGGTCCGGGTCGCGGCCTGGTGGGAGTACACGAACTCGCGGGCGACCGAGCGGATTCCGCTGCGCGAGGACGCCGAGTGGGATCGCTTGCTCGCCGACGTGGCCCAGGCCCGCAATCAAAACCAGGAAGATGACGTACGAGGTTTCGCCCGTTAGCAACCGCAGCGACGGCCGCGCCCGCCGCTCCGGACCGGCTCGGTGCACCGCCGGGCCGTCCCCGGCCGCCGGGCCGGCGGGTGGAGAATCTTTCCATGTACTTGATCAGGGAACGTTTCTTCGCGATCGGCGACGACTTCGACGTGCTGGACGAGCACGGCGCCAAGCTTTACCACGTCGACGGCAAGGTGTTCAGCGTCCGCGGGCGGGTGGTGATCGAGGACCCGGCCGGCGAGGAGGTCGCGTCGGTGCACCGGCAGCTGATCGCGCTGCGCCCGACCTACGAGATCCGCATCGGCGGCGAGACGGCGGCCGAGGTTCGCAAGAAACTTTTCACGCCGTTCCGCGACAAGTTCACCATCGACGTCCCCGGCCCCGACGACCTGGAGATGAAGGGCGATCTGCTCGACCACGAATACGTCATCGAGCAGGACGGCGAGCAGGTGGCCGCGGTGTCGAAGCGCTGGCTGACCGTGCGCGACACGTACGCGGTCCAGGTCGCGGCGGGAGTGAACCCGCTACTCGTCATCGCCAGTGTCCTGGCTCTTGATCTGGCGCTGGACCGCGAGAAGGACGCGAAACCGTCGGACTAGACGCCCTTCGCGCTCGGGGCGTGCCGATTGTGCGCGCCGGTGCCTGAATCTCGATCAGACGGCCGTCCGCGTCGCCCAGGCGCAGATGGCCGCCAGTGGTTCCTGCAACGTCTTGCCGAGATCAGTCAATGCGTACTCGACATGCTGAGGCGGCGTTTCCTTCACTACTCGGCGCTCCACCAATCCGTCTCGTTCCATGTCACGCAGCGTCTCGGTCAGCACCTTCTGCGAAATTCCTTCCACCCGTCGCCGCAGCTCAGCATGTCGCTGGGGGCCAGCGAGCAGCGCGTAGACAAGCAACACCCGCCACTTCGAGGCGAGCCGTTCGAGCGCCTGCCGCGTCGCGCAACTTTCCTCGAGCACTTCCGGAACCACCAGTGACATGTGCGGCCTCCCGAGTAATCGCACTATGCCGCGAGGGATCGTCGAAGGGCACCGAAAAGTGCCTTCTGTCCGCGGGGCAGTGCGCGGCTTAGCGTTCGGTCGAAGGTAAACGTGGAGAGGAACACGGCCGACATGTCCGACCGCACGTCCCGATATCGTATTCACACCTACACGGCCGCCGAAGCGGGCCTGTTCGTCAACAGCTATCTGATCGAGGCGGCCGACGGCGTCGTGCTCGTCGACGCCAACCTGCTGCTCTCCGACATCCGGGCGCTCCGGGCCAGGATCGAGGCCCCTGCACAAGCCACTGCTCGGCGTGTTCGTGACACACGCTCATCCGGATCATTTCAACGGCCTGCCGATGCTCGCCGGCGACGACGTGCCGGTGTATGCGACCGCCGAGGTGGCCGACACGATCGCCCGGATCGCCGGCGCGAAGCGCGCGCAATGGCAGCCGGTGTACGGCGCCGAATGGCCCGGTGAGCACCGGGTGCCGGACCGGCGGCTGTCGACGGGAGACGCGGTGGAGCTGGGCACGCTCCGCTTCACCGTGCACTCCGTCGGCGCGGCGGAGAGCCATGCGGACTCCTACCTCGTCCTCGACGACCACGCGTTCATCGGCGACCTGGCCTTCAACGGCACCCACCCGTACACCGCCGACGGGCACGGGGAGAGCTGGCTCGTGGCGCTGGACGGCGTCGCCGGGCAGCTCGACGGTTTCACTCTGCATCCGGGTCACGGCGCCCCCGGTGGCGTCGGCATGCTGGCCGACCAGCGGCGATACCTGATGATGTACCGCGAAACGGTCGGCCGGCTCGCCGGCGGAGCGCCGGCGCTGACCGATGCGCAACGCGGGGAGCTGACCGCCGTGATGACCCGGTTCCTGCCCGGCGCGCCGCTGACGTGGATGATCGGTCTGGGTGCGGACGCGGTGGCGGCGGAGCTGGCCGAGGCCGAGGCGCGCGTGGCGCCGGCCGGGGCGGGCGTGGCGCCGGCCGGGACGGCAGTGGCGTGAGCACCGAGCGGGTGACCTTCGTGGCCGACGGCGTCACACTGGCCGGAAACCTCACGGTGGCCGGCGACGGGTCTCCGGCCGTGGTTCTGACCGGCCCGTTCACCGGTGTCAAGGAGCAGGTGGTCGGCACCTACGCGGCGCGTCTGCACGAGCGCGGCCTCACCACGCTCGCGTTCGACCACCGTGGCTTCGGGGAGAGCGGCGGACGCCGGGCGCACGAGGACAGCCAGGGCAAACTCGCCGACCTGCGCGCGGCCGTGAGCCTGCTCGCCGGGCACCCGGCCGTCGACCCGGCCCGGGTGGCGGTCGCCGGAATCTGCCTCGGCGGCGGTTACGCGGTTCGGGCGGCGGCCGCCGACCCGAGAATCGGTGCGGTCGTCGGCATCGCGGGCGCCTACAACAGCCCCGCCCGGTTCAGCTCCGGCGACCCCGACGGCTATCGCCGGGCGCTCGAGTCGTTCGTCGAGCGTTACGACGAAGAGTTGCCTGCGGTGGCCCCGGGCGGCGCGATCGCGGCGATGCCCGGCGACGAGCCGTTCGCCTACTACGGAACGCCGCGGTCGGCGGCTGAGCACTGGGAGAACCGGGTCACCTACGGGTCGCTCCACGCGCTCATGACCTTCGATGCGCTCGGCGCCGCGCCCTTGCTCACCGCAACGCCCCTGCTGGTCGTGCACGGCCGGGCCGACGCGTACTGCGCGCCGGAGCTCGCCGAGGCGCTCTACGCCGGCGCGACGGGGCCGAAGGAGATGCGGTGGCTGGACGCCGGGCAGCACATCGATCTGTACGACGTGGAGCCGTACGTGGGCCAGGCCGCCGACGCGGCCGCGACGTTCCTGCATGGCCACCTCGGAAACGCCACCTCGGAACCGCCGGGCGGGGACCGTCGATGAGCTTGCTGCCGTGACCGGACGGCGTCGCGATCAGACGAGGGTCTGGGTGCCGAGGACGATCGCGAGCGCCAGCCGCTCGGCGTCCTCGGTGCCCGGCTCGGCCGTGTAGACCGTGATGCGCAGGTCGTCGGCCGCCACGACCAGCGTGTCGCAGTCGAGCGTGATGCGGCCGGCCGCCGGGTGGTCAACGACCTTCCGCTTCGACGGGTCCGGCAGCGGCGGCGCGTCGGCCTCCCACAGTCGCGTGAACCGCGGGCAAGTCGCCGCAAGTTCGCCGACAAGTTTCTTCAGCCCGCGGTCAGCCGGATAGCGCGATGCCGTCAGCCGCAGGTCGGCGACCAGCCGCGCCTCGTGCTCGGCCTGCTCCCGCGCGGTGTGCACGACCCGCCCGCCCGGCCCGGCGAGGTTACGCCAGATCGCGTTCCGCTCGATCCCGCGCCAGGCCGTCGTGTCGCCCATCAGCGCGTCGTAGGGCGCGTTCGCCGTGACCAGCGTCCACGAGGCGTCGTGCACCACGACCGGGGTGTGCGCCAGCCGGTCGAGCAGCCGCTGCACGCTCGGCGTGACCCGGGACGGCACCACATCCAGGCCCGGCGCCGCGTGCCCGGCCAGCCGATAGAGCAGGTCACGCTCGCCGTCCGGCAGCCGCAGCGCCCGGGCCAGCGCCTCCACGACCTGCGCCGACGGCGCGGTGGCCCGGCCCTGCTCGAGCCGGGTCAGATAGTCCGCCGAGATGCCCGCGAGGCCCGCCAGCTCCTCGCGCCGCAGCCCGCTGGCCCGGCGGCGGCGCCCGACCGGCACGCCCACCGCCCCGGGCGCGACCCGGTCCCGCCATCGCCGCAACGTCCGCCCGAACTCCCAGCTCTCCACGGCTCCCAGTCTCCGCGCCGCCGCCGCGGTTGTCCTGGCCCTGCCGGTCCTACGAAAACCGGACGTCTGGCTGACGCCCGGCCGCGGTTCCACGCTCGGTTCATGACATCTGTGCTGATCACCGGCCCGACCCGCGGACTCGGCCGCGCCGCCACGCCGGCCCTGGCCGGCCACCCCGCCCGGCCCGACCTGTTGCTGGTGGGCCGCGGCGGCCCCGGCCTCACCGCGGTCGCCGGCGACGCCCGTGCCCGCGGCGCCCGGGTCCACACCATCCCCGCCGACCTGTCCCGCCTCGCCGACGTGCGCGAGGCCGCCGCCACCGTCCGGAACCTCCTGGAAACCGGCGCCGTCCGCCCGCTGTCCGCCCTGATCGGCAACGCCGGCGCCATGTCCGCCGACACCCGCCGCGCCTCGGCCGACGGCCACGAGCTGACCTTCGCGGTCAACTACCTGGCCCACGCCCAGCTCATCGAGGGTCTCCTGACGTCGCTCACCGCACCCGCCCGCATCGTCCTGCTCGGCTCGAACACCTACCGGGCCAACTTCTGGCGCCGCCTGCTGAACGTCCCCGAGGCGCAGTGGCGCGACCCGGTCGAGCTGGCCCGGCCCGCGACCGGCGACGCCCACCCCGGCATGACCGCCTCCGGCGTCGCCTACTCCAACGCCAAGCTGGCCATCCTCTACTACGCCCACGAGCTGCAGCGCCGGGCGCCCGCCGGCGTCGGCGTCTCGGTCTTCGAGCCCGGCTGGATGCCCGGCACCGCCCTCGGCCGCGACGCTCCCGCCGGCCTGCGGGCAGTCATGCGGGCGATCGCCCGCATCCCCGGCGTGGCCACGCCCGCGAGCTCCGGCCCGATCCTGGCCTCGATGGCGCTCGACCCGAAGTGGGCGTCGCTGCGGGACGGCGCCTTCGTGGTGCGCGGAAAGGTCACCGAGGTGCACGCGATGGCCCAGGACCGGGCCCGCGAACGCCGCCTCTGGGACGCCACGGCCGAGCTGCTGTCCCAGGTCAGGAACTGAGTCACCGGCCCGGGCCCGGAACTGAGTCAGGGTGCGGGGTCCGGAGCCAACCGCATCGGGGTCAGCGTCTCGCCGCCGCACGCCGCCGCGGCCAGCCGCCGGTTTCCCTGGACCGCCACGAAATGCGGCGCGCGGTGACGCACGACGATCTCGCCGTCCTCCCGCGTCTCCGCGGTGACCCGCACCCGGCCGGGGTCGAGATAGCACGCCGGCCGGCCGCCGCGGGACGCGTCGAGCGCCGAAAGTATTCGCGAAACTATCTCGGCCGGCGTTGCCCGCGTGGTGTCGCAGATCAGGTCGTAGTTGCGCAGCTGGGTCTTGTCGGCGCCGTACCGGGAAAGAAAACGCTCGCGTTCGCTTTCGCTGCGGGCCGCCAGTTGCCGGCAGGCCTCGTCGAGGTCCTCGTAGCTCTCCACCGCGTCGGCCGGCCGCCCGAGCACCCGCCGGGCCGCCACGACCGGGTCGGTGACGAGGTGGACCTTCAGCGCGTCGGTGAAGAAGAACCAGGCCAGCCGGCTGTCGACCACGAGCCGCTCGCCGGAGGCCGCGATGTCGTGCTGAAGCTGGTCGATGTAGTGGTCGATCTTGTCGTCCAGCTCGGCGTGCAGATTGAACTCGAGCGCGGTCATGCCGTGCTCGGCGGCCATCTGCCGGTAGAGATCGCCGACGCTGACCCGGCGCACCCCGAGCCGCTCGGCCAGCATCACCGACACGGTGGTCTTGCCGCCGCCGAGATCACCGTTGAGGACCACCGTCCGAGGCCGGGTCATTGGTAGTCCGGGGCGCGGTGCTCGGTGAGCCCGTTTCCCCTTCCCCCTTTCAATCCGTACGTGCGGTTTTCCCGCATACGGCTTACCGATGATCTTCCTGGCATGGGTTACACCGTCCTCGGATATCGGATGGTGCCCCGCAACCGGTACAGACCCATCCCGTTGAACCAGTCCTCGTTCCACTGCTGGGCCTGGCCAGCTCGCAGGTTGCGACCATGCTTCCTGATCATCAAGGTGCGTAGCCGCCACACCACGTACTCGTCAGCCTGCCGGAACTTGTCGGCGGCGTTACCCGTCCGGAAGTAGTTGCCCCACCCACGCAGGATCGGATTGAGCTCTTCAATCACAGTGCGGACATCTCGCACCCCTGTGCGGTTACGACCGGTCCGGGCTCCGACCTTCTCCCGCAGCCGCTTCATCGCCCGCACCGCCGGCCACCGATGCAGGTAGTAACGCACGATGCGCTTCTGCTCCCACAATCGCCCCGACATCCGAGCCCTGAAATGGCATCCGAGGAAGTCGAAACCTTCCCGGCCTTCTCGCAGATCAACTATCCGGGTCTTGTCCGGATGCAACCGAAGCCCTAGTACTGCTACGGCAGGTCGCCACTTCGTGTGGTTGTGAGTCGTTTGTCGGGTGTGGTGACGGCTGAGCAGGTATCGGGTTGGGACGATGACTTCCGTGAGTTCTTTCTGGGGTGGTCGCAGTGGT